>JAVKID010000066.1:0-16416 GCA_031459655.1 Candidatus Fervidifonticultor octavus | reverse complement strand
GATGTTGATGTAGGCCAGGATCCCTCCGGAGACGATCGCCGCCGTGATGAGAACCTCCGTCCAGGCGGGCACATAGTGCGCCCCGCTCCCCGCCAGCATCCCTGTGATCGCGACGTTCAGGCGGTTCAGGACCACGCCCCCCACCACGAGCCAGGAGGCCGCGGCGAGCCCGCCCAAGGAGCGGGCCACGCCCGGAATGGCCAGCAAAACCAGCGGGAGGACGACGCCGCCCACAACCTCCACGAGGAACATCACGCTCTCGATCCCTCCGGCAAAGACCAGCCCCACCGCCTGGCGGACGACAAGATCGACGGCCTTCACGCCCAGGTAGAGGGAGAGGACGACGGCGGCGGCGCGGCCGAGATCGGCGAACAGCGAGACGTCGACCCGATGGCGAAACGCCCGGGCGGCCAGGGTGGCCTCGACGGTGACCATCGCCAGGCCGACGGCCACGGCGGAGATGAAGAACAGGATGGGCAACAGCGGCGTGTACCACAGCGGGTGCAGCTTCTCCGGGACGATGAGGAAGAGTGACCCCAGCGACGACTGGTGGAGCGTCGAGAGGAGCACGCCGGCGATGACCAGGGGAGGCAACGCCAGCTGGGTCACGCGCCAGAGGGTCCACAGCCGGAATCGCTGCAGGAGGACCTGGCCGAACTCCAGGGCCAGGACCAGCGTGTACAGCATGACGCACCAGGCGACTTCGAACATCACCGAATGCGGGTTCCACATGACAACCGGATGCCAGATGTTCCAGGGCCGTCCCAGGTCCACCAGCAGCGCGGCGATCACGAGCAGATACCCCAGGAAGCCGGTGAGGACGGCGGGGCGCAGGAGCACGTGGTAACGGTGCAGCTTGAAAACGTGGACCGCGGCGGCGATGGTGAACCCGCCCGCGGCGAGCGCCACCCCGCTCATCACGTCGAAGCCAATCCACAGTCCCCAAGGGAAGCGGTCACTGAGGTTGCTCACGGCGCCCAGACCATAGAGATAGCGGACGATCGCCGCCCCCGCCCCGGCCAGGACCAGAAGCCACAGGGCCAGACGGAAGGGACGGACGCGGATGCGCGGAGTGCTCATCGCTGCTCACGCTCCTCTCCGCGCCGGACGGAACCGTTCAGCTCCAGGCGCCGGCGGATGACGGCTTCCAGTACCGTCAGGGTGGCCCCCAGGCCGATCACGACGCCCGGGATCTTCCCCAGCGCCCGCCAGGTGTAACTGGGCAGCGGTTCGCGGACGACGACCGGGAAACCGAGCTCCTCGAAGGGGACATCGGAAAGATAGAGAATGGACGTCCCCCCGACCTCCTCCGCGCCGTAGATGGCCGGCACGTACCGGGTCGGATCGTCGCTGATGCGCCGCGCCGCCTCGGCCAGCAGCTTTTCGCGGGGTCCGAACTGCAGCGCCTCCATGGGGCAGGCCTCCACGCAGACAGGCTGCTTCCCTTCGACCAGACGCTCCGCGCACAGGTTGCACTTCCTGATCTCGGGCAGGCGATCGTGCCACTCGAACCGCGGCACCTGGAAGGGACAGGCCACCATGCAGTACCGGCACCCCAGGCAGCGCCCTGGATCGTAGGTCACCGGCCCTTCGGGCGTCTTGCGCAGCGCGGCCACGGGACAGGCGGACGCGCAGGCCGGTTCCACACAGTGTCGGCACTGGATCTTGACGGTGCGCTGGAGCGCTCCGGCGTCGCCGAGGCTGAGGTGGGGCTTGGCCGTCTTCAGGCGCACCGCGCGGACATAGGTCCAGGCCTGAGGACCGAGGTCCGCGGACTCCTCCTCCGGGAAGCCGTGGTACTTCTTGCAGGCCATTTCGCACGACCGGCAGCCGATGCAGCGGGCGACATCGATGAGAATGCCCACCCCCGCCTTCGGCGTCGCGCCCGCCGGCCTGGCTGCGCCCAGCACGGTGACCCCCAGACCGCTGGCCGCGACCAGCTGGAGGAACTCCCGACGCGTCAGTCCCATCGGGCCTCCCTCCTCAGCGCCGCCACGCGGCGATCAGCGCGGAGATGAAGAAGGTGGAGAGTCCAATCACCACGATCCCCAGCACGAGGCCGGAGACGGCCTCGTCCATCCCGCGCATCGCGCCGTGACTGTGCAGAATCTGCCAGCACGCGAACACGCCGAGAGCAACGGCGGCGGCGGCCAGAAGGACATTCACGCCGGGCAGCCAGCACACGCGCAGGGACAGCAGGCCGACGGCGAAACTCGCCGCCGCGGCGCGGCATACGGCCTGGGCCGCCCCCCTGTGGGGAGAGGGCGTCGTCTGCGGCATTGTCGCCACCTCCTGGCTTCACTGTACGGAGACAGGAGATGGCGCCGCGTCGGGTGACCGCCCATCCGGAGGGCGAGAGCATCCTCGTTTCGGGGGGAAGAACTACCGAGTTTCGAATGGGAAGACTACCGATATTCCGGGCGGTGGGAGTACTATCCACGTACTGCGTTGTTTGCTCGCTTCTCATGACGCATCAGATCCTGCTGTCCGGCCGCCAGGCCCAGGTAATAGGGGACGCTTCGGGGCCTGGCGTCTCCGGTGGGGGAGGCGGTCCAGCGGCGCCAGGGCTTCCGGGTCGCCGTCCAGCCGGCGACGAGCCTCCCCGTAGCGCCGCACCGGCTCGGATTCGCTCAGGATCCGACCCCGTTTCAGCGCCCACAGAGCTCGCGCACCCCCGGGGCAATCGGACTAGGGTGCCGGCGTGTCCGGTGCTGCGGCTCCGCTGGGCGCGGCTTGCGCCTGCGCGTCTTCAGCGGTCGCCGCCGCGGCCAGCCAGGTCGCGACCTCGCCGACCTTCGGCACGCGGCCGGCGCACTTCACCTCGCCGTTGACGCGGACCACCGGCGTGAACAAGATTCGGTTCCTGGCCATTTCCCTCGGATCGCTGATATGGATGACGGTCGCCTTCAGGCCGAGCATCGCCAGGGCCTGCCGGACCGCCGTCATGGCGGCGTGGCACCGATGGCACCCCGGGCCGAACACCTCGACGGTGATCATGGTGTCTCCTCCTTTACCTGAAGATGAACGCCCCGGCGAACCAGCCGCCGATGGTGCCCAGCACGACGATCGTGCTCACGTACACGACCGCTTTCCTCACGCCAAACACCCGGCCAATCGCCAGCCAGTTGGGCAGGCTGAGGCCGGGCCCGGTGAGCAGCAGGGCGAGCGCGGGCCCCTTGCCCATCCCCAGGCTGAGCAGCTTGTGCACGAACGGGGCCTCGGTCATCGTGGCAAAGTAGCTGACGCTCCCGAGCATTGTGGCCAGGAACGAGGCGAGCAGGTCGGACCCGCCCAGATAGCTCTCGATCCAACTCCGCGGAATCAGCGCGCCGATGACGCCAACCAGGAAAACGCCCCCCAGGAGCAGGGGGAAGATGATACGCACGAACCACCAGGTTTCCTCCATCCACCGGCGGATCTCCGCTCCGGTCTTCTTCCAGAAGGCGTACGCCGCGACGGCGATCGTAGCGACCGCCCAGACCAGGACCTTCTGGCCGTAGGGCCCCGATCGTACGAGGTAGTTGGGCGCCAGCAGAGAGACGACCAGCAGGCCCAGCAGGCCGAGGTCGGCGGGCGCGAGGATCCGGCCCGCTGGCCCGTTGGAAGCGGTGCTCACACGTCCGGCTTCTTCCCGGCGAAACATCAGCGTCATCACCCAGCCGACGACCAGCGCCATGACGAGGGCGGTAACCACCCGGGTCCAGACCATCTGCCCGCCCAGAATGCTCCCCGTGTAGATCAGCGACAGCAGATTCGAGGCCGGGGCCACCCAGAGGACGATGAACGCCACGCCGATCCCGGCCCCGCTGTAGTACAGCCCGCTGCTGACCGGGATCACCGTGCACGAGCAGGCGGCAAGCAAGAAGCTGGCCCCGGCCGCCGCGGGGAAACTGACGGCCTTGGATGCTGACGCGCCCAGGCGCGCCATGATGGCCTCTTTGGACACGAAAGCCACCAGGGCTCCGGCCAGGAGGAAGGCTGGAATCAGGCAGGTGAGCACGTGCAGGGCAACATAGTCCTGGACGGCGCGAAGTCCGGCCAGGGCGATCTCAGCAATCATGCGACCTCCTCCCCCTCCGCCGCCTGGCAGGCTGGGCAGTCGCAGCCGGGGATCCTTGTCTGCCCGGCCGGTCCGGCCGAGCTTTTCCGCTCGCCCGCGTAGTGGGCGGTCAGATCCAGGACGCCGAGGATCGCGTAATCTTGGAGCTCGTAATAGGCGAACGTCCCTTTGCGGCGTTTGGTGACGAGTCCAGCGTGGCGGAGGACGGCCAGCTGCTGCGACACATAAGGCTCGGACCGTCCCAGAGCGGTGCCGAGATGACACACGCACGCGGCTCCGTTGCGAAGGAACGCAACGATTGCCAATCGCGCGGGGTGGGAAAGGGCGCGCAGGACGCGTGCTTCCTGTGAGAGCTGCCTCTCAATGATCGTCATGGAGCCGCCATTCATTCAAATTCCTGCATGAATAGCGTACGTCCATCATCCGTACGTTGGTCATCGGGCCGCCGCCTGATTGGGCATGGTCCATTGGGAGGACCCGAGGGCGGCGGACGGCAAGGATGAACGGATTGCCGACGGCCGGCGGCCGGGCGGCTTCGTGCGGCTAGACCTCCCTCGGCCTTTCAAGGCCGCAACAGCGCGATCGGGCCAACGGCCTCCAGCAAGGCGACGGCGACAATGAGGGTCAGGAGAACGACGGCCGCCTACCCCGGCGCTCCGTCGCGTGGCGGCGAAGAAGGGGGGTCCGTTTCATGATCGTTGTCCTCCCCCTGGCGCAGTTACACTGGTCGTCGGTCTGACTGGTTGCCATACCCGTCCCTTCAACGCCAGCAATATTCGCGAGACCACGAGCAACATCGGCAGCTCCACAATCAGGCCCAGGATGACCGCCAGGTAGACCAGCGGATGTCCCGGGAACGCGCTCACCGCTACGCCGATCACCGCTTCGGAATTGCGCGCCGTTGTGGTGAAGGCCAGCGTGGCAGTCTCCTCGTATGGCAATCCCGCCAGGCGGCCCAACGTCAGGGCAATCGTAAACAGGGCGAGGAAGAACACCGCAATCACGCCGATGATGAGTGTCACCCGTCCGAGATCCTCAACGCCCAGTGCCCTCTGAGAGGCGAACATGGCCACAATCACCAGGACGAGTGACCACAGCTTCACTTCGTCCATGAAGCGTTTGACGGGGCCGAAGAAATCACCGCGCCCCCGTCGCGCAATGATGGACCGTTGCAGGACATGGGCGAGCGCAAACGGCAAGAACAGGTACAGAACCACGCTGCGCGCCAGAGCCCACAGATCGAGGGGCAGCACTTTCCCAACCAACAGGTAGAGGTACAGGGGCATCAGGGCGACTTGCAAGGTGATGTTCCAGGGCAAGAGCGCCATCCCCCACGGCACATCGCCCTGCGCCAGGTCGATGAAGATGAGATACCAGCCGATGCAAGGGGTCAGCGTGTAGAGGATCACGCCGGCCCAGACATCAGGGTGCTGACGCAGGAAGAGCCATCCCAGTGACCACGCGAAGAATGGAATGAAAAGAAAGTTGACGAACAACGCGAGCGCCGTCGGTTTCACCTTGCGGAAAGCGTGCGAAACTTCCGTGATCTCCACAGGGAGCATTACGGCGAAGATGACAAGGAACACGCCGATCTCTACCACGCGAATCAGCCACTCCGCTCCCGCGCCGAGCAGACGGTTGAGCACAATCCCAACCAGGATGGCGGCGATCAGAATGAGCGGTTTCGCCTCATCACGAACCGAGAGCCGACGCGACCTTGTGGCCACGTGTGCTGCCCCTGTCGCCGGGATCATGAGGGACCGGCCGCGAGCGTTTCCGCCCGCGGCCCGCTGAAGTAGCCGCGCAGCCAGTCCGCCATTCTCAGATACAAGACAAGGAACAGAATCTGAAAGATCGGCATGGTCGCCGCCGGAATCGCCACGAGCGGCGAGAAGGCCGTCGTCGCGATGGCGATGGCCGTGCCGTTGTTCTTGCCCGTGCTGGCAAAGACCACTGCCATGTGGTCACGATACGAGAGGCCCGCGCGCCGGTTCACCCACGTCACGACGACGAGGGTGATGGCGATGAACAGCGCATTCGGGACGACTAGCGCGACGACGGTCTGCCACTGGTGCACGGCCAGGGCCAGGCCCTTGATGTTCTTCCCGCCTTGACGAGCGCCTCGATCTTCAGGTTGGCCATCATCGGGTAGATGATGAGAAAGACCGCGAGCGTCGTCAGGCCGTTGATGGTTTCTTCATGGGCCCTGGTCCACGCCGCGTGGGGATAGCCGACTCCCAGCCCGACGGCCATCGCCAGGACGACGTAGACCAGGAGCCACCGGTTGAGATGTTCTTGCAGCGCCTTCATCCTCTTCGCCCCCACATCGTGACCAGCCGCACCCCCTGCCGGCGAAGCTGCCGGAAGTTGGCCCCCTGACTGACCGCGCGCAGCACGGCATCCACGTCCTCGACCACCGTGCCGGAAATGACGTCGGCGCCGTAATCGAACAGGACAGGCGACAGTGGCGTGCTGGGCCCCAGAACGACCACGAGCGCATCCGGTCGGCGCAGTGCCATCAACCCCTCGAAGGTATGATTGATGAACGTTGTGCCGCTGAGCGCCAGCACGTCCGCCTGCGGGATGACCTCAGCCGCGGCGTCGACAGGCAGGTCGTCCTCCCTGGGGCGCTCTTCCAGTACCCACAGCTTCTTGCTGCGTTCCCGTAGTCGGGGGACGAACGGGAAGTGGCCGACCAGCGCCACCCGCTTCCCCGCGCCGCGCTCGGCGATCACCTCCTCGGCGTTGAGATCCATCCAATGCGCTTCCTGCGCAGGCAGCAGCGCGTTGACGGCCGCAATGCCGATCGCGGCTTCCATCGGGCTCGAAGACCGGGCCAGGTCGGCCAGCTGGCGGGCGCTTCGCGCGAGCAACGAACCAGCCTCGCGCACGGCGGGGCCACCGCCGTAGTGGTGGTCGTCCTCTCGAGGCGTAGAGGCTAGGCCGCAGCGCCGGGTGCCCTCCCGACCGACCACGACGGCCGTCTTGAAGGCCCCGACCCGCACGTCTCGCACCGGGGCATCCACCAGCACGGACAGCAGGTCGTCGATGATGCTTCTTCCGGTTTCCTTTGCCATGCCGACATTCACCTCATCACGATCCCGCCACGGTTCGCCCGGTATAGACCACGGGGTCTTGACCGTAATTGTCGTGCTCGAACTGAATGGTCGTGTGCCGGATACCGAACTGTCTGACCAGCGCCGCCCAATCCGGCGACCACCGCGCTACTGCGCGCGGTGTCCCTCCCCTGGCGCGAGCCGGCAGGCCGGACACCCGCATCCGTTCACCACTCCTGACGGAATGCGTGGGAGGCTGGGGCTCCCGGCGAGCCGGTCCGCGAGATCCACGAGGCCAAGCACAGAAACGTCGCGCAGCGTGTAGTAGGTGAAGGTCCCCTGGCGCCGTGCCGCGAGGAGTCCGGCGCCCCGCAGGACGGCGAGCTGTTGCGAGACATAGGGTTGGGAGCGACCCAGCGCCGCGGCCAGGTGGCAGACGCAGGCTTCGCCTCTGCCGAGAACTGCGACAATGGCCAGCCGCCCGGGATGAGAGAGAGTTCGGAGTAGCCGCGCCTGTTTGGTGAACGCGCTGTCCCGCAATCGCGATTTCCCCGGCGATTCATGCAACCATCTGCATCAATCAGGGTATGCGGCGGCTCCCTTCCCCGACATCAGGCGGGGACCCGATTCTGCTCCCGCCTGCCCTGGAGTCAAGTTTCGGATGGGACATCACCATCCCGCGGCGGCACGGGGGCGTCGAGCCGCCGGTGGGTGTCTACGCCGCGGCCTGCGCGGCGGCGCTGGATGCGTCCCTTCGAGGTGGAGAGGACTACGTCTTGCGCCCGAGACGCCGCAGGATTTCGGCCCGGAGATCTTCGGCGCGACGTCGCCCCCTGACGACCTCCAGCGCCGCCCGAGCGGCCCAGGCGGCGTGGTCGCGGTCGGCGGGCTGGGCCAGATTCGCCCGCGGGCCCTCCTGCCTCCCGCCCGTGCGGGGGACGGCCAAGCGGGGGAAGCCGAGCCGCGGAGCCCTGGCCACCAGCTCCAGTTTCACCGGGACGCCGTTGAACACGGAGTCGCCGGCGATGGGATCGGTCAGGCAGAGGTCTTTGAGGTAGCCGTCCACCAGCACCGCCGGGTTGGCGACCAGGCCGCGACCGCGCGCCGCCTCTCCCTTGACGAGCTCGCCGTCGATCTCGACATCGCGCGCCCCGTAGGCCCAGTGACCGTAGTGCCAGGAGACCGCCACGGCACCGGGCCGGATCCCCTCGATGGGCCGCACCTTGCCCTGCACGGCCGACGTCTGCCCCGGGCCCACCTCGAACGTTCCGTCGAAGCCCGGGGCCGTGATCCGGACGACATCGCCGTCCTGGAGCCCCATCCGGCGGGCGTCCTGCACGCTGATGTAGACGAAGTTCTCGGGCATGAGCGCCAGCTGCCCGATGTAGTTGCCCGCGGTGCGCGACTGGCCGCCGAAGATCTCCTTGTAGGTGAGGAGCGCCAGGTCGTACTCCGGGGGGAACGTCACCTCGCGCCCGTCGAGGTGCTTCAGGCGCTCGTAGACCGGCACGCCGCTCAGGCGCGCCCCGGTAATGGAGTGGACGCCGGTCCCCACAGGCTCGATGTAGACGTTGAGCTGCTTGCCCCAGGGGTGGGGGACGAACGCGCCTTTCCGCGCGGTCTCCGCCGCCTCGAAGCGCCCTCCGCGGTTGAGGACCGTCACCGTCCGCCGCCAGTGGGCCCCCACGGCCCTCCGCCACTTCGCCTCATCGAAGACCGCGGAGGAGAGGTGGCGACGGGCCCGGCGGAAGAGCTCCAGCTCGCCGTCGCCCGCCTCGGGGACCGCATCCCCTTCCTTGTCTCCCCAGGCCACATTGGCCACCATCTTCAGGTAGAACTCCTCGGGGCGGTTGAAGGGCATCCCGGGGGCGAAGCCGTCCCGGCCGTACCCGGGAGCGCGCAGCCGCTTGGCCACCGCCAGCATGACCGCGTCCATGCTGATCGGCATCGCCTCCCCGTCCACCGACACGATCTCTGGAACGGGCGCCGCCACGGGCTGGCGGACCTTTGTGGTTCTGGTCATCGTCGCCGGGCTGGTCCCCATCGGATTGCCCCAGCGCTCCAGGTAACTGAGGTCGGGGAAAAGGTAGTCGGCGTACATGCTGCTCTCGCCGATCACGATGTCGGTGGCGATAAACAGCGGAATCCGCTCCGGATCCTGGAGCATCTTGATCTGCAGGTGGCCCGCCGGGTTGGCCAGGGCCGGGGTACCGTAGTGCAGCCAGAGAATTTTGATCGGATAGGGATACCCCGCCGCCGCCGCCGGGATGATCTCCTGGTAGACGTCGTCGGTGAAGGGGAACCAGGGGCGCTTCGCCGGATAGCCATCCCGTTTGAAGAGCGTGCTCGTCTCGTACGGTCCGCTGGCTTCCCGGGTCAGCTTCACGCCAAAGGGAGACAGCGCCCCGGTGTGCAGCGTCTTCATGTTGAAGGGTTGTCCCGGCTTGTCGCCCAGGGCGTTCCAGGATCCTCCGCCGGCCTGCAGGCCGCCCTGGTGGTCCACATTGCCGATCAGGTAGTTGAGCAGAATGATGGCCTGCGCCGCGTAGTAGCCGTAGGTGAACTTGATCGGCCCGCGGTAGAAGTCGATGGCCGCCTTCTTGCCGTGGGCCGTGAACTCGTCCGCCAGGTCCGCCAGGGTCTGCAGATCCACCCCGCTCTCCTGCGCGTAGAACTCGAGGGAGTGGGCAAAGACCGACTCCTTCAGGAGGCGAAATCCCGACCTGGCGTCCACGTCGCCCAGCTTCACCGAGACGTCCAGATCGCCCACCACCGGGCGCTTCTCGTCGTTCGGATCCACGGCCACGGGCCTGCCGCCCACGAGCACGACGAACTCGTGCGCCGATCCCGCCTTGATCTCCGAAGCCCTCACCAGCCGCCCCGTCTCCGCGTTCACCAGCCACGTCGCGTTGGTCCAGGACTTCTCCCCTCCGGCCACGGCCGCGGCCTTGTTGGCGTGGCGCAAGAACGCCTCGTCGTAGCGCCTGTGCTCGATGATCCAGCGGAGCATCCCCATGGCCAGGGCGAGATCGCCGCCGGGCCGCACCGGGATCCACCAACCCTTGGCCGCGCTCTTGGAGAGCCGGGGGTCGATCACGGCGATCTTGAGCTTCCCGTCCACCAGCGCCTGCGAGACCTGCGGGCCCAGAGGGGTCGGGCCGAAGTTGGCTTCGTTGAAACCGGTGCCCCAGAAGATGACAAACTCGGCCTCGCCGAAGTCCGGCTTCATGTGGTTGGTCCCGGGGTCCCAGCTGAAGGTGCCCTCCTTCTCCTTCCACTGGGCGGTGGCCAGTTTGAAGGCCACATGGTGCGCCTGCTCGCAGATGGTGGTGTGCGCGTACCAGTTGATCGAGCCCACCCCGCCGAAGGTGAACCGCTTCGCGAAGACCTCGCGGTCCGGACCGATCCGTCCTCCCATGAAGACGAACTGGTTGTTCTTTGGGCCGAGGTCGGGGTGGTTGGGATCGATCAGGACGTCGAGGTGATCCCTGTACTTCTCCTGGAAGGCCTCCACGGTCAGCTTGCCGGCGCGGATCGCCTTGACATCGTCACCCATGGCCTTGGCCAGCGCGGCGTCCTTGAGGGCGAAAACCTCCCGGAAGCCCGGGTAAACCCGCTCCTCGCCGATCTCGGCGAAGAGCCTGCCGCCCTCGACGATCTCGGCGATGGCCTGCTCGAAGGGAATGGACTTCCACTTGCCGGAGCCCCGCGGGCCGGCCCGCTTCAACACCTTCCGGATGCGGTAGGGATCGTAGAGGGTCTGCACGCCGGCCTGGCCCTTGGGGCAGATCGACCCGTCCACCCTGGCGGCGACGTCGGGCGAGGCGCCATAGGGCAGGTGGGGCTGGAGGTTCATCGGGCTGTAGGGGTTGCCGTCGATCTTCACCACGAGGCCGCCCTGGATCTTGGTCTTGAGCGTGCACTGCGTGTTGCACTGCAGGCACACGCCGTAGAGGATGTTCTCGGGATCGGCGAGGGGATAGCTGAAATCGGGCGCATCGATCGGAGGGAGGGAAGGGCTGAGACGCTGCCACCAGACCGGCGCGCCGGCGGCCAGCAGCGCGCTGCTCCCGAGCAACGCCGACGTCTTGAACAGCTGCCGCCGGGTCAGCGTCCCCTCCGGCGCCCCGGTCTGCGGTGAAGAGGATCTGGGAGTCTCGTCGTCCACGGCCTAGGCCTCCCTTTCGCGGGCGGTCACGATCGGCAGGAACCGCAGTCCGAGGGCAAAGAGCGCCACCCCCAGACTGGCCACGAAGGCGCTGACCTGCCACTCCATCAGGCTCGGGAAGTACTGGAAGGAAAGCCGGGGGCCGAGGTAAGCGCGCTCCAGCCCCTGCACCTCGGGGTAGGCCAGCCCGGGGACGATGATGTTGAGCCGCACCGAGATGAAGGTCGCGGCGATCAGGAACGCTCCCACCCCCGCCCACTGCGGCTGGTGGCGTCGCGCCAAGAGGATCACGGCGGGGGCGACGATCCCCAGCCCGAGGTGGACGATCCAGAAGACCCACCAGTACGGCCCGAAGAGCACGATGAGAAACCCCTGCACCGCCGCCGGAATCGTCGCGTACAGGCTGATGGAGAACTCGGCGAACTCGAAGAGCACGTCCACCACGAGCAGACCGAGGGTCACCGTGGCCAGCAGGGTGACCAGGTCCCGGTGTTCCCGGGTGCCCCTCCCGGGACCCCAGAACGCGGCCAGGAAGGTGAGCAGCGCGCTGCCCGAAGACAGGGCCGACGCCAGGAAGAGCAGCGGGTAGATCGAGGCGTGCCAGTACAGACGCGCGCCGATGACGCCGAACAGGGCGCCCACCCCGCCGTGGAACGCCGTGGCCAGGGGGACGCCGAGCATCGCCAGCAGCCGCACCTTGCGGCGGTCCGCGGCCAGCGCGGTTTCGGAAAGATCACCGCGGCCGAAGGAGAGCAGGCGGGCGAGCCGGCCCGCAGCTCCCGGCACCGCAGCATTTCTGGCAAGATCGCCGCGGATGGCGAACCACGTCTCGGCCAGCAGGAGGAGGAAGTACGCCGTGTACAGCCACACCATCCAGGCCATCATCGACGTCCAGGCCCCGCGGGTGTACACACGCCAGAACCGCGACATGTGGCCGATGTCAAACCAGATCGAGAGCAGCGCCATGAGCAGGGTCATGAGCGCCGTGAACAGCGCCAGGCGTCCCACCGGCTCCAGCCGCTTCACGCCGAAGACATAGATCACCGTGGAGATGAGGAACGCGCCGGCCGACAACCCCACGAAGTAGATGTACACCGCCACCCACAGTCCCCAGGGGACGTAGCTGCCGTAGGCTGCCAGCTGGTGTCCGGTGAGCAGCCGCTGGACCACGCCCACCAGCCCCGCCGCGAAGATGACGGCCCAGAGACTCCAGAACACCCGCTTCATCGTCCTCCCTCCGCGTCAGAGCAGGTAGTAGACCTTGGGTTCGGTGCCCATGTCTTCCTTGAGCCGGGTGACGTCGGGGCTGCTGGCCAGTTCGCTGACCAGACTCTCCGGGTCGTTGCTGTCGCCAAAAAAGGTGGCCCGCCCGATGCAGGTCGTCACGCACATGGGCAGCAGCCCCCGCTCAATGCGGTGCAGGCAGAACTGGCACTTGCGGACGTTCCCCACCGGGCTGGCGCCGTCGGCGCGATCCCATTCCCGGCCGTACTCGAACCCTGGCTCCGCCTGGTAGGCCCGCCCGGACTGCAGGGCCAGCCCGCCGTCCGGCCCCCGCGCCGCGCCGTCGGTCCAGTACTCGCCGAAATCGAACGTGCGGGCCTGATAGGGACAGGCCGTGATGCAGTAGCGGCAGCCGATGCAGGCCTCATAGTCGATGGCCACGATGCCGTCCTCCCGCTTCCAGGTGGCCCGCACCGGGCAGACGGGGACGCACGGCGGATTGTCGCACTGCATGCAGGGGCGGGGCAGAAACTTGCGGGTGACATTGGGATACGTCCCCACCTCCGTGTCGATGACAGGGCGGTAGACGACGCCGGGCGGCAGCTTGTTCTCCAGCACGCAGGCGATGGTGCAGGCGCTGCAGCCGACGCACTTGCGCGTGTCGATCACCATCGCCCAGCGCCGCTCCCGGAGGGGTTTCCGGAGCGCCCGCTCCAGGTCGCGCTGCATCCGAAGGAGCACGTCCTCCCGGGCCTGAGGACTGATCCGGAAGGGCGCCTTCGGCATCGGAACCGCGACGGAAGAGGCGGTCGGCGCGGACGGCGCCGATCCTGCCTGGACCCGGAGCGGTCTCCCGCCAAGGACCATCCCGGCGAAGATCGCGGAAGCCGCCTTCTCCAGGAACGCCCGCCGGGTCGAGGTGGCGCGCTGCTGTTCCTCGGACATCGCATCTCCTGAAATGAACCGGGGTGGACCTCGGCGCCGCCGGCGGTACGCGGCACCTTTGCTCCCTAGCGTAGGAGAAGCGCCCCGGAGGGCGTATCAGGTCCTCAGCCGATTCTGATCCCGCTCTCCAACCGATGCCGGAAACCCCGCGCCGACGTACGCTGGAGAACACACAGGCGCCCGCCTGGACGAGTCGCCGGGCACCGGAGCCCGAGCGGAGGAGAGCCGTGAACAGCGGAGAAGGCGTGCTGCGGGTTGAGGAGGCCCGGGCGGCCGTCCTCAGTCACGTCACCCGGCTGGCCGTCGAAACGGTGCCTGTTGAAGCGGCGGCCGGACGCGTGTTGGGTGAGGATGTCGCCGCCCCGGCCGACCTCTGGCCGTTTCCGCGGGCGGCCATGGACGGGTTTGCGGTGCGTGCCGCCGACGTCTCCACAGCGTCGGCCGACCGTCCCGTGACGCTGCAGGTCATCGGCACGATACGGGCGGGAGAGGCCGCCCACCGTCCGGTGGTCGCCGGGACCGCCGTCCGGATCGCCACCGGAGCGCCGATCCCCGACGGCGCCGATGCGGTCATCCCTCTCGAGGTCGTCGCGGACGAGGGAACCACCGTCTCCATTACGGCGCCTGTATCCCGCGGCCGGCACGTCTTCCCCGCCGGCGAAGACGCGAGGCGCGGTGAAGTGATCCTCGCCGCAGGCTGCGTGCTGCGACCGGGATCCGTGGCGCTGCTGGCCAGTCTCGGCATCGACCGCGTCGCCGTGGTCCGCCGGTCCGTCGTGGCCATCCTGACGGCGGGCGACGAACTGGTGGAGATCGACCGGGCGATCCGGCCGGGACAGGTCCGAGAGAGCAACACCTACGCGCTGGCGGCGGCGGTGGCGGAAGCGGGCGGTATTCCCCGGCGGCTGGGGATTGCGCGCGACGATCTGGAGGATATCGTGGCCGGACTGCGCCGCGGATTGGACGCCGATGCCCTCATCGTGTGCGCCGGGATGTCCGTCGGCGAGCGAGACCTGGTCAAGACGGCGATGGCCCGGGCGGGGATTCGCCTGGTGTTCTGGCGGATGGCGATGAAGCCCGGCGCCCCCGCCGCGTTCGGCCTGGCCGGAGGCACACCCGTCTTCGGGCTGCCGGGCACTCCCGGCGCGGCGATGGTCGCGTTCGAGGAACTCGTCCGGCCGGCGCTCCGGAAGATGATGGGCTATCGTGACGAGCTGCGGCCGGTGCTCCAGGGGCGGCTCACTGCGCCCTTGGCCATCGCTCCCGGCCGGCGGCGCTACCTCTGGGCAAAGGCGGTCGTCTCCGAAGGCCAGATCAGGGTTCGCCCCCTGCAGGGACAGGGGACGGCAGCCCTGCGGTCCGTCAGCGACGCCAACGCGCTGATCATGGTCGAGCCGCACCAGGGACCCCTCCAGCCCGGCGATCTCGTCTCCGTGCAGATGCTGGCCGATCCGGAAATGCGTGGGGGCGAGCGATCGGCCCCCCTCGTGGTGTCTGTCGTCGGCGCCAAGGGGGCGGGCAAGACCTACGTCATCGAACGGCTGGTCCCCGAACTGCGGCGGCGAGGCTACCGGGTCGCCGTGCTCAAGCACGATGTCCACGGATTCGAGATCGACCGGGAGGGCACGGACACATGGCGGATCGCCCGCGCCGGGGCGGAGATCGTGGCCATCGTGGGACCGGACCGGCAGGCGGTCCTGCGGCCGGTCTCGGGGGAACCGCCCCTCGGCGAGATCCTGTCTCGCTTGGACGGCGTCGATCTGATCGTCCTCGAAGGATACAGCCAGGCGGCGTATCCGAAGATCGAGGTGCGCCGCCGCGGGGTCGTGACGGACAAGCCCCCTCCGGCCGGTCCCGTCCTGGCGGTCGTCACGGACGAGGCGCGCGGGGAGTCGGACCTGAGTTTTTCCGACATCCCCGTCCTGGCCGACCGCCTGGCGGCCATGCTGCGCCATCCCCGGGCGATGCTCTGTAGTCCCCCCGGAACGTAGGGAGAACGCGGCGCGGGCAGAAGTCCAGCAGAGGACGGCCACCGTGAGACGGCTCGCGCTCCTTGTATTCTTGCTCGTCGTATTCTTGCTCGTCCTGACCGCTCTGCCGGCCTGGACGAAAGCCTACGACCACCCCCTTGTCGAGCAGACGTTCCGCCTGCTCCCCACCGGCGAGGCCGAGGTCGAGGAGGTCCGCGCCTTCCGGTTCGACGGAGCGTTCAGCTGGGCGACAATCACGCGCACGATCCGGGGGCAGTACGGGCGCTACACCCTGGACTACCACAGTGTCTGGGATGTGGACACAGGACAAAGCTACCCCTTCCAGGTCACGCGCGAGGGCGATGACGTGACGCTCCGGTGGACCTACGCGGCGCGGGACGCCACGACGCGATTCCTGATCCGCTATCGCATCGGCGGGGCCGTCCAGCGCTACGGGGACGTGGCGCAGTTCTACTGGCAGGCCGTCGAGGGCGACCACGCCCCGATCGACCGGGTCCGGATCACCATCCTCCCGCCGGCGCCGAGCCTGGCGCTGTTCAAGGTCTTCGTGCACAGCCGCGCCGCGCCAGGGTCGCTTGAGTTGGCCCCGGACGGCAGCCGCGCCGTCGTCACGCAGCGCGGCATCCCCGAGACGAGCTTCCTGGAGATCCGGGCGCTGCTGGACCCGGCCATCTTCCCCCGGGCCCGCGTGCAGAGCGGGCAGACCTACGAGAGCCTCCTGCAGGACGAACGGCGGCAGGCGGGACGCGAGCTGCGACTGCGGCGGCTCTTCCTCCTCGGCATCGGCCTCGCCGCGCTCGTCACCCTGCTGCTCGTCGTCGGCTACATCTGGACCTATCGGCGCTACGGTCAGGAGCCGCCGGTGGCCTACGACGCCCTGTACGAACGCGAGCCGCCGCGGCCGCTGCCGCCCGCCGTGGTGCCGGCGATCATGACCCAGGGGAAGGTCAACCGGAACGATCTGCCCAGGGC
>JAVKID010000065.1:0-16668 GCA_031459655.1 Candidatus Fervidifonticultor octavus | reverse complement strand
GGAGGACGGTCCCTGGCCCCGGTGGTGGGCCCGGGACGTGGGCCGCGACGAGGCGCCGCGGGCCGCCGCCTCGCGGCTTGCGCGCATGCTCCACGAGTTCCGCACGCCGGAGGGCAAGCCTATCAAGCCGCGGCGGTTTGCGGATGCCTGATGGGACAACGCTCCGCGGCTACATCCGCTCGGACTTCGCGGACGCGTGGGCTAGGTACCTGCCTGCTCGCGGGGAAGACGCCGGAAGCGCCACGGATGCCACGCCCGAGGCAGCGCCCACCTGGGGTGTGGCGCCAGTGGCGTCCGTGGCACCGGGGCACCCTGGCGAGGCGTTGACCGAGGATCGAGGCGACAGCCGGATGGGTGCGGATACTCCGTCGCCTCCTGAAGCAACGGGTTCCGAGGGCGGCGAGGGGGACACCTTCCCCGGGAACCAGGGCAAGGCACTGGACCAGCCTTGCGGCGGAACCGTAACCGCGGGTGCCCTCGGGGCCATCGAGGACTCCCCTGCGTGTCCGGGGTGCGGGGGCCTCGCCGGCCACACCCTCCACTGTCCAAAGGGGTTCGGTCCCGCCGAGGGTCCGACCGCGGAGAGAATCGGGCGGACGCCTGGCTGCGTCCGCTGCGAGCGGTCCGGGCCCGAGCACGGAGGGGTCCCGCAGTCACCCTGCATCGGGGCGTGGGAGGACACGTGGAGGCCGGACCGCTGGTTGAGGAGCAGGTCACCTGCGTGGATGGGGCAGGGCGCATGTGCCTCAACCGGCGGGGCGCGCTCCCGCGCCCGCCAACTCCCTCATCCGGGGTGTCCGTGGCGGGCCCGAAGCAGGCAATCACGGGATCGAGGCCCGGCGGCGAGGCCGCCTCCCTACAGAGGGTTGCCCCTCGCCTCGCTCCTGTCCTGCCGGCGGCTCCATACCACCCCGGAACCGCGGGCACTTCCACGATTTCACGAGGTGTTTACATGATAGTCAAACAAGACTAGGGAGATCGAAAAAGCGACGTCGCTCTCTTGACTTCCGGTTAGATGTCAAATACCCTAGCCCCGCATGCGGGCGGCGGATGTGTGCCAACTCGGTCCGTGGGATGCGTTGTTCCCCCGAAGCCTCGGTGAGTTCCTCGGACTCGTGGCGGACGGCCGGAGGCCGTTCGCTGGCGGGACGGACCTGGTTCCCCGGGCTTGGCAGTCCCCGGAGGAAGGACCGCTTGTGTGGGTGGGGGGCGTGGAGGAACTGCGGGTCCTCGAGATTCAGGGCACGTCTATCGAGATCGGAGCCGGCGTCACCTACGCCGAGCTCCTCTGCCACCCCCGCATCCCAAGGGAAGTCCCGGCCCTGGCCGACGCGGCGGCTGTGGTCGGTTCGGTCCAAATCCGCAACGTGGCCTCGGTGGTCGGCAACGTCTGCAACGCATCACCTGCAGCGGACACGGTGCCGGCCCTGACAGTCCACAGGGCCCAAGTGCTGCTGGGCGGCCGCGTCGAGCGCCGGGTCGATCTCTGTGCGTTCCTGACCGGTCCGGGCCGAACCGCGCTGTCTGCCGGGGAAGCGGTCCTCGGCCTTCGCGTTAGTGCGCTTGGTCCGAGGGAAGGAAGCGCTTACCGCCGGTTCACCGTGCGGCGGGCAATGGACCTGGCGTTCGTAGGCGTCGCAGCCAGACTCCGGCTGGCCGCGGATGGTCAGCAGGTGGAGGACGCAGCCATCGCCCTCGGTGCCGTGGGACCCACCGTCATCGTAGCGGACTCTGCGGCCAAGGTCCTGGTGGGCAGCGGCCTGGAGGACTCGGTCCTCCGGGAGTGCGGCGAGAGGGTTGCCGCCCAGGCTCGTCCCATCTCGGACCTCCGGGCGTCGGCCGAGTACAGGCGGCTCATCGCCAAGGTGCTGGCGCAGGACGTGGTCCGCGTGGCCTACCGACGGGCGCGCCGGCGACAGGCAGGTCCTGCGGACTCGGTAGGCGATTCCGGTCGGATCGAAGGGGGAGGTGCTAAGCGGTGATGCAGAGAGAGCCGGTTGATCGCGGGCGGGCTGTCCTGGCGAGGACCCTATCCCGTCGAGAGTTCCTGGGTCGGGTTGTCGTGGGGGCTGCCGCCGTTCCCTTCCTCGCAGCGTGCGAGCGGCGAGCTCCCTCGCCGGAGCGGACGCCGGGGGCGGTGGTGCCGCCGGAGCTGGCTGGCATCGACTTCATCACCATTGCCAACTGGGGCGGGACCACCAACGATGCGATGGTGGAGGCTTGGGCGCGTCCCTTCACCGAGCGGACGGGGATTGAGGTGAGGACGGCTCAGATTGACTACGGGAAGTGGGTGCAGCAGATCAGGTCGGGGAACATCGAGTGGAACTGGGCCGACGTCGAAGACACCTGGGTGGTGGGCCACGGAGACCTCCTGGATCCAATCTCACCCGAGGAGGTGAACCTGAACCCGGCCGACCTGGTTGACCCCAATACGCTGCTGCCGAAGGCAATCCCTGAGTACCTGTGGTGCTACGCCATCGGCTACCGGACCGACAGCGAACTGGAGCACCCCAGGACCTGGGTGGACTTCTTCGACGTCAAGCGCTTCCCGGGCAGGCGCTCCATCTACAACTGGCCGGTTGCCATGGTCGAGATTGCACTGCTCGGTGACGGAGTCCCCTTCGACCAGCTGTACCCGCTGGACCTGGACCGCGCCTTCAGCAAGATCGACTCCATCCGTGACCACCTGGTCTTCTGGAACACGGGAGCCGAGCTGCAGCAGCAGCTGGTCTCGGGAGCCGCCGACTTCGTCGCGGGTTGGGACAATCGGGTGAACCTCCTCAGGCGAGCAGGACAGCCCGTCGCGGTGGATTACAACGAGAACATCCGACAGGTAGACTACTTCGTGCTTCCCAAGGGGGACCCTAAGCAGCCGGCCACCATCGAGTTCTTCAAGGTGGCCCTGGAGCCTGACCGTCAGGCGGACTTCTGCTTCCGGAGCGGAGGGCTCGGCCCCGTAACCACGAGCGGCTTCCAGGCCGTGGAGGAGACGTGGAAGCCCTTCGTCTCCTCCAACCCGGACAACGTGGCCGTCTCGGTCGGCGCCGTCAACGCCGAGTGGTGGGGTTCCCGCCTCGACCAGATTACGACCAAGTGGTACGAGTTCGTGGGGGCGTGATTAGTCCAGGGTCCACGTCGGCATCAGCAGGGCTGCGCCGGCGGCGTCGGGCACGCCGGGCGGCGGGGTGGCTGCTCCTTCCCGCCTTCGTCTTCCTCATGGTCGCCTTCGTGGTTCCGGTGGCGACGGTGCTGGCGACCAGCGTGACGGAGCCCCCCGGGGGGCTGTCTCATTACGCTCGGTTCGTCGGCTCTCCGGATTTGGTCAGGATCTTCGTCAGGACCGTCGGCATGGCGGCGGTCGCTACGGCCATCGCGCTCGTCGTGGGGTACCCGCTGACCTACTTCGTGACCTCCGGCCAAGGACGCCCGGGCAAGATGGTCATGGCCGTTGTGGCGGGTTCCCTCTTCGTGAGCCTCATCGTGAGATCGTATGCCTGGCTAGCCATCCTGGGCAGGGGTGGCCTGGTCGGGTGGGTGGGGAGCCGTCTCGGTGGGGATACCTCGGACCTGGCCCTGGCCCCGACCAAGCTGGCCTCGCTGGTCGGCATCCTGCAGTACGCCATCCCCATGATGATGCTGGCCCTCTACGACGTCGTCCGGCGGGTGGACCGCACCCTCATGCACGCCGCCGAGAGCCTGGGGGCGGGCCCGGTGCGGCGGTTTCTCCGGGTCTACTGGCCGCAGACCGTCCCAGGGGTTACCGCCGGCTCCGCTCTAGTCTTCGTCTCGGTCCTGGGCTACTACATCATTCCGTCCATCCTGGGAGGACCCCAGAACATGATGCTGGGGGAGCTGATTGCGGTGAAGATGCAGACCACCCTAGAGTACGGTCTCGCCAGCGCGCTCTCTTCGGGCCTACTGGTGGTGGGGACCGTGAGCTACCTGCTCGTCCGACGCGCCAGCGGAGGCGGACGGTGAGCACGGCCGGATTGACGAGGGCGCTCAGCGTGAGCCGCGGCGGATACCGCATGATCCGCGTCGCGCTGGGCTGTCTGGCTTTCCTGGTCTGTTTCTACCTGGTGGTGCCCGCCCTGGTCGTGGTCCCGTTGTCGTTCAGCGCCAGCGGCTTCCTCGTGTTCCCCGTCCCGGGGTGGACGGCGCACTGGTACTCGGACCTGTTAGGAGACCCGGTGTGGAGGGCGGCCATCGCCAAAAGCGCGTACGTGGCCGTATCGGTCATCGTCCTGTCGGTGGTGCTGGGCAGCGGGGCAGCGTACGCGTTCGTGCGCAGTCGGGGCCCGCTGCTGCAGATGGTTGAGCCCCTCTTCGTGATGCCCGTTATCGTTCCGGTGGTGGTCTACGCTTCCGGGATGTACCTGCTCGCCCTCCGCCTGGGGTGGACGGGGTCGGTGTGGCTCATCATCGTGGCTCACGTGGCGCTGAGCTTGCCCTACGTCGTGGTCACTCTGAGCGGGGCACTCAGGACCACCGACTACCGTCTGGAGTTAGCCGCCGAGACCCTGGGCAAGTCCCGGCTCTCCGCCTTCGCGCGGGTCACGTTGCGGCTAATCTCTCCGGCGGCGGTCGGCGCCGGGGTGCTGGCCGGGTTGGTCTCCCTGGATGAGACGGTGGCCGCACTCTTCCTCGGGTCGGACATAGCGCCGACCCTCCCTGTCCGCATGTACTCGAGCATCCGCTACGAGCTCGACCCCGTGCTGCCGGCAGCAGCCAGCCTGATGCTGGGCTTGGCCGCCGCGCTGGGTGGTGTCGCATGGGGGGCAAGATGGGTCCTGAGGCGCGGCGTGGAGGGAAGGGCAATCGGGGGACGGAGGCGAGGCGACCGGCTCGGGCGGCGGGGGGGGGCGGCGACCGCCGGTCGGGCGGTTGCGGAGGTCCGGGTTCCGTCTACCTCCGGGGGGTCGACCCGACGTGGTCCGATGACAGGGGGCGAGGATGGTGCCCGTGGGATGCTCGAGGCTCGGGAGCTGGTGAAGCGGTTCGGCGCCGTGGTGGCCGTTGACCACGTGGACGTGGAAGTGAGGCCCGGCGAGCTTGTCACGCTCCTGGGGCCGAGCGGGTCGGGGAAGAGCACCACGCTGGCCCTGGTGGCTGGCTTCGAAGATCCCGACGGGGGCTGCGTCGTCTTGGACGGGCGGGACGTGACCTCCCTCCCACCCCGCAAGCGGAACGTGGGTGTCGTCTTCCAGAACTACGCCCTGTTCCCGCACATGACCGTGTACGAGAATGTCGCCTTCGGCCTCCGGGCACGCGGGCTGACGGATGCCGATGTCAGACAGCGCGTAATGGAGGTCCTGGAGCTGGTCCGGCTGGAGGGCCTGGCCGAGCGGTTTCCGCGGGAACTCTCGGGCGGACAGCAGCAGCGGGTCGCGGTGGCCAGAGCCATCGCCTACCGGCCGGCGCTTCTCCTGATGGACGAGCCGCTGAGCGCGCTCGATCGCTATCTCCGGGAGGAGTTGCAGAGCGAAATCCGGCGTCTCCACCGTGATTTCGGCACGAGCATCCTCTATGTAACCCACGACCAGAGCGAGGCGCTGGCTTTGAGCGACCGCGTGGTTATCCTCCGACAAGGACGGGTGGAGCAAAGCGGGACCCCCCAGGATGTGTACGAGCGGCCCCGGAGCCTGTTCGTGGCGCGTTTCCTTGGACAGGCCGGCCTCCTCTTCGGACAGGTCGAGGCCGTCTCATCGGACCAGCGGAGGGCTTCGCTAAGGCTCTCTTCCGACGTCCGACTGGAAGGGACGCCGGTCGGCGCCGTCCGTCCTGGAGACAGGGGGGTGCTGGTGGTCCGCCCCGAGCACGTTGTAGTCATGGACCCCGGTGGGGCGGGACACCCGGGCCCGCACGGGCTCGAGATGCGGGTGGAGGAGTGCATCTACCAAGGGGATTATGTCCGGGTTCGTGGTCTCTTCCAGACGGGCGGCCGGGGGGTGATCCACCTTCCTTCGGGGGAGGCGGAGGTAGCAGTGCAGGGAGGATATCTCCGGGTCGGGTGGCGGCCCGATCGGGCGGTCATCGTCCCCGCGCCCGACGGGGACCTGGGCGGTTTTGAGACGGCCATCCCGTTGGAGGCGAAGGGGAGGTGACCACATCGGCCCTCAGCACGGTCCGGGCGGCCGTACCGCGCACCCGCAAGGGCCGGTTGACCAGGGCGCGCGTCGTGAAGGCTGCCCACGAGGTCTTCGCGAGGGATGGCTACGTGGCGGCCAGGATGAGCGACGTGGTCATCGCCGCCCGTCTTTCGACGGGCGGCGTCTACCGGTACTTCGGGGGGAAGGAGGACCTGTTCGCGGCGGTCATCGAGGATTTGCACGAGAAGCTGTTCGCGGCCAGCCGTTCCCACCGGTACCGGTTCAAGAGCCGGCCCTTCGAAGCGTTGTTGGCGGCGAACCTGGGCTACATCAAGCTCTACTCCGACAACGCGGCCGTGCTGGCGGCCTTCCAGGAGGCGGCTGCCGTCAACCGACGCTTCGCTGCTCTCTGGTCTGCTATGCGGCTGAGGCACGTCGAGCGGTTCCGGGTGGTGATGGAGCGGGACTTCGGGCTGCGTGAGGTGAACGGCCTCCCGGTCAGACGGCTGGCCGAGGCGCTGGCCTGCATGACCGAACAGGCCGCGCACGTGTGGTTCTTCGAGTCCGACCCCGCCGTGAGGCCGACGGTGGAGGAGGCGGCCCGGGCGGTGACCCACGTCTGGTACTGCACGTTCTTCCACCAGAATCCCAGCGGGGCGCGGCCGGGCGGTGGACGGGGCAGCGGGGCAAAGGAATGACGAGAGATGCCGGGAGCGGCCGATATGCGTGACCAGTGGGTCGAGGTCAACGGGCACCGTTACCCCACCGATGGCTGGGAGGGTGCTCGGCTCATCGACTTCCTGAGGCTCAGGCTGGGGCTGACCGGAACCAAGGAGGGGTGCGGTGAGGGCGAGTGCGGCGCGTGCACCGTGCTGGTCGACAGGCGGCCGATGTGCGCGTGTCTCGTCTTGTGCGGCTGCGTCGGAGGGAGGAGTGTTCTCACCGTCGAAGGCCTACCGCCACACTTCGTGAGCACCATCTCCCAAGCATTCGCCACGACAGGGGGCGTGCAGTGCGGTTTCTGCACGCCGGGGATGGCGGTGATGGCCTATTGGATTCACGAGGGACACCAGGGAACCGGTCACGGGGATCTCCCAAAGCTACTGGAGGGGAATCTGTGCCGATGTACCGGATACTGGCAGCTCATGAAGGTGATGACCACGCTAGCGCGAGAATCGAGAGGTTGCACCGCGTGCCAGAGCGCCTCTCCGGCGTGGCCCGTGAGAGGAAGTACGGAGGAACGATATGTCTAGCCGCGGTCGAGGTGCCTGCGCAGAGCCCCGCGGTGGTTCCCAGGTGACGCAGGAGATTCTCGCAAAGGTGAAGGGCGAGGCGGATTACGCCCGGGATCGCCTTGAGCGGGATCTTCTCCGTGGGGAATGCCTGCTGGTCGGGCTCCTTAGGAGTCCCCATCCGCATGCACGGATTCAGTGCGTTGACGTCAGCAGGGCCCTGCGAGTGCGGGGGGTGAAGGGCGTTCTCACCGGAGACGACTTCGCGGGAATCCGTCTCGGGCACGTCATAGCGGACCAGCCCGTCTTGGCGGTGGACCGTGTACGGTACATGGGTGAACCGGTCGTCGCGGTGGCGGCGGAGACAGTGGGAGCCCTGCGGTCGGGCCTGGGTGCCGTCCGGGTGTCTTATGGGCCTTTGCCCTCGGCCCTCACGCCCGAGGAGGCGCTGACGTTGGAGGTCCCGATCCACGAGGAACGACCAGACAACATCGCCCTGAGCCTGAATGTGGAGCGGGGCGACTGGGAGCACGCCGCTCGGCGCGCTGAGGTCTGGGCGGAGGGGGAGTTCACCGTCCAGCCGGCTCAACACGCCTACATGGAGCCATATGCGGTGCTGGCGAAGCACGCAGGCAACACTATCATCCTCTGCGCACCTATGCACTCGCCCCACATGATCCTGGAGGAGTACAGGAGCTTGCTTAGGGATTGGGAGGAGGGGCTGGAAATCGAGGTTCCCACCATTGGCGGGTCCTTCGGCGCCAAGTACGAGCATCCGGTTCACGTGATTTGTGCCGAGTTCGCCCGGCGGCTCAGGCGAGACGTGGGGATGGTCATGAGCCGGAGGGAGGATTTCGCCCAGGCCACCCCAAGGGTGAATCTCAGCCTCTGGGTACGGATTGGCGCCAGTCGTGACGGGCAGCTGATTACCAAAGAGTCGCGGATCTTGGCGAACAACGGCGCCTACAGCCTACATGCCCCGTCGGTCGTCCGAGCGGCGACGATTAGGATGGATAATCTGTACAAGTTCGAAGCTGTCCGCGCGCAGGCCAAGCTCGTTTACACGAACACCGTTCCCACGCAATGCTTCCGCGGTTTCGGGAGTCCCCAGTCTGCGTTCGCCCAGGAGCAGATCCTCGATGAGCTGGCCCGAAAACTCGGCATAGGACCAGGGGAGCTCAGAAAGCGGAACGCCGTCGGGCCCGGTGAAGTTAGCGTCCACGGCTGGAAGATCGGTTCGTGCGGTCTGGGCGAGTGTGTGGACGTGGTGGAGCGAGCCATCGCGCGCGACCGAGTCGAGGGAGGAGGGGAGGGGGGGGAGACGAGCGCGCCGATGGGCGAGCGATGGCGCACCGGGTACGGGGTTGCGTGTGGGACTCACGTGATTAGCAACAGGGCGGTGAACCCAGCGGGGGATTTCTCCGTCGTGCGGATGATCGTGACGGATGACGGTCGGGTGCGGGTTTCGTGCGGCGAGGTCGACGTGGGAGGGGGTACGGCGACCACGCTGCGGCGGATAGTCGCTGGTATATTAAATATTAAAGAATCGGAGACGGAAGTGATCCTGGGCGTTACTGCGGGCACGCCCTTTGGCCTCGGCTCCTTCGCAAGCCGAACGACCTTCTTCGCCGGCAATGCGGCGCTGTCTGCGGCGCGACGGCTGAGGGAGAATGTGGCTCGGGTGCGGCAAGAGCTAGGGCTCGATGACGGGGCTCCGCTCGACGCGGTGGCGGCCGCGGCGGCGGAGGCGGGCAGACTATCTGATTTGGAGGCGGAAGGTGTCTATATCCCTCCTGGAGTAGAGCTTCCAGACGACTCGTGGAAGGGCAACGTTTCACCCGCGTACACGTTCGCGGCCCACGGCTGCCGGGTCCGTGTGGACACCTGGACGGGCCTGGTACTGGTGGAGCGGTACTGGGCTGCCCATGATGCTGGCCGAATCATCAACCCGGTCGGTGCCGAGGGACAGGTATACGGGGGTGTCCTGCAAGGCTTGGGCTACGCGCTGAGCGAAGGAGCCATCTTCAGCGAAAGAGGGGTGGAGAACCCAGGATTCCTTGACTACCGGGTTCCTACGGCTGCTGATGCTGTGCCGGTCGAGGCGTTCTTCGTATCGACGGAAGAGGAGGCTGGACCTCTCGGGGCGAAGACTATCGCTGAGCTTCCAATCATCCCCGTTGCGGCTTGCGTCGCGAACGCGATATACGACGCCACGGGCTGGCGAGTGCGGAGGTTACCGATGGAGCCAGAGACGGTCTTGCGTGCCGGCCGCCCCGAGGTCCTCGACGACCACAGCAGACGCTCATGTGGACCCACGGCCGCTGTCGTTCTTCGGGAGTGAAGTGACGAGGGGTGCATGGAGCGGTGACCGCGCGCAAGTACGAAGATCTCGTGGAAGGGGAGGTAGTCGAGTCCCAAGCCATCACCGTGACAGAGGCCCACGTGGTCCATTTTGCCGGGCTGACCGGGGACTTTCATCCCGTCCACATGGATGACGGGTATGCGAAGCAGACGCCTTTCGGCGGGCGTATCGCCCACGGAGCCCTCGTGTTGTCACTGGCGGTGGCCTTGGCGGGCATGGCCTGCCCTCTCGAGTCAATCGCGTTCCTCGGGGTGAGTTGGCGGTTCGTCAAACCTGTCGCGATTGGCGACACGATTCGGGTCCGCAGCACGCTGCTGAAGAAGAGACTAACGAGTCGGGGGGACAGGGGGATCGTGCACCACAGGCTGGAGGTCCTGAACCAACTGGGAGAGGTCGTCCAGGAGGGGGAGACACACATCATGGTCGTCGTGGGATCCGGGTTCAAGATTTCGCCATGAATGCCGCGAAAGCCGGCGATTCGTCGACGGGTTGGCAGGGTATGAGCGAAGCGAGGGCTCGTAGGGCAGACGACGTCCGGGAGGAACGGACGGTATGGGTCGGCTGGGACCGAGGGTCGAGCGTTGTCAGCATCGCGGAAGGCGTACGCCACCGGAGGCACCGCGCGATTGACGTAGTTCACTGGTTCCTACAAGCGGCGAGGGAGGCGAATCAAGAGCTGAATGCCTTCACTTACGTGGCGCCGGCGGAGTGCCTGGAAGAGCAAGCTCGTGTGATCGATGAGGCGATCGAAGAGGGGCACGATCCCGGAGCTCTGGCGGGCGTCCCCGTGGCGGTCAAGGACACCGAGCACGTGCGTGGGATGCCGACATCATTCGGATCGTACGTGGACGAGAAGGTTCCGGCGGCTGACTCGGTGCACGTCCTCCGACTACGACGGGCAGGGGCCATCATCGTCGGGAAAACCAATGTTCCTGAGTTCGCCTACAGCTACGAGACTCGCAACGCCCGGTTCGGGCAGACGCGCAACCCCAGGGACTTGACGCGCAGTCCCGGCGGTTCTAGCGGTGGATCAGCAGCAGCCGTGAGCTCGGGGATGGTCCCGCTGGCCACCGGCTCGGACGGAGGAGGGAGCATCCGGATTCCGGCCGCGTTCTGTGGTCTGCCCGGCCTGAAACCGACGTTCGGTTTGGTTCCGGGGAGCGACACCTACTGGGGTGACCTTGGTCACAGCGGCGCCCTGACGCGCACGGTGCAGGATCTGGCGCGCTATCTGGATGTCGTAACCGGAGTCGGGTTGCTCGCCGCGGCCTCGAGGTGGGGGCAGCAGACGTCGTACGAAAGGGCGCTGACCGAGCCCTTGAAGGTTGGCGGTCTCAAGATACTGGCGAGCGTGTCTCCTGACGGTATGGCCGTCGACGACGCGGTGCAGGAGGCGTTCGAGCACGTCCTGAGGCAGTTCGAGCGGGCAGGTGTATCGGTTACGAGGTCTGACCCGCCGCTCCCGAAGTCGCTGAGGGCGTTTCTGGATATGGCTTCCCGGGGGGATGCTCTTCGCTGGCAGACCTGGTCTGCGGAAGAGCGAGGGAAGGTGACGCCATCATTCCGTGAGTGGTGTGAGCGTGGGCTGTCCGTGAGCCGGGCCGACCTACGACGAGCAGAGGAAACCCGGCGCGACGTGATTCGGGCCACCGAAGCCGTGTTGGAGGAATTCCACTTCATGGTGACCGCGACGGTGGCGCTACCCGCGTGGAAGACTTCGCATACTCCTCCCGATCCGGCCGACGTGCTCCTGACGCATCCCTTCAACCTGAGCGGCCATCCGGCGCTGACGTTGCCACTGCCGGACGTGTTGGCCGGGTTTCAGGTGATTGGTCCCTACTTCAGCGAGGCGAACTTGCTCAGGCTGGCTTGCCGGGTCTTGCCGGAGATCGGATACGCAGGCCTGATGTCGGGAACGTGAGTGGGAGGCAGGAGCTTGCTTCAGCTCGACGGGGAGAGGGCCAACACGGGATGGGCGATGAAGGTGGATGGGACGGAAAGCAGCACTGAAGGTTCGGCATTGGATCCGTCCAGGGTTTGCTTCCTGGCTATGGGGGAGGGCCCGGAAGTGGTCTTGGTTCACGGCCTCGGCCAGGACCATCGGGCGTGGGGCACACTGCAACGCGAGTTGGCGAGAGGGTTTCGAACGTACGCCTACGATCTCCGGGGACACGGAGGGACGCCGGTGGGGGAGGCGAGCGGCACTCTCGCGCAGCTGGGGTCGGATTTGGTTGTCTTCCTCGACTGGCTTGGGGCACGCCCGCGCGCGTTGGTGGGCTACTCGCTGGGCGGGACGGTCGTTTTATGGGTGGCCGCCCGGCGTCCCGATCTCGTCAGCAAGGTGGTGGCGATTGCAACCTCGTCGGTGGTCGGCGAGCGAGCCGTCGCCGGGTACCAGAGGGAAATCGAGATTCTCACCGGACGGGATCGCGAGGCGATTCGTGAGATGATAAGCGAGCACATCGCGATGACGGCTCACAAACCGGTGTCCGGGTTGCAGGAAGTGGTGAACTACGAGTTGGAATGTATTGGGGACGGTGAGGGCTTTCGGAACGCTGCCACCGCGATGATTAGGCTCAGACAGGAGCCGCTGACCCCGGAACTGGGCCGTATTCAGGTTCCGGTCTTGCTGATCGGAGGAGCACATGACAGGTTCTGTCCCCCGAAGGCGCAGCACATCATGTTGGAGGCGCTTCCAAACGGCCGGTACGTGGAGCTAGCCGACGCCGGGCATCGGGTGCTGGAGGAGGCCGGGGGGGCGGTACTTGCGGCGGTGCGGTCGTTCCTCGAGGAATCCTCGGGGTGACGGGCAAGATGGCGGTGGTCGAATCTCGGGTGGTCGGGAAGACTCTCGTTATGGCGTTGAACAGGCCAGAACGGAGGAACGCGTTGACGAAGGAACAGCTTCGCCATTTGGTGGCGGAGCTGCGTCGGATTGGGCACGGAACCCATGATCTGCTGGGGGTTGTCGTGACCGGAACCGAAGGTTGCTTCTGTGCTGGGATGGACGTCGCTGAAGTGACAGGCACTGCTACCGACGAGGTGATTGATCACCTGCTCCATGAGTGGACGATGGCGGTTGAGACGTTGCCCGTGCCCGTAGTGGCCGCGGTCGAGGGCCCATGTGTCGGAGCTGGCCTTGACTTAGCGTTATCGACGGACATGATTATCGCCTCCGAGTCAGCGGTGTTCAATCTCCCCGCAGTTCACCTCGGGCTCCTGTACCGCCCGCTCGTAGTGGCCGAGCTACTCCAGGGTATCGGGGCTCAGGCAGCCGCGCGAATTCTGCTGTTCGGTGATCGAGTCACTGCCCGAGAGGCGGCGTGTATCGGGTTGGTGTCGGAGGTGGTCGAAGCGGGCCACGCCGTCGATCGGGCGATGGAGCTGGCCAATGGGCTCGAGCGGGCCGTGCGCGGGGCGGTTGCCGCGACCAAGGCGCTTCTCCGCGGCCTCCGTCGGGGCGAGCTGGACCTCGAGCGGTGGTCTGAAGTGGCCAGGCGGCTGGCGGCATCGGAGGAACGGCGGAGCGCCGTGGCCGCGGCCAGGGCACGATTGCTCGGCGGGGCGTGACCCATGAGGATTGATTCCGCGGTGCCCGGCCGGAGGCGGAGCTGTCACAGGGCCGTGTTGGGTGAGGCAGGCAGCTTCGGGACAGGGATTCGGCGTCAGCGGAGACGGAGGGCAGGATGATATACAAGAGGACGACGACCGTCGTTCAGCGGAATCGGGGCGGCTGGGAATTCCCTCCCCTGGTGTTGACATATCGCGAGGTGGTGGCACGAGCTGGCGGAGCATTGGCCGTTGTCGACGTCCGGGGACCCCGGCTGACGCATGAGGACCTGTGGAGGGCAAGCGGGGAGCTCGCAGGGGAGCTGGCAGCCAGGGGCATCAGGGCAGGAGAAGCGGTTGTGATATTTTTACCGAATTGGGCCGAATGGGTCGTGAGCTTCTTGGCGGTGCTCAGGATGGCAGCGGTTCCCACGGTGATGCCCGTTACAATGGACAGCGGGTCACTGTCCCACGTCTTGAACCTGACAGGAGCTCGGGTCGTGATCGCGGCGGAACGCTTCCGCCGGACGCCCCTGGGTGACGTGGTGACCGCCGCCATGGACGAGTCGGAGACTCGGTGCTCGGCGCTCATCCTGGGCGACAAGGGGTCTCGTAGGTGGGTTGGTCGTTCGGAAACGGAAGCGCAGCAGGTGATTGGAAGAGCCGACTACCTCCTCTGCACATCCAGCACTACGGGCCCGCCGAAAGTCGTGATGCATACGGAACGGAGTGCCTGGTCGATTAACGCCGGAATCGCGCTTCGGTATGGACTCAGTGACGAGACTCCGCTGTTCATGGCGTCGCCGCTGGGCCACAGCGTGGGGGCGATTCACGGTGTGCGGATGGCCCTCATGCTCGGCAGCCCGCTTGTGCTGCAAGAGGTCTGGGATCCAGAACAGGCACTGCGTCTCATCGAGGAGGAGCGGTGCGCGTTCACGGCTGCCGCCACGCCCTTCTTGAAGGATCTTGCTGATGCTCCCTGGAAGGGCCGGGGGCCGAAGGCGGCGCCGCTGCGAGTGTTCCTGTGTGGTGGGGCGCCGGTTCCGCCCTCCTTGATTGAGCAGTGCTGGGCTGAGTTGCCACGAACCTTCGTCTCCAATCTTTGGGGGATGACCGAGGGCGGGGTGACCTGCAGCCCTTACGCCACTCCGAAGGAGAAACTACTTCGGACGGCCGGATGCCCTCTGCCGGGACTTGAGCTGGTGGTCCTCGACACGAACGGTGAACCTCTCCCGGTCGGACAAGATGGGGAACTCGCCATGCGGGGACCCGGCGTCTTCGTCGGGTATTGGGGGCAGGAGGACTTGTACCGATCGCTCATGACAACCGACGGATTCTTCCGAACCGGGGATCAGGCACAGCTCGATGATGAGGGGTACGTCACAATCACCGGTCGACTCAAGGATCTCATCATCCGGGGAGGGGTGAACGTCCCTCCGGCTCCTATCGAAGCAGCGTTGTCGTCCCACCCGCAGATCAAGAGCGTGGCCGTGGTGGGGCTGCCGGATGAGCGACTCGGAGAGCGCATTTGCGCGTTCGTCGAACCGAAAGGTACTCCGCCGGATTTGGGGTCGCTGATCGAGTGGGCAAAGGCACAAAACCTCCCAAAGCGCTGGTGGCCAGAAGCTGTGCGTGTCATTTCTGAGATGCCGAGGACTCCCGCAGGGAAGGTGCGGAAGCAAGTCCTGCGGTCGATGCTTGAGCGAGAAGAAGTGGAGTCGAGGTCCGACACCTCGGAGGGACGAAGGAAGACGAACGCGAAGGAGGCGTGAAATGCCTCAACGGTTCGGCATTTCGATTGGAGTCAGTCCAAGGGAGCCGCTGGAGCGCGTAAGGGAAATCGCTAGCTGCGCCGAAGCGTATGGCGTCGAGGCGTTGTGGGTCATCGATTTTCAGTTGGGGATGAAGGACGTGTACGCAGCGCTGCTCTTGGCGGCCGAGTCTACGCGCGCGATGAGTATGGGGCCCGGAGTTACGAACCTAGTTACCCGGGATATAACGGTCACTGCTAACGCCATTTGCGCCCTGCACGAAGTCTCGGGCGGCCGGGCCATGGTGGGCCTGGGGGCCGGTGCCTCGGCCGTGTACGGCGCGGGCCAGAGGCCCTCGAGACTCGTCGAGATGCGCGAGGGCATCATACGTCTGCGCCGGCTGCTTGCGGGCGAGGCTGTAGCAATCGCCGGGCGCGAAGTGCGGCTCGCCACGGCGCGAGGCCCGGTGCCGATTTATGTTGCGGCCTCGCGGCCAAAGATGCTGCAGCTCGCGGGTGAGCTCGCGGACGGCGTAATTGTTATGGGGGCTGCTAATCGCGAGTTCGTAGATTGGCAGCTGGGGTTCGTCCATGAGGGCTTGGCCCGGGCCAACAGGGAGCGGGGGCACGTGACCATCGACTTGGTGGTGACGATGAGCATGGATAACAACGAGCAGCAGGCCCTGGACGACGTGCGGCCGTGGGCCACGAGCGAAGCGTGGGGTTATTCGAAGTGGCCTCAACTTCCGGCTGGGTTCGAGCGGTTCCGATCGGACTTCGAGCGCGCCGCGTCGGGGTATCGCTTAGTGGAACACCTCTCCCTTCATGCAGAGCACCGGAGATTGGTGAGCGACGAGTTCGTGAGGGCGGTAGCGATTGCCGGGGACGAGCGGACTTGCTTGAATCGGCTTCGGGAGTTGGCGAAACTCGACGTCGACCGGATGACGTTCGCACTTCTCCCACGGGGCCGGCTGCGGAGGTTGGAGGAGCTGGCTAAGGTGTTCCTCGCTCTGTCGCAGTGAGGAGGCCGCGATTTTTAAGGAGCCGTATTGATGGACAGGGAGAAGCGGGAATGACGGTGAGGGATGTTGCGATTGTGACTGCGGCTGCGGGTGCAGGCATCGGCAGCGCGGTAGCGAGAGAACTAGCCCAGCGAGGCATGGACGTGGTGATTACTGATGCGCACGAGCGGCGGACGATGGAGATGGCGCAGCAGCTGTCCGAACTATACGAGAGGGAATTCCTAGGCATCCCGCTGGACGTGAGCGAAGAGCCAGCGGTCAAGAGCGCGATCGAGCACGTGTATGAGAGGTACGGGCGGATTGATGTGCTGGTCAACAACGCCGGATGGAACAAGCTGGAACGCATTGTTGACATGAGTCTGGAGACGTGGCGGAAGTGCCTTGCGGTGAATCTCGAGGGCTGTTTCTACATGCTCCGCCATGTTCTGCCAATCATGATTCGGCAACGCAAGGGTGCTGTTGTGAATATCTCCTCGGCGGCGGCCTGGGACGCCTCTGTTGAGCACGGGGCGTACGCTGCGGCGAAAGCCGGTGTGTTGGCGCTGACCCGCGTTGCGGCAGCTGAGGTGGGGGAATATGGCGTGCGAGTCAACGCGGTGGTTCCCGGTCTGATTTATAATGAATTTTTAAAGCGGATTTATCCTGACTCCTTCTTCGAAGGCGC
>JAVKID010000064.1:0-17411 GCA_031459655.1 Candidatus Fervidifonticultor octavus | reverse complement strand
GCACCGGGCCGTTCAAGTTCGAGGAGTGGCGGACCAACGACCGGATCGCGGTGGTGCGCAACGACGACTACTGGGGCCAGAAGGCCCATCTCGACCGCATGGTCTTCAGGGTGGTGCCCGAGGAGTCGGCCCGGATGATTGCGCTGCGCACCGGTGAGGCGGACATGGTGCTGGTGCCCGCGCCGGCGCAGCTCCCGGCCTTCGCGCGGGACCCCAACTTCACGGTGGCCCAGGCCACCGGGCTGCGGGTCGTCTTCATCGGCATGAACCTCACCCGGCCGCCGCTTACGGACGTCCGCGTCCGCCGGGCCCTGGTGATGGCCGCCAACCGCAAGGCCATTCTGGACAACATCCTGGAAGGTGCCGCCGGGCCGGCCGACGGCATCCTGGCCCCGGGCGTCTTCGGCTACAAGCCCATGGGGCTGGACACCCTGTACCCCTACAACCCGGAGCGCGCCCGGGCCCTGCTGCAGGAGGCCGGGTTCCGCCCGGGGCCTGACGGCGTCATGCAGCGCGACGGCATCCCGCTGGTCGTGTCCTTGATCAGCGCCCGCGGCCGGTACTTCAAGGACGCCGAGATCTCCGAGGCCTACCAGGCCCAGCTGCGCCAGATCGGCGTGCGGCTGGACATCTCCTTCCTGGAGTGGGCGACGGTCTTCACCACGGTCCGTGCCGCCACCCTGGACTACCACCTCTTCACCCTCGGATGGGTGACGACGACGGCCGATGCGGACTACAGCCTGCTGCCCATGTTTCGCTCGGACCAGGCCCCGCCCCGCGGCTGGAACACCTGGCGGTACATCAACCCGGAGTTCGACAAACTCGTGGATCAGGCGCGGACCAGCATGAACCCCCGCGAGCGCGAGGAGCTCTACGGCCGCGCCCAGGACATGATCGCGCGCGACATCATGTTCGTCCCGTTCTACACCACCAAGGAGATCGCGGTGATGCGGTCGTACGTGAAAGGATTCGTGCCGCACCCCATCGAGTACAATCAGGGTTTCCACTACATTTGGCTCCAGAAATAGCCAGCATCCTCGGGGGGCGCCGCAGCAGGCGGGACCGGGTCGGTGCACGGCCCGGTCCCACCCGCACGCCAGGGAAGCGATTCGTCCCCGCCCCGTCCCGATAGGCCATGCCGCGCTACCTCGTCCGTCGCCTCCTGGTGATGGTCCCCGTCCTGTTGGGCGTGATCCTGCTGATCATGGTGACCATCGACTTGATCCCCGGCGATCCCGCCGCCCTGATGCTCGGGGAGGGTGCGACGCCGGAGATGATTGCCAGGCTCCGCGCCTCATTGGACCTCGACCAGCCGCTGCCGGTCCGCTACGCGCGCTACCTCGGACGCCTGCTCCAGGGCGACCTGGGCCGGTCCATCCGCGAGGGACGTCGCGTCAATGAGGAGGTGGCCGATGTGTGGCCTGCCACGGCGCAACTCGGGCTGAGCGCGCTGGGGATTGCTATCGCGGTGGGCATCCCCCTGGGCATCCTCTCCGCCCGCTGGCCCAACTCGCTGCTCGACAACCTGGTGCGGGTCCTCTCGCTGTTCGGGCTCTCCATGCCCATTTTCTGGACCGGGATCGTGCTCATCGTGGTGTTCAGCCTGCACCTGGGATGGTTCCCTGCCGGCGGTCGGGGAGGCTGGGCCCACCTGGTGCTCCCGTCCGTCACCCTGGCGACCCCCACGGTCGCCATGCTGGCCCGCATGACGCGCTCGACGATGCTCGAGGTCCTGCGCGAGGACTACATCCGGACGGCGCGGGCCAAGGGCGTGGGCGTCCGCGGCGTGCTGACCACCCATGCGTTGCGCAACGCGCTGATCCCCGTGGTGACCGTGCTGGGGTTGCAGACGGGACAGTTGCTGGGTGGCGCCGTCCTCACGGAGACGGTGTTTGCCTGGCCGGGGATCGGCCGCATGCTGGTGCGGGCCATCTTTGCGCGCGACTACGTGCTGCTGCAGGGCGGGGTCCTGATCCTGGCCGTCACCTTCGTGGTGATCAACCTGCTGGTGGATCTCTCGTACGCGACGCTGGATCCCCGCATCACCTATCGCTGAGGGCCGGGGGACGAGGATGGCCGATCGGGTCCAGTCGTTCGAGCAGGACATTCCCCGTCGGCCGGAGATCTATCGCTCCGCCGGGGCCCTCATGTGGAAGCGGTTCCGGCGCAACCGCCTGGCCCTGATCGGCCTGGTGGTCGTCGCACTGCTGGTGCTCACAGCGGTCTTCGCCCCCCATCTCGCGCCGGCCGACCCGGCCCACCAGGTCCTGGAGGACAAGCGGATGCCGCCCGGTGCCAGGTACTGGCTGGGCGCCGACGAGTTCGGCCGCGACATCGCCAGCCGGCTGATCTACGGCAGCCGTGTGGCCCTGGCCGTCGGGCTGGTGTCGGTCCTGATCGCGCTGCTGCTCGGGACGGTCCTGGGCACGACGGCGGGATTCGTCGGCGGGGTCGCGGACGAGGTGATCATGCGGGGGCTGGACGTCCTGCTGGCCTTCCCCTACCTGCTGCTGGCCATCGCCATCGTGAGCGCGCTGGGGCCGGGACTCCAGAACACCATCCTGGCCGTGGGCATCTGGGCCACGCCGGGGTTCGCCCGGGTGATCCGCGGGTCGGTGCTGGCCGTCAAGGAGCAGGAGTACGTGCAGGCGGCGCGGGCGATCGGCGCGGGCACGGCCCGCATCGTCGTCCGCCACATCCTGCCCAACTGCATCTCGGTCCTGGTGGTCTACTCGGCCCTCTACATGGCCAGCGCCATCCTGCTGGAGGCGGCCCTCTCGTTCCTGGGGCTCGGCGTCCAGCCGCCCACGCCGTCGTGGGGGCTGATGGTCAGCACGGGGCGGGACTTCCTGACTATCGCGCCGCACATTGCCACGTTCCCCGGGCTGGCGATCGCGCTGGCCGTCCTGGGGTTCAACCTCTTGGGCGACGGGCTGCGGGACGCCCTGGATCCAAAGATGACGGTGTAGGCGCGCGTGAGCCGCCTGCCCTGAAAGGAGGCTCGATGGTCCCGTGGACGAAGGTGTTGCCGTAGGGACGGCGGTGGCGCGGCCCGGCCAAAGGGTCGCCGGCGCGATTCCGGTGCCCGGGCTGGAGGCGGCCCTTCCGGTGGTCGTGGTGCGCGGCGGCCATCCGGGCCCGACCCTGTGCATCACGGCAGGCGTGCACGGCGCGGAGTACGTGGGGATCGAGGCGGCGATCCGCACGGCGAACGATCTCGATCCGGCCACCCTGCGGGGGACCGTGGTCGTCGTCCCGGTGGCCAACCCGCCGGCCTTTGCCGCCCGATCGATCTACGTCTGCCCGCTGGACGGCAAGAACCTCAACCGGGTCTTCCCGGGCAGCGCGGAGGGCAGCGCATCGGAACGCATCGCGCACGCGCTCTTCACCGGGCCCATCTCGCGCGCCGACGCCCACATCGACCTGCATGGGGGCGACCTCAACGAGGCCCTGGTGCCCTTCGTGATCTACCCCCGGGAGGCAGAACCCCAGGTGGTGGCGCGCTCGCGCGTAATGGCCGAAGCCTTCGGGCTGCGCTACGTCGTCGCGGGATCGATCCCCGGCGCCGCGTTCGCGGCCGCAGCCGCCGCCGGCATCCCCTCCATCCTGCCGGAGGCCGGCGGCCAGGGAGTCCTGGACGAGACCATGGTCGGCCTGCACCTGCGCGGGATCCGCAACGTGCTGGGCCTGCTGGGGATGATCGCAGCGCAGCCCCACGCCGTCGAAGCCCCGGTGGCGGTGTCCTCCTTCGTGTGGGTGCGCTCAGAGCACGCCGGACTGTTCTACTCGCGCCTCGGGGTCGGGGCGGAGGTGGCGTTGGGGGAGCCCGCCGGCGAGATCCGCGACTGGTACGGCAAGACCCTTGCGCGCCTCACCAGCCCGGCCTCGGGCGTGGTCCTGTTCGTGGTGACGACCCCGGCGACCAACCCGGGGGACCCGCTCTTTGCTATCGGCGTGACCGGCTGAGGGCGTCACGCACCGTCCGGGTGCCGTCGTCCGCGGCGTCCGCAGCCTGCGCGAGGGCGTGCCGTACGGCGTTGAGGTCCCGTACGGCCCGCACCGCCAGGTGCTTCGCCTCGTCGCCTGCGGCGCCGCCCAGCGCCCGGACTGCGGCCAGCACCGGCATCTCGGGCATCTCCAGCGCCGGGTCGGGGTGGAAGGGGCCGGCCTCTGTATACCCGATGGGGATCAGCGCCCGCCCCATCGCGAGCAGCGCGGCGTTGGCCGCACGCGCGGCGCGCCGCGACGGGACGGCCCGGGCCCGCCGGATGGTCCGCTCCAGGGTCCCGGTGGCATCCACCAGCCGTTGGGCCTCTGCCACCACCGGCCTGAGGTCCACGTGTCGGCCGACGCTCCGCGGCAGCGCCCGCAGCGCGGCCTGCCACCGGCGCGCGGTGGCGCCGTAGTCGAGCGGGAGGATCGCCTCCGTCGCAAACGCGTGCACGATCCCCAGGTAGATCCGGCAGTCGCGCACCAGGACGTCGGGATCGATCTTGTCCGGCAGGTCCTCGGTTGTATGCCACCACCAGCCGAGTCCCCCGGTCGCCCCGCCGGTCCGGACACTGAAGTCCGCGCTGGCATCGGGCGAATCCGACGGCTGCTCGGAGACGTCCATGAGCAGCGACGGCACACCGACGCCCAGGAACGACTGGTCGCCCATCCGCCCCACCGGGCTGCCCTCGAACCGGTCGCCCGTCAGGGCCTGCAGCACCCGGTCCGCCACCCCGCGCGTCTCGGGCATGGCGTAGCCGTACCGGTTGATGACCGCGCCCCGGCCGCCTGTCGAGTCCACGTTGATGTGGACGGCGCATCGGGTGTGGAGGTCGTGCCAGAAGTGGTCCGCGTACCAGGCGGAGCCCGAGTACCGGCCGTGCGAGTGGCCGGACCAGAAGGCGAACCGGATGCCCCGGTAGCGACGCGCCCGCGCCATCAGGCGCGCGATCTCCAGCATCGTGGCGTTGGCCGTGCCGTTGTCCATCGCGCCGCGGTGCCAGGAGTCCAGGTGGCCCGAGACGAGCACGAAGGTGTCCTCCACGGCGCCGGGGAGGTCGCCGGTCAGCAGCGGCGTCTTGCGCCAGCGGGTGTCCACCTGGGCGGTGATGCGCAGCCGGAGCCCGCCTGCGCGCGCCATGGCGCGCAGGCGGGCGCCCTCGGCCCTCGCCACCGATACCACAGGCAACCGTGGGAGGCGGGCGAGGTCGTCGGGCGCCGGACTGCCCCACACTGGGGAGACGATCATCTCGTGGACGACGGGATCGCGGTTGAGGAAGACGAGCCCGGCGGCCCCGGCCGACTCCCCGTCCCGCACCCGCGCCGGCGTCGCCAGCCCATCGACGAGGACGATCGTGCCCGCCGGCCCAGAGGCGCTGAGTGCCTGTGGTGTGCCGCTCCCGACGTAGAGGGCCTCCGCCTCGACGCCGTCAGGTCCCGTGGGCGCGGCGAAGGAATGGGTGATGCAGGGGATCGCCGACGGTCGGTCGCCCCCGCTCCGCGTGGCGACCAGCGAGGCCGCACCCGGAAGACTGATGAAGGCGTCGTGGAGAATCAGGCGCGTCCTGCACCCGGCCGCGCGCAACCGACCCTGCACGTACTTGAACGCTTCCAGTTCCTCCGGCGTCCCTGACAGCCGCACCCACTGCGACAGCGCCTGGACGTCGGCCATCAGGCGCTGTGCACTGACCCGATCGTACGGCGCGTCAGACATGCAGGGTGCCTGCCCCGTACGAGCGGGCGTTGAGATCAGCCAGGGCTCGGATGTTCTCCCAGGACATCCGGCGCCGGCCCGCCTCGATCTCCAGGATCATGCGGCCCACGGTCTCGACCAACGGGATCGGGATGCCGTGGCGGACGGCCCGCGCCTGGAGTTCGGTCACCATAGCCTCGACCTCCGTCTTGCGTCTGCGCACCGCCAGGTCGCGCCAGATCCCGCTCTTGGCCTTGAGCGACTTCCGGTTGAAGGCCACCAGGGCATCCAGGCTGGCCTCGATGCGGGCCGCGTCGCGGTGCGGAGAAAACACGAAGGCCTGCGGTTCGAACCCATCGAAGCCCTCAGGCCGAACGCCCTCGGCGGCCGCCACCGCCAGCACTTCCGCCGCCAGATTGGCGATGACTGGGCGGGCCGTGGGATCGGCCAGGACCTCCGCGATCGGCGCATCCACCAGCGCCGTGGCGGTCAGCATGGCGCCGTAGGCGTGCTTGCCCCAGAGGTAGCCCCAGATGTTGGAGGTTGCCCGGGTCGTGGGCAGGAAGGCGAGGCGCAGGGCGTCGGCGAGGGCGCGCACGCGCTCGGTCACGGCGCCGTCGAGTTCGCCGATATAGAGCGAGCCGGCGCCTCCGTACATGACGCGTCCCGGCTCCAGGTAGTCGGCCCCAAAGTTGACGAAGGCCCCGATGGTCCGCTCCCGCCCGACCACCGTGGCGATCCGCTCCTCGTTGAACCCGTTCTGCATCGAGACGACCATGCCGTCGCCGGCCAGGTGGGGCGCGATCTGGCGGGCCACCGCGTCGGTGTGCATGGTCTTGACCGCCAGGAAGACGGTTCCGAGCGGACCTGCCACCTCATCCGGCCGCAGTGCCGGCGCTCGGACGGCAAACGTCTCCTCCCGAGCTTCGATGGTCAGGCCGCGGGCGTTGATGGCGGCCACGTGGTCGGCGGCGGCGTCCACGAAGGTGATCTCGTGGCCGGCCCGGGCCAGGTAGGCACCCAGCGTGCCGCCGATGGCGCCGGCGCCCACGATGGTGACGCGCATCACGAGCCTCCCCCTCTGGAGGGAACTCCGGAACGCGGGGTCGATCCGCGTGGCCTCAGTATCATTCTCGTCCTCGGCGCCGCATCCTCTGTGGCGACGGGGACCCTCCACCCGCCAGGGGCCCCGTGACCCCGCGTGACCGCGCGTGTTGACGCTTGCTCGAAGGGATTGGTACACTCCTTGTTGCCTCGCCGGGGTAGCTCAGTTGGTAGAGCGGCGGCCTGAAGAGCCGCGCGTCGGCGGTTCGATTCCGTCCCCCGGCACCATGCGTTCCGAGACGTCGTTGGTCGGGACGCGCTGGATTCCCTACCCCTGGAGGCGACCCTCACACCGCGCGGGGCCTCCCGCGCGTGGAGCCCACTCTCGGGCACTTCCAGTCATCGTCCCCTGCGGCCTCTGCGACACCGGGGTCGCCCTGGCGTTCGGATTCCAGCAGGCTCCCTGGCTCGTCGTGCGGGCCCCGCCGGCGAGGAGGTGGGCCGCCTGGGCCGGGTTGTTCCAGGACCTGCGCCTCCACACCGCGGGAGCCACCGTCGAAGTGATGATTCCGGACTCCGCAGGGCCGGTAGCGTCTCTGGGACCCTCGGGCCGGCCATCTCCTCTCCCGGAGGTGTCATGGAGCCAGTCGCCGCATGCGCGACGGGATGAAGACGCAGGGCGCGCAAGATCGGATCACCGAGGATCAGACTGGATCCTTGTTCGGGACTCCCTGACGGGTCTTGGCAGGAACATGGGAACCCTGCGCCTGTACGCTGTGTACATCTCGCCAAACCGCGCCTCCAGCTCCGCTTCTTCCTTCCTGGCCAGGCTGCGATACGTCGCCACCAGGATGGGGAACATGAGCAGCGTGATGATGGTCGGCCACTGGATCAGGAATGCGACGATGATCAGAATGAGCCCGGTGTACTGGGGATGGCGCACCCAGCCGTAGAGGCCGCGGGTGACAAGTTCTCCTCTCGCTCGCCAGACCAGCCACCAGCCGGCAGCCATCAGGACCAGGCCGGCCAGGATAAGGACGGTGCTGATCCCCATCACCAGAGCGACCCCCTGCTCTTGAGGAAGCCACCCCACCCGGTCCAGCAGTGTGGCCCACAGATGGCCCTCCAGCCCGCTGAAGCCGATCTTGACTCCCAGGACCGAGCCCAGCAGATAGATGGTGAGCGGAACGCCGAACATCTCGGTGAACAGGGCCACCAGGTAGGCCTCGGCGACTCCTAGGCCCCGCCAGTCCCTCCGCTCGAAGGGGCGCAGGAGCGCGACCACGAAGGCCGTGAACAGGAGGACCGAGAACGCCACAGCGCCCCAGTTGCCATACCAGGGCCCTTCATCCCACAGGGCGGCCGCCGCGTCCGGCGAGCGGGCGTAGTACGCGCCCAGCCCGACGAGCAGGACGATCAGCACCAGCAGGACAACCCCGTCCCACCCGATCCTCCGATGCACCAGCAACTCCTCCCATCGCCCGCCTGAACAGACCCGCCGCTTCCCTCAGGCAGGTCGTCGGTCACGCGATCTATTCGCCCCAGCGGCTTTGGTGCCACACGACCAAAGAACCCTGCCCGTGTGCGTGCCCCCACCTCCGGCGCATCGCCCCGCCGTTCGCAGGGATTTTGACCTCATGTTGGCCAGGCTTGTGGGCACTGTCAACCCAGGAGTCGGTTGCGCGCCAGGTAGAGTGCTCGTTCCCAAGGCGGGCGCGAGGGAGGGGCTGGTTCACACTTTCTTCACAAGTGATTCGCTGCGGATTCACCGCAGGTGAGTCACGTGAGGCTTGGAGGGGATTGCATTCACACGTTCGCGGGGGAGGTGGTTATCATGTCGCGCCGGCATGTTTGTCGCAGGCGCGGGCGCGCTGATCCTGGTCGCTGCGCTGGCGATCCCTGCGGTTGCCCAACCCGTCTGGGGTGGATTCGCTGAATGCCCCGGAAGCTTCGTGCAGGGTTCACCGCCCCGCGGACCGGTGACGATCGACACCGCTGTCAGTCGGGTCAAGGAGGTTCTGGCGGCCTCGGGTGACACCGACCTGGTCCCCGCGGAGGTCATGGAGTTCACCAATCACTTCTACGTACTCGTGAAGGAGAAGAGCACAGGCATCGGTGCCATGGAGCTGATCGTCGAGCGCAACGGCTTCGTCCATTCAGAGCCCGGGCCGAACATGATGTGGAACACCAAGTACGGGCACATGGCCTGGAACGGCATGATGGGGCCGGGCATGATGGGCCCCGGCTGGGGCGCCCCGGGTGTTTTGCCGGGTGCCGCGCAGGCGGCCCCTTCGATCACCAAGGATCGTGCCCGTCAAATCGCTGCCCAGTACCTCCAGTCTGCATTCCCAGGCGCCAAACCTGGTGACGGCGCCGCATTCCACGGCTACTTCACCTTCCACACCGAGCGGGACGGCAAGACCTTCGGCATGTTGAGCGTCAACGCCTACACCGGTCAGGTCTGGTACCACTCCTGGCACGGGACGTTCGTCCGGGAGAAGCATCTGTAGCCGACAATCAAAGGGAGTTCACGGGTGGCCGCCCGCCCAGCGGCCACCCAAGTGAGCCTAGCCTCCACCACGTCATACCCCTCCGTTACAGCGTGACGCTGGTGAACGCCCTCCAGGTCAGGCTGGCGACGGCCAGGACCAGCGCCGCCGTCAGCCACAGGGGAAACGCCTCCCAGACCTGCACCCCCAGCATCGCCGCGACCAGCACGGCCCCGTGCAGAGGGAGGCCATGCGCTTGCGGTGCAGGCGCAGCACCCCGATGGGCGACGCCACCTCGGGGAGCACCGGGCTGCCCCCGGCCTGAGCGAACAGGGCGTCGATTCGCGGCGACGGGCTGACGTGCACATGGGAGCGGAACCCGCAGGCCTGCGAGCATTGTTCAGTGGCACGATCCTCTCTGGCGCGGGGGGACGGGCTCTGCGCTGCTCGTCACGGTGGCCGCCGGAGGTCCTGGCAGGCGGGAAGGACCGTGCGCTCCTCCCGCTGCCGGCTTCTCCATGGGCGGCGCGGCGTGGCCGTGCCCTCGCCAGCCGAGCAACAGGTGGCTCAGCGGGCACAGGAGGATGATTGCCCACAGGAGCACCTGGCTCACGGGGACGCCGAGCAGGAAGACCGCGGCCAGCGCCGCCAGCGGTACCACGCAGAACAGAAGTGTTCTCCACAACCGACGATGTCCAACGCTTCGATCCGCGTCTCGCATCCCTACCTCCCCATGGGAGCCCTGGCTGATCACCTGCTTGGACCTGATCGTGCGCTCACCAGTGCCCGCGCACACCATGGCATGGTGGCGCGCCCCGGTGCGCTGGTGCACTTCGCTGCGCCAGTACCCTCCACTGCGCTAGTGCCCTCCACTGCGCTAGTGCATCCCGTGGTCATGGCCGTGGCCCTCGTGCGCCGCCCGCCCGACATACCGCGCCGGGTCGGCGTCGAAGGCCGCCTTGCATCCCTGGGAGCAGAAATAGTAGGTCTGGCCGTGGTAGACTGACGATCCGGCGGCGCTTGCTGCTTCGACCTCCATCCCGCAGACAGGATCCTTCATCGCGCTCCCTCCCTGACGGTTGCGCTGTCACCAAGATGACCAGCCCCAGCGCCACCGTGACCGCTCCGATCGCGGCCTTGACCAGCACCTTGCGGTGCAGGTACGCATGGGCGATGCGCTTCAGCACCCGCCGGGTGGCCACGACCACCCGCAGCACCAGCAGCGGCGCCACGAACATCGCGGTGCGCGCCACCAGGTAAGACAGCCGCACCGGCAGCGGCGCGCGGGCGATCAGACCCAGGACCCCCAGGTAGATGGCGCCAACGGCGTTCAGACTTGAGCGGGATGCGCACGTCCACGCCGAGGGCCTCGTCCTCCCGCCGCGCCCGCGCGGCCCGGGACCTGCGCCTGGGCATTTGCAGCGCCTCCAGACTCCATCCTGATCCCTGCGGGGGCGGCCGTGGTTAAGGTGTGTTTAACAGGAAGCAGCACACTAGCGCGCCGGCACATCCCCCGAGAGCACGATCTCGTGGGTGATCTCGGCGGTCTGGCGTAGCATCGCCGTCACCGAGCAGTACTTCTCCAGCGACAGGATCACGGCCCGCTCCACCTGCTCGCGTGTCAACCCCGCTCCCGAGGCCTCGTAGCGGATGCGGATGCTCGTGAACACCCTCGGGTGCTCGGCGGCCCGCTCGCCGTCCACCGTGATCGTCAGATGTTTCAGCGGCGCGCGCATCTTCTGGAGGATGCTGACCACGTCCATGCCGGTGCATCCCGCCATGGCCATCAGGACCGTCTCCAGCGGGGAGGGGCCGGCGCCGGTGCCGCCGTGCTCGGGCCTGGCGTCCATGACCAGCGTGCCGCCGCTTGAGGCGGCGCCGTCGAACCGCATCGGTGGGGTCCAGGTGACCTGCGTCTTCAATCTCCCTCACCTCTTCGAGTCCCCTCAGAGCACTTCGCGCGGCAGGAGCACCTGTCCCGCCAGGACGTCCCACACCCCTTGGTAGGTCAGGCGCAGGTACGGCAGCGAGTCGAATCCCAGGAACAGCAGCGTGTAGGTCAGGTCCTGGTGCCGGTACCCCCTTGCACGCAGGATACCGGTCAGCGTCTCGATGGCCGCGGCCACATCAACGATGGACATCGGGGACATCAATCCGCCCAGCGGCAGCGGGAGTTCGAACCGCACGAGGCCGTCCTCGGCCCAGACGATGCCGCCGCCCAGGTCCAGGACGCGCGAGGCGGCCACGGCCATGTCCCGAGGGCGGCGCCCGATGACGTACATCCCGGCCCCCGTCGTCCACGTGGAGGCCAGGCCGCCCAGGTCATCGGCAAACCCCGAGAGCAACGCCCGGCACCGCCACCGGCCCCCCGGATCCAGGAGGATCAGCCGCAGGACGCCGGGAGGCGGCTCGCCATCGAGGACGACGTCCCTGCGGCTGGCGATCACCGCGTTCTCCAGGTGCATGGCCGGGGCTGGCGACGGCATCCCGTCCAGCGCGAACACCGACGGGTCGGGGCGCCACGGTCCGGGGGTGTAGGGACGCACCCATGCCTCCCAGGGCAAGTCCGGGAGGTCGGCCACCAGACGGCCGTCCACCGCGACCACACGGCCACCCGCGATGACGGTCTGGGGCTGCGGGCGGTCGATCCCATCCAACAGCAGGATGTCGGCGCGCCGACCCGGTGCCAGGCCGCCGAGTTCCTCATCTAGGCTGTAGTAGGTCGCCGGGTTGACCGTCGCCATCTGATAGGCCGCCGCAGGGTCGATGCCCAGGCGGATGGCGCAATCCACCAGGTGGTCCATGTAGCCCTTCGTGTGGATGAAGACCGGATCCGGACCGTCGGGGGTCAGCATGAGGCGGCCGGAGAGGGCACGGCCGGCGGCGACCCCCGCCAGCGCGGGCAGGTCGGCGCGCAGCGAGCCGTGGCGCAGCATGACGTAGAGTCCGGCCCGCAGGCGGTCGAGCGCCTGGTCCGCGGAGATCGCCTCGTGGTCGGAGGAGATCCCGGCGGCGGCCAGCGCCTGGAGCCGGTCCCCCGAAACGCCGGGCGCATGGCCCTCCACGCGGCGGCCGGCGGCCAATCCGCGGCTGATGCGGGCCAGCAGCACGGGATCGCCCGCATAGACCTGCGGCCACCGCGTGAGTTCTCCGACTGCGCGCACGTCGTCAAGGGCCAGCAGGTCCGTCAGGCGCTCGTCGCTCACCAGGGGGTCCGCAGGACCGTGGCTCTGGGTGTGCAGCCGCAGGAACCAGAAGAACCGGCAGGGCAGCGCGGCCAGCGCCGCCATGACCTGGCGCGCGCGCTCCGGAGCGACGAGGCCGAGCAGCAGCAGCGTGTCGGCCACCACGGCCGTGGTCCCGCGCGGTAGCACGGCGCGCGCGAACGCCACCGGGGTGACCAGTGTGGTGGGATGCGCGTGCGGGTCGATGTAGCCGGGTGCCGCGAGGCGGCCGCGCGCGCCGATCACCGTCGTGGCGGGTCCGGGGGGGATCGGGCGGGTGCCCACGTAGGCGATCCGCCCGCCGGAGGTCGCCACCGCGGCGGGATACACCTCGCCGGAATACACGTTGAGGACCTCACCGCCGACAATCAGCAGGTCGGGCGGGGTCTCCCCGCGCGCGACGGCGAGGAGCCGGAACGTCTCGTCGAGGGTGCGGAAGGTGCGTCTCACGGCGCCCATTCTACCATGGGGCCGCGCGGGTGACGTCTTGCAGTCTCGCCGCGTGTCCGAGGCAGGAACGACCCGCCGGAGGCTGAAACGCACCAGAGGGAGGAGGCTGGCCATGTCCCAACCCGTCTGGAAAGCCCTGGTCGCGGAACTCGTCGGCACGTTCACGCTGGTCTTCATCGGCGCGGGAGCCATCCTGGCCGATGCGCTGACCGACGGCAAGGTGGGGCCGGTGGGCATTGCCCTGGCGCACGCCGTGGCGCTGGCCACGATGGTCTCGGCGACGGGGCACCTCTCGGGCGGGCACATCAACCCCGCGGTGACCGCCGCCTTCGTGGCGACCGGCCGCATGGTGCCCGGCACCGGCGCGGCGTACGTGCTGGCGCAGTTGGTCGGGGCGTCGCTTGGCGCGTTCTTCCTCACCGCGTCGTTCCCGGAGGCCGTCCGGCAGGCTGCGGTTCTGGGCACGCCGGTCCTCGCCGAGGGCGCCAGCGCCGGCACCGGGATCGTGGTGGAGGCCCTCCTGACCTTCTTCCTCGTCTTCGTCGTGTTCGGAACCGCCGTGGACGAGCGGGGCCCCCGGGCGGCGGGCGGGCTGTTCATCGGGCTGGTGCTCGCTATGGACATCCTGGCCGGCGCCCCCCTGACCGGGGCGGCGATGAACCCGGCGCGGGCGTTTGGGCCCGCGCTGTTCGCCGGGGTCTGGACGAACCACGTGGTGTACTGGGTCGGTCCACTGATCGGCGGTGTGGTAGCCGGATGGGTGTATCACAGCGTGTTCCGTCCGTCATAGACCTGCTGGCTGGAGGTGACCGGGAGTGGAACTGCGGCACTGCGGGCATTCGATGTTCTGTCTCTCCTCGGGTGGCGTGACGATCGCCATCGACCCCTTCAACGACGATATCGGGCACCCGAAGCCCACCGTGACGCCCGACGCCGTCGTTGTCAGCCACGAGCACTTCGACCACAACAACGTGACGCTGTGTGGCGGCAGGCCGCGGGTCATCCGCGGGCTCGCGCAGGAGGGGAAGGCGTGGGCGAAACTCGACGAGCGGGTGGGTCCCGTGCGCATCATCGGCGTCCCCACCTATCACGATACGGAGCAGGGTGCCGCCCGCGGTAAGAACACCGTGACCATCTACGAAGTCGAGGGACTGCGACTCGTGCACCTGGGCGACCTGGGCCACGTCCTCACCGACGAGCAGGTCCGGGCGATCGGCAAGGTGGATGTGTTGATGGTCCCGGTCGGCGGGTACTATACCATCGGACCGGCCGAGGCCGACCAGGTCATCGACCAGTTGCAGCCCCGGGTGGCGATTCCTATGCACTTCAAGACCCAGGCTAACGCCTCCTGGCCCATCGGGACCCTGGACGACTACCTCAAAGGCAAGACCGGGGTCAAGCGGGTGGGGTCGTCGGTGACCATTACCCCGTCATCGCTGCCCGCCCGGCGAGAGATCTGGGCCCTGGTCTAGGTCGCTGGGGCCGCCACCGGGGCGTGGGGGCGGACTGGCCCGAAGATCGGGTCTGAACAGGATAGGCGCCGGTCGGGCTCCTCTCTAATCTGGTGATGGTGCAGGTGATGGTTCCCCACCGACTCCGGCCGCGGTTCCCCCAGACGCGGCGCGATCCCCGCACTCGGTCCTGTTGCACCATCGCACCCGGGAGGTTCCTGTGAAGATCGGGGTTCCGAAGGAAATTGCGCCTGGCGAGACCCGCGTCGCGCTGGTCCCGGCGACGGTCGAGCGCCTGATCAAGGCCAAGATGGAGGTGCTGGTGGAGGCCGGCGCCGGCGAGGCGGCACTCTATCACAACCGGGACTACACCGAGGCCGGCGCCCGGATCATGCCGGATGCCGCCAGCCTCTACCGCCAGGCCGAGGTCATCCTCAAGGTGGCGCCGCTGCGGATGCACGAGGCGGCCGGCACCCACGAGGTGGACCTGCTGGCGCCCGGGGCGGTCGTCGTGAGCTTCCTGGTGCCTTCGGCCGAGCCGGACCTGATGCGCCGGCTCGCTGACCGTCGCGTGACCTACTTCAGCATGGACCTGATCCCCCGCATCAGCCGGGCCCAGCCGATGGATGCCCGCTCGGCGATGAGCACGCTGGCGGGCTACAAGGCCGTGATCCTGGCGGCCGCCGCCTACAACCGCCTCTTCCCGATGCTGTCCACGGCGGCCGGGACTATCGCGCCGGCCAAGGTCTTCGTCGTGGGGTGCGGCGTGGCCGGTCTGCAGGCCGTCGCCACCGCGCGCCGGCTGGGCGGGGTGGTCTCGGCCTACGACGTCCGGCCCGCCGTGAAGCAGGAGGTCGAAAGCCTGGGCGCCCGCTTCCTCGCCCTGGGCATTGTCAGCGAGGCCGACGCCAGCGGCTATGCTAAGGGCATCGCCGAGGACGAGGAGCGCCGCCTGCGCGAGTTGATGACCGGAGCGGTGAAGGAGGCCGACATCATCATTACGGCGGCGCTGGTGCCGGGCAAGAAGGCGCCGGTGCTCATTGCGGCCGACATGGTCGCCCAGATGAAGCCGGGATCGGTCATCGTGGACCTGGCCGCCGAACACGGCGGCAACTGCGAGTGGACGGAGGCCGGGAAGACCGTCCAGCGCACCGGCGTGACCATCATCGGCCCGGTGAACCTCCCGGCCACCATGCCGGCGCTGGCGAGCCAGCTCTACGCGCGGACCATCTCCACCTTCCTGCTCAACATGACCAGGGACGGCGCCCTGGCGCTGGATTTCGACGACCCCATCGTCCGCGAGAGTTGCGTGATCCGCGACGGCCGGCCTCCCGCCGTCCCGGCCGTCGCCGCGGCATCGGCCGGGGGAGGAGCCTGAGCCATGGCCGAGTTGCTCTTCGCCGTCAACATCTTCATCCTGGCGACCTTTGTGGGGTTCGAGGTCATCTCCAAGGTGCCGCGGCTGCTCCACACGCCGCTCATGTCGGGGTCCAACGCCATCTCCGGCATCTCGATCATCGGCGCGCTCCTGATCGCCGGCGCCGTGGGCGAGCCGGCCCGCTCGGTCCTGGGATTCGTCGCCGTGACCCTGGCCATGATCAACGTCGTCGGCGGGTTCATGGTCACCGACCGGATGCTGGAGATGTTCAAGCGCAAGCCGGGCGACGACGGAACGCGGCCGCGGTCATGACGATGATCTTCATCGAACTGGCGTACCTGCTGGCCGGCGTCGCCTTCATCATTGCCCTCAAGTGGCTGAGTTCGCCCAGGACCGCCCGCACCGGGAACCAGGTGGGCGCGGTGGGGATGGTCATCGCCATCGTGGCGACGCTGTCCCACCAGGGGATCGTCCGGTTCGAGTACATCATCGTCGGGATGCTGCTCGGGTCGGCTATTGGGGCGGTAGCTGCGCGCCGGGCGGCGATGACCGCGATGCCGCAGATGGTGGCGTTGTTCAACGGGGTCGGCGGCGGCGCCTCGATGCTGGTCGCCTGGGCGGAGTACTGGGTCCTGACCCCGGGCCAGTTCACCCTGGACGTGCCCGTCAGCATCATGTTCACCACGCTGGTGGGCGCCGTCACCCTGTCCGGCTCGGTGATGGCCTTCGCCAAGCTCCAGGAGCTCGTCTCGGGCCGGCCCATCATCTACCGATTCCAGCAGGCGGGCAACGCGGCGGTCTTCCTGGCGGCGGCTGGCCTGGCGGTCTACCTGGTCTCGCAGGCCACTGCCTCAGGTCCCGTGATGGCACTCTTCTATGTGGTGCTGGTCCTCTCGCTGTTCCTCGGGGTGCTCTTCGTGCTGCCGGTGGGCGGCGCGGACATGCCGGTGATGATCGCGCTGCTGAACGCGTTCTCGGGCCTGGCGGCTGCCGGGGCCGGCTTCGTGTTGCACAACCACGTCCTCATCGTGAGCGGCGCCCTGGTGGGATCGTCGGGCGTGCTGCTGACCCGGATCATGTGCTGGGCGATGAACCGGTCGGTGGCCAACGTCCTCTTCGGAGCCTTCGGCGCCACCGTGCAGGCCACGGGTGCAGCCGCAGGCAGGACCGCGCAGTCCATCCAGGCCGACGAGGCGGCGACGCTGCTGGCCTACGCGCGCAACGTGATCATCGCGCCCGGCTACGGCCTGGCCGTCTCGCGGGCGCAGAACGAGGTCCGCGAGCTAATGAGGGCGCTGGAAGCCCGCGGGGTCTCCGTGAAATTCGCCATTCACCCCGTGGCCGGCCGGATGCCGGGGCACATGAACGTGCTGCTGGCCGAAGCCGATATCCCCTATGACAAACTCGTGGACATGGAGGTCATCAACGGCGAGTTTCCCGACACGGACGTGGCGCTGGTGCTGGGAGCCAACGACGTGGTCAACCCTGCAGCGCGTTCCGACCGCTCCAGCCCCCTCTACGGCATGCCGATCCTGGATGTGGATCGGGCCAAGCACGTCATCGTGATCAAACGCAGCCTGGCCCCCGGCTTCGCCGGCGTGGACAACGACCTGTTCTACCTGGACAAGACGCGGATGTTCTTCGCCGACGGACGGGAGACCCCCGGCGAGGTCCTTCAGGAACTGAAGAACG
>JAVKID010000063.1:0-17769 GCA_031459655.1 Candidatus Fervidifonticultor octavus | reverse complement strand
GACCAACAGCTCCCCCTGACGCCCAAAGACCACTCTATCGCTGAGTCTCGGCGCGTTCACCGCTCCCAACAGACGGTCTACCGTTGGATCGAAGAGGCCATCGCCGTCATCGAGATAGAGTCTCTCGTTGTGCGCCGGGTGAGGATCCCCGCCGGCGACGGAGGAAACAGGATGTCCAAGGGCAGATCGCATCCATCGGGCCAGACCGAGGCTCCGGGCGAGCGGGCGACGCCGTACAATCCCCTCGCGGTCGAGCCCCGACGCTACCAGGAGTGGCTGGATGGCGGCTACTTCCACGCGCCGGTCGACCCCGCCCGCAGGCCCTTCTGCATCATGATGCCCCTGCCCAACATCACCGGCAGCCTGCACATGGGCCACGCGCTCAACCACACGATCCAGGATCTCCTGACGCGCTGGCGGCGGATGCAGGGGTACAATGCCATGTGGCTGCCGGGCACCGACCACGCCAGCATCGCGACCCACGTGGTCATGGAGCGGGAGCTCGCAAAGGAGGGCAAGACGCGCTTCGACCTGGGCCGCGAGAAGTTCCTGGAGTTCGCCTGGCAGTGGAAGGCGAAGTATGGGGACCTGATCTACAGCCAGATCCGGCGCATGGGCAACAGTTGCGACTGGGACCGCGTGACCTTCACCATGGACCCCGCCTACTACGACGCGGTCATCGAGTGCTTCCTGCGCCTCTATCAGAAGGGCTACATCTACTACGGCAAGCGGATGATCAACTGGTGCCCGAAGGATCTGACCAGCGTGTCGGACCTGGAGGTGAACTACCAGACCGTCCAGAGCCACCTCTGGTACGTCCGGTATCCGGGCGTCGACGGCGGGGGCGGGGTGGTCATCGCCACACAGCGGCCGGAGACCATCCTGGCCGACGTGGCGGTCGCGGTCCACCCCGACGACGAGCGGTACGCGGGGCTGGTGGGCCGTCAGGTGATCGTCCCCATCGTCCACCGCCGGGTGCCGGTGATCGCCGACCGGCGAGTGGATCCGGCGTTTGGAACCGGGGCGTTGAAGATCACCCCGGGCCATGATCCGCTCGACCATGAGATCGGGACGGCGCACGGCCTGCCGGTCCTGGTGATCCTGGACGAGCAGGGCCGCATGACCGCCGAGACCGGGGCCTACGCGGGCATGGATCGCTTCGAGGCCCGCGAGGCCGTGGCCCGCGACCTGGAGGCCGCCGGGCTCGTCCAGCGCAAGGAGCCCTACGCCACCAACGTCGGGCTGTGCGACCGGTGCCGGACCGTGCTGGAGCCGTATATTACGGACCAGTGGTTCTGCCGGATGGAGGCGCTGGCCCGGCCGGCGATCGAGGTGGTGCGGCAGGGTCGGGTGCGGTTTCACCCGGAGCGGTGGACCAGAGTCTACCTCGACTGGATGGAGCACATCCACGATTGGAACATCAGCCGGCGCCTGTGGTTTGGCCACCGGATCCCGGTCTGGCACTGCGCCAACGGGCACCAGGTGGCCGGCCGCCAGGCCCCGGCCCGCTGCCCCCACTGCGGCGGGAGCGACCTCCAGCAGGAAGAGCAGATCCTGGACACCTGGTTCTCATCGGCGGCATGGCCCTTCGCGACCCTGGGCTGGCCGAAGGACACGCCGGATCTCCGCTACTTCTACCCGACCAGCGTGCTGGTGACCGGCCGGGACATCATCTTCCTGTGGGTCGCCCGCATGATCATGTTTGGCCTGGAGTTTGTGGGCGACGTCCCGTTCACCGATGTGTACATCAACCCGACAGTGCTAAACGTCGAAGGCCGGCGCATGAGCAAGTCGCTGGGGACCGGGCTCGATCCGCTCGACTACGTGGAACAGGGCTACGGCGCCGACGCCCTGCGCTTCGCCCTGACCCTGCGCTGCTCCCAGGGCCAGCAGGACCTGCGCTTCGGCGAGAAGATGCTGGAAGACGTCCGCAACTTCAACAACAAGCTCTGGAACGCGGCGCGGTTCGTGCGGATGCACCTGGTCGATTTTCCCCTCGCCACCGGCGCGGCACCCGAGGCCCGCAGCCTCTTTGACCGCTGGATCCGCAGCCGCTATGCGCGGCTGATCGGAGATGTGACGGCCTCCCTGGAGGCCTTCGATTTCGACAAGTCGGCCCGCGCGCTGTACGACTTCGTGTGGTCGGAGTACTGCGACTGGTATGTGGAACTCGCGAAGGTGGATCTCTACCGGCCGGACCTGGATCCGGTCCGCCGGCTGGCGATCCAGCACACCCTCTGGCAGGTCCTGGAGGGCACCCTGCGGTTGCTCCACCCGATCATCCCGCACATCACCGAGGAGATCTGGCAGTCGCTGCCCCATCAGGGAAAGAGCATCATGATCGCGCCATGGCCCGGGCCCGGGGATGCCGAGGTAGACGAAGCGGCCGAGGAAGGGATGGCGACCATCACGGCCGTGGTCCGCGCGATCCGGTCGATGCGCGCCGATCTCGACATGGCGCCCTCGACCCCGGTGGCGCCAGTGCTCCGGGCGGGCGATCGGGCGCGCGCGCTGCTGGAAGCACACCGGGACTATGTGGCGGCGCTGGCCAGGGCTCCGGGCCTGGCCTTCGCCGGGGACGGCGTGCGCCCCCGGTCGGCCGTGGGAACCGTGGTCGAGGGAGTCGAGGTGTCCATCGAGGTGGCCGAGGCCGATCGGGCACGGGCGCGCAGGCGCCTGGCCGCGGAACTGGCCGCCGCGAACGCTGAACTCGACAGGATCACCCGGAGGCTTCAGGACGCGGCGTTCGTGAGTCGGGCCCCGGCCGAGGTCGTGGAGGAGGACCGGCGCCGCGAGGCGGTCCTCCGCGACCGGGCGCGCGTGCTCACCGAGTACCTCGCCGCGCTGGATTGAGACCTCCGCGTGGCCGGACATCCGGCGCAACCGGAGGAGATCATTCGCGGGTGACGAAGAGGCCGGTGTGCGCCCGAATACGCCGCTGGTCGGCCTGATCCTCGTTGGGCTGTTTGTGCTCTCCCTGGTCGTCGGCTACGTGGTCGGCGAGCGCTACCTGAAGCCGACCCCCTCCGGCGCGCCCGGTGCTGCAGCGCCGGGCGCGGTGTCGCCGCCTCCGACCGTGCCGCTGCGTCCCGGCGCGCCGACCCCCCGGCGTCTGGCTCCCCCGGGCGCCGCGGCGCCGACGCCCCAGGTCACCCCGCGTGCGGCCACACCGCCGCAACCTCCGGCACCGGAGGTCTCCCCGGCGCCCCAGGCTCCCACGCCGGCTCCTGCGGCCACCGAACAGCCCGCGCCTTCTGCGCCCGCCGAGGTCCCGCCCGCCGGCGCGCTGTACAAGGTCCAGGTGGGCGCCTTTGCGGTCAGAGCCAACGCGGAGGAGCGGATGGCGGCGTTGCGGGCCGATGGTTTCGAGGCCTACATCGTCAGGGAGGGAGGGCTGTACAAGGTCCGCGTCGGCGCGTTCCGCCAACGGGGCAGCGCCGACGAACTGGCCAGGCAAGTGCGGGCCAAGGGCTATGAGGTGACCATCGTCCGCTAGCATCGCTGCTGCGCGTCCCCCAAGACGGAGGCTCCCATGCGTCACCTCACACCACAGGGTCCTGGCGACGCGCCGGATCGGGTGTGCCACCCAAGCACGTCGGGCGGTCCCCACGAGGCATGACGGGAGGCGGACGGATGGCATACGTCAACATCGTGCTTGAACACGACGGACCCGTGGCGGTCATCACCCTGAACCGGCCCAGGGTCCTCAACGCGCTCAACCAGGAGACGATGGATGAGCTGGTCGCCGCCCTGGAGGCGCTGGACCGCGACGACGCCACCCGCTGCATCATCCTGACCGGCAGCGAGCGGGCGTTCGCATCCGGCGCAGACGTGACCGAGATGGCGGACGCAACGCCGGTCCAGATGCTGGCGGGCTACCGGTTCCAGCAGTGGGACCGCATTCGGAAGATCAGCAAGCCGCTCATCGCCGCGGTGCGCGGGTTCGCCCTGGGCGGGGGTTGCGAACTGGCGATGCTCTGCGACATGGTCATCGCCGGGGAGGGCGCCCGCTTCGGCCTGCCCGAGATCAACCTGGGGATCATGTCGGGCGCCGGCGGCACCCAGCGCCTGACGCGCGCCGTAGGCAAGGCGCGGGCCATGGAGCTGATTCTGACCGGTCGGCACATGACCGCCGCGGAGGCGGAGCGGATGGGGCTGCTCACGCGCGTCGTCCCCGACGAGGTGGTCCTCGACGAGGCCAAGCGACTCGCCCGCGCCATCGCCGAGAAGCCGCCGGTCGCCGTCCGCATGGCCAAGGAGGCGGTGCTCAAGGCCTTCGACACCACCCTGGAGGTCGGGCTGGATTACGAGCGCAAGGCCTTCTACCTGCTGTTTGCCACCGAGGATCGGACCGAAGGCATCCGGGCCTTCCTCGCCAAGCGGCCCCCGCTCTTCCAGGGCCGTTAGCCGCTGCCCGACGGAGGAACCCGAGGTGCCACTCCCAGCGTTTGGCACCGTCCTGGCGACGCTCGAGGCCGGGGTGCTGACTCGTCGGCCGCACCGCCAACCACCGCGAAGGCGCGCGGCCTTCCTGGAGAAGCGCCCGCCCCGCTTCGCCGGACGCTGACGCATGCCGGCCGGCCTCGGATACACTGAGGCGGGGGTGAGAGGCAGCATGCCTGAGGCTGTGATCGTCGACGCGGTCCGCACACCGGTCGGCCGGTACGGGGGAGCGCTCCGCGACGTCCGGCCGGACGATCTGGCCGCGCACGTCATCCAGGCCCTGGTCCGCCGCAACAACCTGGATCCCGCATCCATCGACGACGTCATCTTCGGCTGTGCCAACCAGGCCGGCGAGGACAACCGCAACGTCGCCCGCATGGCGGTACTGCTGGCGGGCTTGCCCGTCAGCGTGCCGGGGCAGACGGTCAACCGGCTGTGCGGATCGGGCCTGCAGGCGGTGGTCTCGGCGGCGCAGGCGATCCGCAGCGGGGAGGGGGAGGTGTTCATCGCCGGCGGCGTCGAGTCCATGACGCGGGCGCCGCTGGTGATGGCCAAGCCTGGTCACGCCTTCCCGCGCGGCGACGCGCGCCTGCACGACACGACGCTGGGATGGCGGTTTGTCAACCCGAAGATGGCCGAGCGCTACCCGCCCTGCAGCATGGGGGAGACAGCGGAGAACGTCGCGGAGCAGTACGGCATCACCCGCGCGGAACAGGACGCCTTCGCCCTCCTCAGCCAGCAGCGCGCCGCCGCCGCGATGGCGTCCGGGAAGTTCCGCGAGGAGATCGTACCCGTCGTGATCCCCGGGTCCGGCCGGAAGGGCGGCGAGCCGGTGGTGGTGGACACCGACGAACACCCCAGGCCGACGACCACGGCGGAAGCCCTGGCCGGTTTGGAACCGGCCTTCCGCACGGGCGGCTCGGTGACCGCCGGGAACTCCTCGGGGATCAACGATGGGGCCGCGGCGCTGCTGGTCATGGACGCCGCCCGGGCCAGGGCGGCGGAGCTGGCTCCCAAGGCCCGGATCGTGGCCTCAGCGGTTGCCGGCGTGGATCCCGCGGTCATGGGCCTGGGGCCGATCCCCGCCACGCGCAAGGCGCTGGCGCGCGCCGGCCTGAGCTTGGAGGCCATGGATGTCATCGAACTCAACGAAGCGTTCGCCGCGCAGGTGATCGCCTGCATCCGCGAGTTGGGAATTCCCATGGAGAAGTTGAACCCCAACGGCGGGGCCATCGCGCTGGGGCATCCCATCGGGTGCAGCGGCGCCCGCATCCTCACCACCCTGGTCTATGAACTGCAGCGGCGTCGCGGCCGCTACGGGCTGGCGACGATGTGCATCGGGGTGGGGCAGGGCATCGCCACGATCATTGAGCGGATCGAAGCTCCGGAGGCACCGTCGGAGGAGCAATAGCCGGCCGGCCAGCGCGGCAGGCGGAGTGAGGTCCATGACGCCGGAAGGCGCTGGTTGCGGCTAGCGCCTCACGGCGTTGGTCTGCAGGTGGGCCCGCGCCAGGGCGCGGAGGGACGCCAGGTCGACATCCGGATCGCGCACCCGGTCGCGTGAGATGACCAGCGGGACCCGCAGCGCGTACCGCCCCGCCAGCGTGACGGTCACGTCACGAGCATCCTCGCCGAGCTCGACCTCCGCGCCAGGGAGGACCTGACGGGCAACCTCCTCGACCACCAGGCGGAACCGGTCCAGGCCGACGTGGTGGTGCAGGACTTCCAGCGCCCGTTCGCGCGCCTCCTCGACCTCCCGGCCGCGGATGGGCGCGCGCAGGTACTGGGAGGCACGCCCGCCCACGCGCCCCTCCCAGATGCGAACCTCATAGCGGCCGGGGGGCACCGGCCCCTCGATCACGAGTACGAAACGCCGGCCCAGCACTTCGGCCGGTTCTTCCCACCGCGTCGTGCGAGGCAGCCCGCCCACGACGCATAGGTTGGCGAGCAGGGGAGGGGATTCCTCTCTGCGGCGGCTGCGCGGCGCCTGGCGTCAATCGCGGGCTGTTGGTCGAACGGCACCCGTGGGGGCTTCTAGTTAACATAAGAGTCATTATGCGAAGCTCCACGGGCTCCTTGCGGCTAACCGAACACATGTTTGCATCCCGGGCTCCGACCTGCTATCATCAGGACGGCAAAGACGTCGCGGGAGATGCGTATGGCCTCACGGTTGACCGGCCGACAGCAGGAGATCTTGACCTTCGTGCAGCGCTACATCGAGTCGCACGGCTATCCTCCCTCGGTGCGCGAGATCGGTCGGGCGATGGGCCTGACCAGCAGTTCCACCGTGCACAGCCACCTGGGGGCGCTGGAGCGCAAGGGCTTCCTGCGGCGCGACCCCAGCAAGCCGCGCGCGCTCGAACTCCTGCGCGACGGCGTCGGACCGCACCGCCGCGTGGTCGCGCTTCCGGTCGTGGGCCGGGTCGCCGCGGGCACGCCGGTGTTGGCCGAGCAGAACATCGAAGACTACCTGCCGCTCCCGGCCGACCTCCTCGACGGCGCCGACGGCTTCGTGCTGCGGGTCCGCGGCGACAGCATGATCGACGATGGCATTCAGGACGGCGACCTGCTCATCGTCCGGCGCCAGCAGACCGCCAACAATGGCGATATCGTGGTCGCGCGCGTGGACGACGAAGCGACGGTGAAGCGGTTCTACCGCGAGGGCGACCGGATCCGGCTCCAGCCGGCCAACGCGAGGCTCTCGCCGGTCTTCGTGCGAGACGTCGCCATCGAAGGCAAGGCTATCGCGATCCTGCGGCGCCTGGCGTAGACGTCCCCCAGCGCCCGGCGGGCGCGCGCAGCGCCCGCAGGTGAATCGCCAGCGGTCCCGGCAGTTCGGCGTCCACGGTGATCCCGGTGGCACCGTAGCGCTGGGCCAGCACGCGGCCTTCGGCGTGCAGGCGCGCCAGCAGTTTTCCCTCGTCGTAGGGGATCCGCACCCGCACCCGAATCCACGGTTCCGGAAGTCGGCGCGCGATCGTGTGCAGCAACTCGTCCAGGCCGTCGCCGCGGACGGCGGAGACGACCACCGCGTCCGGATCGGCCGTCCGCAGGCGGCGGATCTCCTCCGGGCTCAGCCGGTCCGCCTTGTTGAACACGGTCACGAGGGGCCGGTCGCCCGCCCCGAGGTCTTCCAGGATGTCGTGAACGACCCGCGCCTGCCGTTCCCGGTCGGGATGGCTGGCGTCCACGACGTGCAGGAGGAGGTCGGCGTGGACGACCTCTTCCAGCGTGCCGCGAAAGGCCGCGATCAACTCCGTGGGGAGCCGCTGGATGAACCCGACCGTGTCGGCCAGCACCACCGGCCGCCGGGTGGGCAGGACCAGGCGCCGCACCAGGGGGTCGAGCGTGGCGAACAGCCGGTCTTCCACGAAAGCGTCGGCACCGGTCAGGGCATTGAGCAGGGTGGACTTGCCCGCGTTCGTGTACCCGACCAGCGCGACCTGCGCGGTGGCGGCATCCCGGCGCGGGGCCCGCTGCCGGCCGCGGTGGCGCTGGATCGCGGCGATCTCCCGCTGGAGGTCGGTGATCCGCTGGCGGATGCGCCGGCGGTCCACTTCCAGCTTCGTCTCGCCGGGTCCCCGCGTGCCGATGCCGCCGCCCAGGCGCGACAGCCAGACCCCCCGGCCGGTCAGCCGGGGCAGCAGGTAGGTCATCTGCGCCAGTTCCACCTGCAGCCGACCCTCGCGACTGCGGGCCCGCTGCGCGAAGATGTCCAGCACCAGGGCTGTGCGATCCAGGATCTTGACGCACAGGTCCTGTTCGAGCGTTCGCTGTTGCACCGGCGTCAGCTCCTCATCCACGAGGACGACGGTGGCGTCATGAACCTCGGTGGCGCGGCGGATCTCCTCCACCTTTCCCCGTCCCAGGAACCGCGCCGGATCGGCCCGCGCGCGGCGCTGGACGACGGTGGCGATCGGCACAGCCCCGGCGGTTTCGGCCAGGTGCGCGAGTTCGTCCAGGGAGCGGCCGTCATCGCCCCGGTCCAGGCCGACCAGGACGGCCCGCTCGGGCTCGCCGGCACCGGTCGGGACGAGCGGCGCAGCACGGCGGGCCGCATCCGCCAGGCGGGCGCGGGACGCCAGCTCGAGATGGCCGAGCGCGTCCAGCCCGTAGGGGCCCTCGAGGGCTGGGGCGCCATCCCCGTCGCGCCGGCCGCGTTGAGCGGGTCCCAGCACCCACAGCTCGGTGGGCCGGCCGCGGTACACGCCGGCGGTCAGGACCAGGTCCAGGCCGAGCCGGTCGAGCACGCGGGCGTCGCCTTCGTCGGGGCGACCGTCGGGCTGCGGATGGGCCTCGATGTACCGCAGGCCGGCGCCGCGGCCGCCGGAGCGGCGGCGGATGTCTTCCGCGAGTTCCTGCCACCGTCGGCTGACGACCACGTGGGTGACGGTGCCATGCCGGTCGAGGAAGACCCCTACTTCGCGCCGGAGAGCCTGGGCGAGATGACACAGGATCTCGACAAGATCCGGCCCGGCGAGTCGGTTGTGCGGCGCCCGGCGACGGCCGAGCGCCTCGAGCATCTGTCGGTGCGTCGGCTCGATGGTGCGCGGGACGCCCAGCAGGATGGCGATCGGCAGGTCCCCTCCCCTACCCGGCCCGGGTTCGCTGGCGGCTGCGGGTCGGTCCCACGAGCGCTCTACCCGTAGGCGCGCCGGATGCGCGCCAGGGCCTCATCAATTCGATCATCAGGCGTGGTCAGCGAGAGACGCACGTACCCTTCCCCTGAGGGTCCGTATCCGACGCCGGGCGTGATGAGCACGCCGGTGCGTTCCAGGACCTCTGCGGCAAACTGCACCGAGGAGGTCCCGTTGGGGGTCGGCATCCAGATGTACAGCGTCGCCTTCGGGGTCGGCGGGTTCCAGCCCACCACGCGCAGCCCGGCGACGATGCGGTCCCGCCGGGCGCGGTAGACCGCCAGGGTCTGGGCGATGACCTCCTGCGGTCCTGCAAGCGCCGCGACCCCGGCTCGCTGGATCGCGCCGAAGATCCCGGAGTCCACATTCGTCTTCAACGTCCCCAGCGCCGCGATGGCCTCCGCCCGGCCCACGGCGAATCCAATGCGCCATCCTGTCATATTGTACGGCTTGGACAGAGACAGGAGTTCGATGGCCACCTCCTTGGCGCCGGGGACCTGGAGGACGCTCGGCGGGCGATAGCCGTCGTAGGCGACCTCCGAGTACGCATTGTCGTGGACCAGGAGGAGGTTCCATCGGCGGGCGAACTCCACGGCCCGGGCGAAGAACGCCAGATCAGCGGTCGCCCCCGTGGGGTTGTTGGGGTAGTTGAGGAAGAGCAACCTCGCGCGGCGCAGCACTGGTTCGGGAACCGCCTCCAGGTCCGGCAGGAAGCCGCGGTCGGCAGCGAGCGGCAACATGAACGGGTCGCCCTCGGCCATGATCGTCGCCGACCGGTAGACCGGATAGCCTGGATCCGGCACCAGCGCCACGTCCCCCGGGTCCATGGTGGCCCAGGGGAGATGCGCCAGGCCTTCCTTGGACCCGATCAGCGCCAGCACTTCGCGGTCGGGGTCCAGCGCGACCCCGAAGCGCTGCTCGAACCACGCGGCTGCGGCGCGGCGGAACTCCGCCGTTCCCCGGTACGGTGGATACCGATGCGTCCGTGGGTCGCTGGCTCCTTCCATCAGCGCCTCGATGATGTGCGTCGGCGTCGGGATGTCGGGATCGCCGGTGCTGAGGCTGATGACGTCGGTGCCCCTGGCCTGCAACTCCTCCTGCTTCCGATCCAGGTCCGCGAACAGGTACGCGCCGATCCTCTGGAGCCGCTGGGACTGCATCAGGCCCTCCTGCTGATGGTCGACATCGTCTCCATGATACCATGCACGCGCGCCACGACGGCCGCGCCGTCCAGGTCGGTGACGTCGACCCAGACGATGCGCGGGTCACGCCCAAACCACGTGTACTGCCGCTTCGCATACCGACGCGTGTTGCGTTTGAGGCGGCGGACGGCCTCATCGTATCCGTAGGCTCCCGTCAGCCAGCCGACAATCTCCTTGTAGCCCAGCGCCTGCATCGCCGGCGCGGTCGCCGGGACGCCGCGCTCGAGCAGCCCTCGGACTTCCGAAACCAGCCCAGCGGCTAGCTGCGCTTCCACCCGGGCGTCGATGCGCCGGTAGAGGGCGGCACGGTCCATGGTCAGCCCAACGATGGCCATCGGGCCGGACGGGCCGCCCCCGCGCTGCTGCGCGGAGATTGGCCGGCCGGTGCGCAGCACGACCTCCAGCGCGCGGATGACCCGGCGCACGTTGTGGGGGTGGATGCGCGCCGCGGCGGCCGGATCCAGTGCCGCCAGCCGCGCGTGCAGGTGGCCCGGGCCGCGCTCGCGTGCCTCGGATTCCAGCGCCGCGCGCAGGGCCGCATCCGGCGGCACCGGTGGGAGCGCCAGGCAGTCGATGACCGCCCGGATGTAGAGGCCGGTCCCGCCCACCAGCAGCGGCAGGCCGCCCCGGTCCCGGATCTGGGCGATCGCGGCGTTGGCCAGCCGCTGGAAGTCGGCGACGGTGAACAACTCCGTGGGGTCGGCCACATCGAGCAGATGGTGGGGCACGCGGCGTCGCTGTTCGGGGGTCGGTTTCGCCGTGCCCACATCCATCCCCCGGTAGACCGTGCGGGAATCCGCGGCGATGATCTCGGCGCCCAACCGCTCGGCCAACGGCACCGCCGCCGCCGACTTCCCGACCGCCGTCGGGCCGCAGAGCACCGCCAGGCCACCGGCGGCTACCTGCGCAGGAACCATCGTTCGAGGTCGGCGCGCGTGACCGCGACGATCGTGGGGCGTCCGTGGAAGCAGGTGAACGGATCTTCGGTCGCGGCCAGATCGGCCAGCAGGGCCGCCACGGCGTCGGGGCCCAGCCGATCGCCGGCGCGGATCGCGGTGTGGCAGGCGGTGGCGATGGTGAGGCGCTCCAGCGCGTCGTCGCCGGCCCTTTCATCGGCGATGGCCGCGATGGCCCGGTGGAGGAGCGCGTCTGCCGCCCCGCGCCCGGGCGCGGGCACGGCGCGGAGCAGGAGCGTGCGCGAGCCGAACAGTTCCACCGCGAAGCCCAGGGTGGCGAGGTGGTCCAGGTGTCCGGCGACCGTCGCCATCTCGGCCGGCGTCACCTCCAGCGCCAGCGGCACGGCCAGGCCCTGGCTGGCCACCCCACCTTGCCGCCGGGCCGCCAGCAGCCGCTCATAGAGCACCCGCTCGTGCGCCGCGTGCTGGTCGATGAGGTAGAGGCCATCCGGACCCTCGGCCAGGATGTAGGTGTCCAGCAGTTGGCCCAGCGGCCGCAGCGCCGGGAGCCGCCGCGCGGCGTCGCGCTCGTAGCGGCCCGACGGTTCATGCGCCTCGAGGACGAACGGCCCAGGCGGGCTGGAGGCCGCACCGCCCAAGGCGGCAGGGACGGGCGCCATCGTCTCGGTCACCCGCCGCACCAGCGGGCTCCCCACCAGCGCTTCGCGGGTCAGATGCGCCACGGCACCGAACATGCGGCCCTCGTCTGCAAACCGCACGTCCAGTTTTCGCGGGTGCATGTTGACGTCCACCGTGCCCGGGTCCACCTCCAGGAAGACCGCGAAGATGGGAAACCGGCCCACCGGCAGCAACTGCGCGTACCCCTGCTCGACCGCCCGGCGCAGCAGACTGCTCTGGACCGGCCGGCGGTTGACGAACAGGTACTGGCCCGCGCGGGTCGGGCGCGTCCGCTCGGGTCGGGCCAGCCAGCCCTCTGCCCGACCGCCCGGCACTATACCCTCCAGAGGAAGGAGGGCCTCGGCGCTCCCGGCACCCAGCAGGTCCGCGACGCGTTCGATCGCGCTCGCGGCCGGCCACCGCCCTGCCTCACGGCCGTCGACCCAGAGGCGGAACGAGACGTCATGCCGCGCCATGGCCATGCGCTGGACCACCTCGGCGATCAGCGCCAGTTCGCGGATGGGTGACTTGAGAAACTTCATCCGGGCCGGCGTATTGTAGAACAACCTGGTGACCTCCACGGTCGTCCCGGGCGGCGCGCCGTGCGGGCCGAGCGACTCGACGACCCCGCCGGCCACCTCGATGCGGGTGGCCTGCCCGGCATCGCGCGCCCGGGTGGTGAGCGTGACGCGCGCGACCGCGGCGATGCTGGGGAGGGCCTCGCCGCGGAAGCCATAGGTCCTGATCGCCCCCAGGTCTTCGACGGTGGCGATCTTGCTGGTGGCAAACCGCTCAAAGGCCCGGGGCACCTCCTCCGCCGGGATTCCCTCGCCGTCGTCGGTCACCCGGATCCGTCGCAGGCCCGCACCCTCCACCTCCACGCTGACTGACCGCGCGCCGGCGTCCAGGCTGTTCTCGATCAGTTCCTTGACCGCCGATGCCGGGCGCTCGATGACCTCGCCGGCCGCGATCCGGTCGGCGACGGATCGCTCGAGGACGCGGATGGCCCTCACTGCACCCGGCGCTCGGGGCGGTCGGCGGGTCGGGCCCGGAGGGCCCGGGCCCGTTCGCGGAGGTCGGCCAGGGTCTGCAGGGCTTCCAGGGGGGTCATGGACTCGACGGCCAGGCCCAGCAGCGCCTCCTCGATGGGCGAGGCCAGGTCCAGCGCCAGCGGGAGCTGGCGGGCCCGCCGGGCGCGCGCCGGGACCGGCAGACCCTGGGGGTCGCCCGGCCGGGCCGCCGCGGCCTCCAGGTGCTGGAGGATGCGCCTGGCTTCGTCAATGACCGCCTGGGGGAGGCCGGCCAGCCGCGCCACGTGGATGCCGTAGGAGCGGTCAGCGCGGCCCTCGGCCACGCTGTGCAGGAAGACGATCTGGTCGCCCTGTTCCACCACTTGCATGCTGATGTTGTGGATCCGGGGCAGCAGGTCGGCCAGTTCGGTGAGTTCGTGGAAGTGCGTGGCGAACAGCGTCCGCGCGCCGATGCGGGCGTGGAGGTAATCAATGACCGCCCACGCCAGGCTCATCCCGTCGTAGGTACTCGTGCCGCGGCCGACCTCGTCCAGGATGATCAGGCTGCGGTGGGTCGCGCCGGACAGGATGCGCGCCACCTCCTGCATCTCCACCAGGAAGGTGCTGCGGCCGGCGGCCAGGTCGTCGGTGGCGCCGACGCGGGTGAAGATGCGGTCGGCAATCCCGATGCGCGCGGACGCCGCCGGCACGAACGCGCCGATCTGGGCCATGATGACGATCAGCGCGGCCTGGCGCAGCAGCGTGCTCTTCCCGGCCATGTTGGGCCCGGTCACGATGAGCACCGCCCGGTCCCGGATGTCCAGCACCAGGTCGTTGGGCACGAACCGCTCGCCGTCCAGGAGGCGCTCGACCACCGGGTGGCGGCCGCCGCGGATCTCCAGGACCGGGTCCTCGGTCATCTCCGGCCGGACATAGCCGCCCCGTTCGGCTGCCTCCGCCAGCGCCAGGAGAACATCGGCCTCCGCGACCGCCCGCGCGGTGCCCAGCAGCGAGCCCGCCGACGCGGCTACCGCCTCCCGCAGCGCGACGAACAGGGCGTATTCCACCTCGGCCATGCGCTCTTCGGCCCCCAGGATGGACGCCTCGCGGTCCTTCATCTCGGGGGTGATGTACCGCTCGGCGCCGGTGAGCGTCTGTTTGCGGATGTACTCCGGCGGCACCAGGTGACGGTTGGCGTTGGACACCTCGATGTAGTAGCCGAAGACCTTGTTGAACCCGACGCGCAGCGACCGGATCCCCGTCCGCTCACGCTCCGCGGCTTCCAGGCCCGCGATCCAGGCCTTGCCGCCTGCGGCGGCGGCGCGCAGTTCGTCCAGCCCCGCATCGTAGCCCGGGCGGATCAGCCCCCCGTCGCGGATTCCCGGCGGCGGGTCGTCCACGATGGCGCGGGCCAGGTGCGCCGCCAGGTCCTGGTGCGGATCGATCGCGGTTGCGAGCTCGACGAACCGCTCGCCACTCAAACGCGCGATCTCCTCGCGGATCGCCGGCAGGCGCTCCAGCCCCAGGCGCAGCGCCACCAGGTCGCGCGCCGTCGCCGAGCCGTGTCCACACCGGCCCACCAGCCGCGCCAGGTCGGGCACCTCGCGCAGCAGACCGCGGATCCGCGCCCGCCGCGCCCGGTCGGCGAGCGCCGCCTCCACCGCCCGATGGCGTGCCCGGATCGCCCCCACGTCCACCAGCGGCCGGAGCAGCCACTCGCGCAGCATCCGGCCGCCCATCGGCGTGACCGTCTCGTCCAGGACGTCCAGCAGCGTGTTCGCCGTGCCACCGTCGCGCAGATTGCGGATGAGTTCCAGGTTGCGCCGCGTCGTCTCGTCGAGCCCGAGCACCCGCTCGGTGTTGTAGAGGCGCAGGCCGCCCAGGTGCGACAGCGCCGCCAGCTGCGTCTGCTGCAGGTACTGCAGCAGCGCCCCCGCCGCCGCGGTCGCCAGCGGCAGGGCCTCGCAGCCGAAGCCCTCCAGGGAGGCGACCTTGAAGTGGTCGATCAGCGCGCGACGCGCGGTGCTCGGTTCGAACCGCCACGCGTCGAGGCCCGTCCGCGGAACCTCCGCAGGCGCGGGGACGCCGGCGCCGTCGCCTTCCGGCACGACGATCTCGCGCGGATCCAGCCGCGCCAGTTCCTCGGCGAGGCGGCGCTCCACATCGGGCCCCTCGATCTGCGTGACGAGGAAGTCGCCGGTGGAGAGGTCGACAGCGGCCAGGCCCCAGGCCTGCTGCGCCCGAACAGCCGCCGCCAGGTAGCGGTGCTCGCGGGAGGGCAGCGCGGCGGCGTCCATGACCGTGCCCGGCGTGACCACACGGGTGACCTCGCGACGGACCAGGCCCCGCGCCCGGCGCGGATCTTCAACCTGGTCGCAGATGGCCACCCGGTAGCCCCGGTCGACCAAGCGGTTCAGGTAGCCGGCCAGCGCGTGGTGCGGGACCCCGCACATCGGAACGCGACGGCCCTTGCCCACCTCCCGCGAGGTCAGCACGATGTCGAGCTCCCTGGCCGCCACCCGGGCGTCATCAAAGAAGAGTTCGTAGAAATCCCCCAGGCGGAACATCAGCAGCGCGCCCGGATACCGCGCCTTGAGTTCCTGATATTGGCGCATCATGGGGGTCAGCGCACTGTCGCGGGTCACGGCCCCATGCTATCACACGCCGGCGGCCTGGGCACGGCGGGGCCTGTGCTGCCTGGCCGCGGGCCCTAGCCTCCCAGGCCGGCGCGCTCGATCCGAATGCGCCACTCGCCGGCCGCGCTCTCCTCGATGGTGCACCGGTAGCCCAGGCGCGTCACGTAGAAGGGAATCGACTCCAGCGCCGGGGGGTGGTCGGTGAGCACCTCCAGGATGTCATCCTCGGGCAGCCCCTGCAGGACTTCCACCGTCTTCATCATCGGGTACGGACAGATCTCGCCCCGCACATCGAGTTTCACGCCGCCCACGCTCCTTTCACGGGATCCGCCTGAGGACCTGCACGCCCAGCCAGGCGCCGGCGGCCAAAGCCGCCGCAAACACCCAGCCGTTGGCGCCGAGGGAAGGGATGGCCGAGAAGAAGGCGCCCAGGGTACACCCCATGGCCAGGGTGGCCCCGTACCCCATCAAGACCCCTCCGGCCAGCGCCTGGAGGTAGCGCCGACGTTCGCGGGGCCGCCGCAGCCGGAACTCGCCCGCCACCTGCGCCCCGACAAACGCCCCGGCCACCATCCCCAGGGTGAGGGTCAGCGTGTGGGTGAGAAGCGGACCGCCGCGGCCGACCAGCGCGCACCCCGACAACTCACCCGCGCCCTGCAGGAGACCGGGGCCCCACCCCACGAGGGTGAGCAGCCCCACCGCCCACCGCGAGATCTCCCCGGTGACCCCCCAGGGCATGTGGGCCGTGTAGAGAAAGACATTGAGCGTCCCCAGCGCGACGCCCCCGGCGGACGCCGGCCAGCCGTGCACCAGGACGGCCCGGAGCGCTCCGCGGATCCGCTCGCCGAAGGTGTGCCCTGGCGGACCCGGCACGGGCTCCGGGGCCCGGAACCCCTGGCGCACCTCCCACCAGACGACCAGCAGATACGCGCCGAGGAGCAGCAGGAAGGTGACCACCAGGGCCATCCCGTAGCCGCCTACCTGCGGCAGCCACAGCACGAGCCCGCCGCGGATGCTTGACCGCCACCAGAAGTTCCAGGTGTGTGCGCCCAGGGCCAGCCCGGCCACGATGCCGAGCAGCGCGACCCCCGAGGCCACGTAGCCTTCGCCGATGCGGTAGAGGGATCCCGAGACACAGCCTCCGGCGATGACCATGCCCACGCCAAACAGGAGGCCGCCGAGGATGAGGTGGGCGCCGAGCGGAGCCACATGGGCTTCCGGGGCGATCACCCCCAGGCTCGGGTTCGGGACCATGCGTTGCATCAGGACGGCAAACCCCGCGGTGGCCACCGCCAGCCCGCCGAGGATGCCCCGCATGATCCGGCCGTGCCCGAAGAGGAAGAGATCGCGGAAAGCGGAGGCAAAGCAGAACCGACTCCGCTGCAGCACGAACCCGAACGCCAGGCCGAAGAGCCAGAAGGTGGCCGCTCGCGCGTCCGTCCGCGCCGTCAGTCTGGCGACGACGGCCGACACCAGCAGCGCGGCCGCGCCCACTCCCAGGAGGCGCGCCAGGGGATGGCGCCACATGGTGGAACCGACCACCGAGCTCACCGCTGGATCGGCAGATCCGCGCGGTTCCCCCACTCTTCCCAGCTCCCGTCGTAGTTGCGCACGCGCGGGTAGCCCAGCAGGTACTTGAGCACGAACCAGTTGTGGGCCGCCCGGACGCCGGTCTGGCAGTAGACGATGATCTCCCGGTCCCGCGTGTGACCGGCTCGCGCATAGAGTGCGCGGAGTTCCGCCACCGGCTTGAACGACCCGTCTGGCGCGACGTTGAGGCGCCAGTCGATGTTCACCGCGCCCGGGATGCGGCCGCCCCGGGCGGACCGGACGTCGAGCCCCGCGTACTCCTGAGGGCTGCGCGCGTCGCAGACCACCCCCTCACCGAGCCGCGCCACCAGGTACTCGGCGGTGGCCACGATGCTGTCGTCGCGCGGCGCGGCGGCGTACCGGGACGGGCTGACGACCGGTGCCTCCGTCGTCAACGGCCGGGCTTCCAGCTGCCAGCGCCGGCTGCCACCGTCCAGGATCGCGACACGCGGGTGACGGTAGAGTTTGAAGATCCAGAATGCGCGGGCCGCGAACAGGCTGCTGGTGTCGTCGTAGAGGATCACCGCATCCGTAGTGCGGACCCCCAGCCGGCGCATCAAGGCCTGGAACTGCTCTCGGGTGGGGGCCATGCCCCTGACACGGTGTGTGGGATCCACAAGGTCGGCCTGCCAGTCGACGTAGACGGCTCCCGGCAGATGTCCTGCGGCGTAGGCGTC
>JAVKID010000062.1:0-18010 GCA_031459655.1 Candidatus Fervidifonticultor octavus | reverse complement strand
CCGTAGCGCTCACCACGATGTCCTGGGGGAGCTCGAACCGGACACGGCGGCTGGCCGCCTCGGCCATCAGGGCCGAGGCGAGCGGGAGGCTGTCCGGCTCCAGGATCGACCCGCCGATCTCGTAGCCCCCGGCCTTGAGGAACGTGTAGGCCATCCCGCCGCCGAGGAGCAGGGAGTCGGCGCGCGCCAGCAGGTTCCGGATCACCGCGATCTTGTCGGAGACCTTCTTGCCGCCGAGGACGGCCACGAAGGGGCGCGCCGGAGTCTCCAGGGCCTGCCCTAGGTGGCGCAGTTCCTTCTCCATCAGGAACCCGGCCACGGCGGGCAGGTGGCGGGCGACGCCGGCCGTGGAGGCGTGCGCGCGGTGCGCAGTCCCGAAGGCGTCGTTGACATAGAGGTCGGCCAGGCGGCTCAAGGCGACCGCAAAGGCCGCGTCGTTGGCTTCCTCCTCGGGGTGGAACCGGAGGTTTTCCAGCAGCACGACGTCTCCTGGCCGCATGCGGGCCACCGCCGCCTCCACCTCCGGGCCGACGCAGTCGGGGAGCAGCGGGACGGGCTGCCCCAAAAGATCGACGAGACGCGCGGCCACCGGGGCCAGGCTGAAGGCGGGATCCACCTTTCCCTTGGGTCGGCCCAGGTGTGAGCACAGGACGACCCTAGCCTGATGTTCGAGCAGGTAGCGGATGGTCGGGAGCGACTCGCGGATCCGGCGGTCGTCGGTGATCATGCCGCCGTCCATGGGGACGTTGAAGTCCACGCGGACCAGGATGCGCTTCCCGGACACCTCGACGTCCCGGATGGTCTTCTTGGTCTTGTACATCGCCGGCATGGCCCTCCGCCCTCTCGCCATCGGCGTGATGGTGTGTCGCAGGCAACCGCAAGACCAGACTCGAGGCCCTCCGGCGGCCTCAGCGCGCGGCGGAAGTCGGCGCCTGTTCCCGCACGGCCATGTAGTGCACCAGGTCCGCGATCCGGCACGCGTAGCCCCACTCGTTGTCGTACCAGGTCATGACCTTGGCCAGCGACCCGCCGATCACCTGGGTCAGGGGCCCGTCGACCACGCCGGAACGAGAATCCCCCTTGAAATCCATCGAGACCAGCGGCCGGTCGCTGAACCCCAGGTAGCCCTTCATCTCGCCTTCGGCCGCCTCCCGAAACGCGGCGTTGATCTCCTCGGCGCTGGCCGGCGTCTCCAGATCCACCGTCAGGTCCACGATGGAGACCGTCGGGGTGGGCACCCGCAGCGCGATGCCGGTGAGCTTGCCCTTGAGTTCCGGCAGCACCAGGAAGATGGCCCGCGCCGCGCCTGTGCTGGCCGGGATGATGTTCAGCGCCGCCGCGCGCGCCTCACGCAGGTCCTCGCCCACCACGTCCAGGATCCGCTGGGTGTTGGTGTACGAGTGGACGGTGGTCATGTGGCCCGCGCGGATCCCGAAGCGCCGGGAGAGCACCTTGGCGGTCACCGAGAGCCCGTTGGTGGTGCAGGACCCGTTGCTGACGATCGTGTGTTGGGCGGGATCGTACAGTTCGTGGTTGACCCCCATGTTGACCGTGATGTCCTCCCCCTTGGCCGGCGCGCTGATGACCACCTTTCGGGCGCCGCCGTGCAGGTGTCCCCGGGCCTTTTCGGCCGCCGTGAAGCGGCCGGTGGACTCCACCACAATCTGCACCCCGACCCTCGACCAGGGAATCGCCGCCGGCTCGCGCTCGGAGAACACGGCGATCTCGTGGCCGTCGACGATCAGGGTCCCGTCACGGGTCTCCACGGTCCCAGCGTAGGTGCCGTAGTTGGAGTCGTAGGTGAACAGGTGCGCATTCGTCTCCAGGTCGGCGATGTCGTTGATGGCCGCCACCTCGATCTCGTTGGGGTACCGATGCCGCATCGCCCGCAGCGCCAGCCGTCCGATGCGGCCGAACCCGTTGATGCCCACGCGCACGCTCATCCGCTACCTCCCACCTTTCCGGTACTGCATGATGACGTCCCGCCGGATGAATCCCACGTTGTCGAAGATCCTGATGGAGAACGCAATCACCGCGCCCAGGTAGATGTCCAGCCCCAGTAAGTCGCCGATCCCGGCCAGCAGCGCGGCAAAGGCGGCGTTCACCAGGAACCCGGAGAGGAAGACCAGCAGGTCGAAGCGCTGCTCGATCTGGGCCCGCACCCCGCCCAGGACCGTGTCGATGGCGGCCAGGATGGCGATCGCCGTGTACTTGACGTACCCAAGGGGGATCTCAACCGAAAAGAGGAAGCCAAGGAGAATGCCGACCATCAGGCCGACGACGGGCAACCACATGGCCGTCACTCCTTTTCGCTGACTCCAGCATACTCAAACCGGAAGGTCCCGCGATAGGGGGGCACGTCGACGCGGGACGAGGGGACCAACCGCACGGGGAAATCGAACGCCGCCAGCAACTCCAGCGCCCCACCGGGCCGTCGCAGGTACCGGGCCAGGGCCTCCGGGTCTCCGATCGCCTTGATGACGTACGGCGGGGCCATGCGCTTGGTGTTGCAGAGGATCGTCGTCCCCACGCAGGTGATGCCCGTGCTGGAGATGACCCGCTCGCCGTTGAGGGCGACGGCCTCGGCCCCGGCCGCCCACAACTCGGCGACGACGGCGGCGATGTCGGTGTAGTGCAGGATGGTCTTGTTGGGGTCTTCGCCAGGGGTGGGCGGCCGCGTGCTGTCGTTCAATTCCACCACCACCCCCGGCCCTTCCAGGGCGGTCAGTCCCACGAGCGTCCGCATCTCCTGGAGCTCCCGGTTCAGGCGGGCGACGGCCGTCCGCCCTTCGGCGGCGGCCTTCTCGTACTCGGCCAGCCGGTTCCGGAGGTCGGCCACCTGGGCCTCCAGCCCCGCACGGTGGCGTTCCTGCTCGCGGAGCATGAAGCCCAGTTCCTCCAGTTGCGACGAGGGGAGGCGCAGCGTCCGCTTGATCAGGACTTCGGTGCGGATCTGGGTGACGGTCAGGAATCCGACCAGCGCCAGCACCCCCGCCAGCCCCACCTGCCAGCGGGCCACAGGCGGGTGCGGCGCCCGGCGGAGGGAGGGGTCAGCCACCGGTCTCCCGCGCCTCCAGTTTCTTCTTGATCCGCTTGAGACGGAAGACGTCCTCCCGCGCCCGCTGCTCCAGCACCGAGGCGATGTAGCGGGTTTCCGCGCGCAGCCGGGGGATGACCACCTGCTCGAGGGCGTTGACCCGACGGGTCGTCTTCTTGATCTCCTCGCCGATCTTGCGCAGCTTGATCTCGGTGGCCGCCACCGCCAGGATGGCGGCCAGCACCTCCTCGAAGTTGGCGGTGCTCTCGATGGTGCGGGCGCTGGTGGCCACGGGATTCTGGCCCCGCTCCAGCAGCGGCCGGCGCACCTCGGTCACCGCGACCTCCGGGATCTTGGTGCCCCAGACGTTGCGGATCTCGATGTCCACCAGGATGTCGCGGCGGGCCGCCAGGGCGGCGGCCTCCAGGGCCTCCCGGCCCTCGATGGCCTTGGCCAGGGCCAGCAGCACGTAGGCTTCCTGGCAGGCCGCGGCCAGCTGCTCCCGGGCGGCCAGCGCCTGGCGGACGACCTTGAAGAAGTCGGCGACCAGCGCGTCCCGCTTCCGCTTGAGCAGGTCGACACCCTGCTGCGCGACGCGCAGCTGGTTGCGCCGCTGCAGCAGGTTCATCCGGGTGGGACTGATGACCTCGGCCATGCAACACCCCGGCGCCTACCGGCGCATGGTGCGGTCTTCCCAGATCTTCTCCATCTGCTCCCCGAAGTAGTACCGGTCCACGTGGTCCTGCTTGATGCGCTTGAGTTCGCCCCTGGGGAACATCGAGAGCAACCTCCAGCCGATGGTCAGGGTTTCATCGATGGAACGGTCGGTCTGTCCCTGTCCCAGGAACTCACGCTCGAACTCCTCGGCGAACTTCAGGTAGAGCCGGTCGCGCTCGGTGAGGGCCTCCTCGCCGATAATGGCCACCAGCCTCCGCAGGTCCACGCCGTTGGCGTAGGAGGCGAAGAGCTGGTCCTTGACGTTGGCGTGGTCGGCGCGGGTGCGGCCGGGCCCGATCCCGTCGTTCATCAGCCGCGAGAGGCTGGGCAGCGGGTTGATGGGCGGGTAGATGCCGGTGCGGTGCAGCGCCCGGGAGAGCACGATCTGCCCTTCGGTGATGTACCCGGTCAGGTCGGCGATGGGGTGGGTGATGTCGTCGTCGGGCATGGTGAGGATCGGCAACTGCGTGATGGAGCCCTTGCGGCCGAAGATGCGGCCGGCCCGTTCGTAGATCGAGGCCAGGTCGGTGTACATGTAGCCCGGGTAGCCGCGGCGGCCGGGGATCTCTTCGCGGGCGGCCCCAATCTCGCGGAGGGCCTCGCAGTTGGAGACGATCAACCCGTTCTCAACAAGGAAGTTGTGGGTGGGCTCGACGGTCAAGTCATACACAAAGCCTTCAGAAGGCTCGCATGCCTCGACCGCGGTGATCTCGTCCAGCACGATCGGCGCAGCAGTCAGCGCCAGAAGCTGCTGAAACTCCGCGTCGTCCTCGCGCACCAGCGGCCGCATCCGCTCTGCCCATCGCCGGATCGTGCTGACCGCTGTCCTCCTCTTCCCGGACTCGACCTGCGACACGGTGCTGGAGGCGCCCAGATCCGCGCCATCCAGTGCGTACCGTTCCCTCAGGGTGCGCACCAGCCGTCCGCACACGCGGGGGGCACGCTCGAACCTGCTCGCCCGGCTACCGCCGCCCGCCGCGTATCTGGCGCATGCCTGCTCCAGCAGTTGGCTCTTCACCGGATGGCTGGAACCGACGTCTCCCGCAAACCGCACGACCGAGGGCCGCCCCTCGATGACGACGTCATGGACCTCGCTGGCGGTGAAACTCCCAGCGCTCCGGCGCACCCTCACCCGGCTCACGATCCCCAACCGCCTCAGGAGTTGCTGCAACCGCACAGCCCGCTTGCGATTAGGGGTTGTCAATTGTATGTGAGCCCCGCGCCTGCCGGGCCGGCGCACGCACCACCCATCCCCGTCAAAGTATCCTCGCAGGAAAGCCGCGATGAACGGTTCCGGAAGCCGGAAGATCGGCTTGAGGTCGTCCTGGAGCCCGAGCCGCTTCGCGATCTGGACGAGCGCACGGCTGTTGACACGGGCCATCCACGCATGGTTCCGGTTCTCGTGCAGCCGCACCCGAAGACCGGGGAACAGGCCACGGAGCGTCCCGCTGAAACGGTCGATCAGCCGGCGATCGGCATGTGTGAACGAGACGTAGGACACTGCCTGCTCCCGATCCTCGTCCACGGACCCACCAGACGCGACCAGGCCCATGACATAGAGCAGATCTTCCGTCACGGGATCGTGGGCGAGGACCAAGCTGCCGTCCTCGCCCGAGCTGATCCGCTCAGCCTCTTTCGCCAGCACCGCGAGATCGGTCCCGACAGCCACCGCAATCGTTTGCAGATCTGCCACCGAATACCGGCGCGTGTGGTACGCATCGCTCAGGCGGGCGTCCGACAGCCCCAGGACCCGGGCTGCGCGGCGCACGCTGCCGAACGCTTCCCTCAGCAGACCGTTGACCAGGCCGTTCCTCATGTGCACGAAGAAGGACTCGCTCGCCTCTGGCGCCGCCAACAATTCCAGCAGCGAGGGGCGCCAGGGGTGCGCCACCGGAATCCTGCTGGCCGAGTAGATCTCGTCGCCAACCTTCAGGGCTCCGGCCGGCACCATCCGGGGACCGTCGTCGGTATCCACAAGGATCTTGTGGTCAGACGTGACCCGCATCTCAGCGCCTGACCTCGTCCTGATCCGGAGCAGGCCCGCAGGAGCACCGATTTTCCAGATCCGACTGATTTGACCCGGCCGGATTCCTGTGCCATCCCAGCAGGCGACCGACGTGGCGGTCGGGCTCTCGACGAAGTCCCTAATCTTCACAATCTGCCCATCGCCCAGAATGATCTCCGCCTCGCCATCCAGGCAGTAATTCGTCATGTCCGTCAGGACCACGAGCACCTGCATCTCCAACTCGAACGCCAGGTACTCCGCGGTCGTCAGCGCCACCCGCGGGGTCATCAACCGCTCGATGGCCGGGTCGTCGGCCAGGTTGAGGAAGACCACGCTCCGGGCCAAGGCCCCGGTGGCCTCGAACTGTTCGATGAAGTAAGCCGCCTCCCGCTGCGTGATGCCCATGGCGGCGAACACCACCGAGAATGCCTCGGCCGCGCCCAGGACCTTCGCCTGCCGGGCGATCTGCGCCGCGATTTCGTTGTGCGGCAACCCGGCACCCGAGAAGATCGGCAGCTTCTGCCCGCGCACCAGCGTGTTGAGGCCGTCGATGGATGAGATGCCGGTCTGGATGAACTCCTGGGGCCGCTGCCGGGCCACCGGGTTGATGGGCGCCCCGATGATGGGCAGGCGCTTCTCCGGGATGATGGGGGGAAGGCCGTCGATGGGCTCGCCGAGCCCGTTGAACCGCCGGCCGATCATCTCCCGGGAACAGGAGATCCGGGCGACGTCCTCCCGCAGGCTCACCGACGTGCGGGCCAGGTCCAATCCCGCGGTCTCCTCGAAGACCTGGATGACCGCGTTCTTCTCGGACACCTCGATGACCTGGCCGCCGCGGACTCCGCCGTCAGGCAGGTGGATGTTCACGATGGCCCCATAGGGCAGGTCGCGCGCGCCCTCCACGAAGAGCAGGGGCCCTGAGATGTACGAGATGCTCTGGTACTGCTTGGTGGCCAGCGACATGGCCTATGCCCCCTCTGCGGCGGCCCTGGCCCCGAACGCCTCGGGGAGCCGCTTCATCCACGCCTCGATGTACGCCCCAAACTCCTCGTTGGGGACCTCCTTCATGCGGGCGATCTCCTCGATCTGCTTGAGGTTGAGGATCTCGTCCATGGGCATGCCGCGGCGCAGCGCGGCGGAGGCCTCGTCGTAGAAGGTGAGGATGGCCTTGAGCATCCCGTAGGCCTTCTCCAGCGAGCAGTAGGCGTCCACCTCGGAGAAGGAGGACTGCTGGAGGAAATCCTCCCGCAGCATCTTCCCGGCCTCGATGAGCAGCCGCTGGTCGTCCTGCAGGGCGTCGGGGCCCACGAGCTGGACGATCTCCTGGAGTTCGGCCTCGCGCTGGAGCAGCGCCGAGGCGCGGTCCCGCAGGGTCACGAAATCCTCGGGCATGTGCTCCCGGTACCAATCCCGGAACAGCGGGGTGTAGAGGCTGTAGGAGCGCAGCCAGTGGATCGCCGGGAAGTGGCGCCGGTGGGCCAGGCTGGCGTCCAGCGACCAGAAGGTGCCGGTGATGCGCAGCGTGGCCTGGGTCACCGGCTCGGACAGGTCGCCGCCCGGCGGCGAGACCGCGCCCACCACTGTGACCGACCCGTTGCGTTCGGGCTGGCCCAGGCAGACGACCCGGCCGGCCCGCTCGTAGAAGGCCGCCAGCCGGCTCGACAGGTACGGGGGATATCCTTCCTCGGCCGGCATCTCCTCCAGCCGGGATGAGATCTCGCGCATCGCCTCGGCCCAGCGGCTGGTGGAGTCGGCCATCAGGGCCACCTTGTAGCCCTGGTCGCGCCAGTACTCCGCCATGGTGATGCCGGTGTAGACGGAGGCTTCGCGGGCAGCCACGGGCATGTTGGACGTGTTGGCGATGATGATCGTCCGCTCCATCAGCGGCCGGCCGGTGCGCGGGTCTTCGAGTTCGGGGAACTCGTCCAGCACGTGGGTCATCTCGTTCCCGCGCTCGCCGCAGCCCACGTAGATGATGACGTCGGCATTCGACCACTTGGCCAGCGTCTGCTGCATGACGGTCTTGCCCGAGCCGAAGGGCCCCGGGATGGACGCGGCCCCGCCCATGGCCACCGGGAAGAGGACGTCGATGATGCGCTGCCCCGAGATGAAGGGTTCGCGGGGATCGAGTTTGCGGGCCACGGGCCGCGCCGCCCGCACGGGCCATCGGTGGGCCAGGCGCACCTCGGTACCGTCGGCCAGCCGCGCCACGACGTCGTCCACCGTGACCTCGCCGGAGACGATCTCCGCGACCTCGCTGCCGCGTGCGGTGGGCGGCACCATGATCCGGTGCTCGAACCCGAACTCCTGGACGGTCCCGATGACGTCTCCGGGGCCGACCCGGGCGCCGCGCTGGACCCGCGGCGCAAACGCCCATCGCCTGCTCCGGTCCAGCGCCTCGGTCACGGCGCCGCGGGCGATGAAGTCCCCTTTCTGGGCCCGGATGCTTTGCAGCGGCCGCTGGATGCCGTCGAAGATCCCGGTCAGCAGCCCGGGCCCCAGATCGACCGACAGGGGCGCGCCGGTGCTAACGACGGGCTCGCCGACCCGCAGGCCCGAGGTGTCCTCATAGACCTGGATGAACGCGGTCTCGCCGTCCAGGCGGATGATCTCGCCCAGCAGCCCCTCACCCCCGACCCGGACCAGGTCGTACATCCGGGCGCCCGGGATCCTCCTGGCAATGACCGCAGGGCCCGCGATCTTGATGATGGTTCCCTGGCTCGACATCCCGCTCACCCCATCGCCTGTGGGCATCTCGCTACCGCAACTTCACGTAGAAGCCGATGTGCTCCTTCACCAGCCGGGCTATATAGGCCTCGCCGCTCTCGATCTGCGCCTTGGGCGCCGGGAACGGGACGATGATGGGCAGGTCGCGCCCGCGCAGCAGGCGCGTCCGCGCCTCCTCGGTCCCTTCCAGGAGCGCCTCGTTGACCGCCACCAGCCCGTAGTCCAGCGAGACGAAGTACCGCAGGTGCGCGAGGACCTCCTGCGGAGACGCGGCCTCACGCACCTCGGCCCCGGCCAGGCGAAAGCCAGTCGCCGACTCCGGGTCGGTGATGACGGCAAGCCTAAACAAGGATCATCTCCCGCCTCAATTGCTCCCGCGGCAGGCCCAGGAACTTCCCCCGGGCAATCAGGCGGAGGTTGGCGACCTCGGCCGACTTCATCGCCAGATAGCCGATGACCACATCCAACCCCAGCGGGTCGCCCCGGTAGTGGGCGGCCAGGGCCCGGGCGACCTCCAGGTCCATCTCACGCTCGAAGTCCACCAGGTTGCGCGGAGGCTCCTTGACCGGAAACCCGCTGACCCGGAGTTTCTTCCAGGCATGCTCCTGGGTTGCCGGCGCCGAGAGGGCCCGGAAGAGGTCCGCCGTCACGAGCGCCCCACCCGGGATGTAGTAGCGGAGCCGCCGGGCCTCGTCCAGGTCGCCCGCCGCAGCCAGGCGCAGCGCCGTCTTGACGTTGGCGACGTCGATCTCGGCCTGGAGGAGGTCGTGCAGCCCGGCCGCACCCCCGCCGCCCCGGTGGGTCTGCTGCAGGCCGTAGGTGGCGTAGGCGCGGTCGAGGCACAGCTCCAGGTCGATCAGGTCCTTCGTTTCGACGTACACAGCCACGCCGTCGGCCACCGCTTCGGCGAAGGGATGTTCGACGGCCTCCAGGGTTCCGGCCAGCCCGGCTAGGTCGGGCAGTCCGGCCATCTCCTTGAGGATGACCTCGCCGAGCGTGCCGGCGGGCAGGAGGGTTGCCACGATCTCCTCGGCGGGCCGGCCGGCGTGCTTGCCGCGCACGACGACACGAAGGTTCGCCAGGTCCCAGCGGAGCAGCAGGACCTCGATGAGCCTCCGGGGGCGCCCGTCGGCGAACTCGAGAATGGCCCGCGTCGCCCGCTGGAGGTTCCGCGCCAGGGCCTCGTCCACGGCCCGGACGCCCTCGTAGCGGACCTGCGCCTCCTGGAGATCCCCCCCGTAGGGTGGCGCGCTCAACTCCTGCATGAACGCGTCCAGTTTCGGAGCCCCCAGCAGGTCTTCCACCTGGGCCGCCGACAGCAACCGGCTGCGCATGGCCCGCACCCGCGCGTTGATGTAGGGAAAGTCGGGCACGGCCCCTACCCCGTCATGCCCACAGGATGTCGGCCACGTCCGCGGCCAGCGCCGGGCGGGCGCGTTCGAGCCGCGAGGCCAGCGTGTTGATCACGACGAAGCGGCCGTCGGGGCTGGTCACCCTGGCGCCGCCCCGGACCGCGGGATCGCCCTGCACCGTGACCTCGCCGCCTCGCTCCTGGAGGAATGCCTGCGCGAGGGCCAGGTCGGCGGGGTTGACCGTCACCACGGCGCGGCCCGGGAAGGCCTGCAGCCCTTCCTCGATGAAGGCCCGCAGCACCGCCGGATAGCGTTCCCGGTCGCCGATGAATGCGGCCAGTTCCTCTTCGGCGCGCGCGAAGACGCGGGCGATCTCCTCTTCCTTGGCCTGCAGCACCATGGAGGAGGCTCGCAGGTGCGCTGCGCTCTGGGCCTTCACCAGGGCCGCGCGTTCCTCGGCCGCAAGGCGCGCCCGGGCCTCGGCCAGGATCTGGTCCGCCTGACGCCGGGCCTCGGCCAGGATCTGATCCGCCTGCCGACGCGCCTCGGCCAGCACCTGCTCGCGCTCGGCAGTCGCCTCGCGCTGGAGCAGCGTGATCAGTTCAGAGTCTGTCGCCACAACGGTTCGGGGGTCAGATTTTTCCGATGATGAAGAACGCCACCAGGAAGCCGAAGATGATCAGGGTCTCGGGCAGGACCAGGAAGATCAGCATCTGGCCGCCGATCTCAGGCCGCTCGGCGATCGCGCCGGCCGCTGCCGCCCCGATGCGCGACTGCGCCCAGGCGGTGCCGATCGCCCCAAACGCCACGGCGATGGCCGCGGCCAGGCCCAGCAGGCCGTGCGCCAGCGTGATCTGCTTGGCCTCCGGGGTCGGGGCTTCCGCGGCCAGCACCGCCGGCGCCGCCGTCAGCCATAGCGCGGTCAGAACCGTCAACGCCACCATCACCTTGTTCACCCTAGTCACCTCCTGTTTTCTGGAGCGGGCGGTACGAGTTACCGGTTTCGTCGTGGTACTTCACCTTGGTCAGGAACTCGACCCAGTTGAGACGGGCGGGCTGGATGACATGCCCCGGCAGCGTGAAGAGGAAGAAGATCATCTGGATCAGCACCCCCACGAGGATGCCGACCCACACCGGTCCGAACCGGCCGCCCAGTTCATTGGACACATTGGCGAGCACGGCCGCGGCCAGCCCCACCCCGAACAACCGCGCGTAGGAGAAGACATGGCCCATCCCCGAGATCGCCTCGATCAACCAGAACGCGGCAAACCGGTTGATCGCGAAGCCCAGGAGGAAGAACACGAGAAACGCGGCCAGCAACGCGACCCCGGGCGTCAGCACGCTCCTGGGCAGTTGATCTCCCATGGCCCCCAGCAGGAGGATCAGGCCCGCCACCCCGCAGATCATCGCCAGCGACTCCACCACGCCGAAGGCGTGCCGGTGCCGGGCGGCCTGGACCAGGTGCAGGACGTAGCCGAGCATGACCTGGGTAAGGCCCAGGGCCAGGACCAGCCCGAGGAAGGCGGTGGTCAACTGGACGCGGTTGAAGATCGGGTGCCATCCGAGGTGGTGCTCCAGCAGGTTGCCGAAGACCTCGAGGTAGAGGACGCCGAAGATCACCACCCAGGTCGCCAGCACGCGGATGATCCAGGAGGCGTCCGCCAGGGTGGCCGGCCCGAGCCGCATCCCCAGCTTGACCGGGCCCACGGCCACCTCCCAGGTCTCCCCCCGCCGCGCCTTGTTCCGCATCCACCAGCCGAACGCGAACAGGAGCGCCCCATACGCCACGTCCCCGATGACGATGCCCGCGAAGATCGGGAAGAAGATCGCCAGGAAGATCGTCGGGTCCATGGTGCCGTAGCGCGGGGGCTTGAACAGCCCCAGCATGCGCTGGAACGGCCGGATGGGGGCCGGATTGTCCAGCAGGACCGGCACGCGGGCGGCCTCGTGGGGATCGGCCGGGAAGTGGTGCACGACAACGTCGCGGCCGAACCGCGCCCGCAACATCCCGCGGACCTCCAAGACTCGCGCCGCCGGCGCCCAGCCGTGCAGGATGAAGGTGTAGCGGGACTGCGCCAGGTTGGCGGTAGCCTGCAGCCGGGCCAGCCGGTCGGCGACCGCGGCGCGGACCGCCGCCAGCCGGGGGCGGTGGCGCCGGGCCAGGTCGGCCAGGTGCGCGGCGATGGCGGCCAGTTCGCCGGGCAGTTCCGATCGGCGCTGTTCCATCAGACGCACGGCCTCTGCCGGACCGTACTCCGCGTAGCGGGCCGGCAGGCGGAGTTCAGAGATGCCCGCCCGGGTCAGGAAGCCGCGCACGGCCTCGGCGTCGCGGCGCAGGAAGGCCACTACGACCCCGATCTTGCCTTCCTCGATGGTCCGGCTCACCACTTCGACGCGGCCTTCGGTGAGCTCGCGCAGCTGGTTGTGGAGCGCGGCTACCACCGAGAGGTCCTTCCCCCTGAGGATGAAACCGATCGTCTCCAGCGACCGGCTGCCCGACAGCGCGCCCAGCAGCGGCGAGAGGACCCGGACGGCGCTCTCGTACGTGCGGATGAGCTCAAGTTCTTCCTCGGCCTCCAGCCGGCGCCGGCTGAGCGCCTGGACCTCGCCCTCGATCTCGCCTACGGCGGCTTCCAGGGTGTCGGTGGGCGCGTCGGAGAGGTCCTCCGCGGATCGGGTGGCACCGCCGGTCTCCACGGAGGGGAGCAGGCCCAGCAGCCCGTCGGCGCGCGCGCGGAGCTGTTCGAGACGGCCGACTTCGGCAGCGGTCGCCTCGTCCAGATCGAGGGTCCGCAGCGACGCCTCCTCGGCTTCGATGCGGTCGATGTGCAGCACGCCGATGCGCTGGACCTCTTCGACGACCTCGCCGAGCAGCCGCTTCGGGCCGAAGACCAGCACCCGGTGCATCTCGACGATCATGCCGCGGTCCCCTTCACCACGCGGTCGACCACGTGCCGGACCGCGGCCTCCAGGCGCCCCGACGCCCGCCGGCGCAGGGCCTCGACCTCCCCGGCGGCCCGGGCTTCCGCCTCCCGCTGGATGCGGACCACCTCGGCGGCCACCCGCTGCTCCTGCTCCGCGGCCAGGGAGGCGGCCTGCTCCCTGGCCGCGCGCAGGATCTGCTCCGCCTCGGCACGGGCCCGGGCGACCGTGGCCGCCGCCTCGTCGCGTGCGGCGGCGACCAGCGCCTCCAGTTCCCGTTCCTTGGCGGCGAGGAGCTGAAGCAGGTCGTCGCTGGTGCGGTGATCGCCCCCGTGGCCTCCGGCTTTCTGCGCGCCCATGCTGGCTGACCCCTGGGAACCCGTTACAAGAAAATCCCCAGGACAAGGCGTCCTGGGGGGAGTACTCCCTCACGGAGAATAGCAAAGGCCCCCCCATGCGTCAAGGCGCCGCACGTGCGGAAATGCAGGCAGGGCGCGGCTTTCCGTCATTCCATGGTGGCGCAGGCTGCGGACGACGCGGACGCGCCGCGGAGGGAGGGCGCGGCCCCGGCTAGATCTTCAGCAGCAGCGACGCCGCTACCACCAGGTCGATGAACGGCTGCGGGTAGAGGCCGACGACCAGCGTGCCCAGGGCGGCAATCCCCAGCGCCAACCGCAGGGCCGGCGGCTCGACCAGCGGCTCTGCCGACGGAGCCGGCAGCAGGAACATGGCGCGGATGACCCCCACGTAGTAGTACAGGGACACGACGCTGTTGGCGACCCCGACCACGGCCAGCCAGAGCAGATCGTTGGCGACGGCCGCGCCGAAGATGTAGAACTTCCCGAAGAAGCCCGCCGTGGGCGGGATCCCGGTGAGCGAGAGCATGAACAGCGCCATCATGACTGCCAGGGCCGGCGCCCGCTGCATCAGGCCGGCGTAGTCGGGAATGTCGTCCGAGCCGAGCCGCTGGCCGACCGCGACCGCCACGAAGAAGGCCCCCAGGTTCGTGAAGGTATAGGCCAGGATGTAGAGCAGTAGCCCCGGCGCGCCGAAGTCGCCCCGGTAGGCGGCCACGCCCATCAACAGGAAGCCGGCGTGCGAGATGCTGGAGTAGGCCAGCATCCGCTTGATGTTGCGCTGGGGCAGGGCCAGCAGGTTGCCCAACGTCATGGTGATCGCCGACAACCCGGCCACCAGGATCACCCAGTCGACGGCGCTGGGCGCAATCGCCACCACCAGGAACCGCACCAGGGCCGCGTAGCCCGCGGCCTTGGCCGCCACCGAGAGATACGCCGCCACCGGCGTCGGCGCCCCCTCGTAGACGTCCGGCGCCCACTGGTGGAACGGTACCATGGAGATCTTGAACCCGAATCCCGCCAGCGACAGCGCCACGGCCAGGATGAGGGCGGGCTGCGGCGCGGTCCGCAGCGCGTCGGCGATGGCGTACAGGTTGGTCTGCCCGGTCAGCCCGTAGAGGATCGAGAAGCCGTAGAGCATCACCGCCGACGATCCGGCCCCGAACAGGAAGTACTTGATCCCGGCCTCGTTGCTGCGCGCGTCGGCCTTGAAATAGCCGGCCATCACGTAGGAACACAGGCTCACGAACTCGATGGACAACGCCAGCAGGATCAGGTCGGCGCTGGCCGCCATCAGGGTCAGGCCCAGCGCGGTGAACGTCAGCAGGATGTATAGTTCGCCCTCGAAGCGCGTCCGGCCCCGCAGGGCGTCCATCGCCGACAGGATCACGAGGATCGTGGCCGTCACCGCGATGAGCTTGAAGAACACCGCGAACCCGTCCACGGCGTAGGTGTTGAAGAACACGGTCCGCGGCGGCCCGCCGAGCACCCCGACGACGGGGAGCAGCCCCAGCGCCAGGCCGATGACCGCCGCCCACCCCACGATGCTCTTGCGGCCGTCGGGGACGAACAGGTCGAGGACCAGCAGCGCCAGCCCCAGCCCGGCCAGCCAGGACTCCGGGACCAGCAGCAGGAGTTCTTCGGGCGGCAGCGGCATCGGGGCTCCCTACCGGAGCGCGCTCACCAGCACGGTCATGGCGGCGTTGATGACATCCAACAACGGCTTCGGGTAGATCCCGAAGACCAGCATGACCGCCGCCAGCGGGGCCAGCGCGATCACCTCGCGGCGGTCGAGGTCGGGCAACTGCGCCCAGCGCGGATTCGCCGGGCCGAGGAAGATCCGCTGGATCGTCCACAGGAACATGGCCGCGGTGAAGATGACCCCGGTCACCGCAATGACCGTGAGTTCGGGGAACACCCCGAAGGACCCCACGAAGACCAGGAACTCCGCCACGAACCCCATCAGGCCCGGGAGGCCCAACGACGCCAGCATCGCCATGCTGGTGATCCCAGCGTACAGGGGCAACTGGGCGCCCAGCCCCCCGAAGTCGTCGACCCCGCGGACGTGCGCTCGGTAATCGTAGATGACCCCCACGATCATGAACAGGGCCCCGGTGATGATGCCGTGGGCGACCATCTCGAACACGGCACCGTTGAGGGCGATGGTCGCGGCCTGGGCCTTCTCGGGCACCCCGACGGCGGCGGCGGCGGCGGCGGTCCCCAGCATCACATAGCCCATGTGGTTGACGCTGGAGTACGCCACCAGCTTCTTGAGGTCGGATTGGGCCATGGCCACCAGCGCGCCGTAGACGATCCCCAACAGCGCCAGCACCGCGATGACGAACGCGTACTGCTTGAAGGTCTCGGGGAGCATGGGCAGGCTGATCCGCACGAAGCCGTACGTTCCCAGTTTCAGCAGGACGCCGGCCAGGATGACACTGCCGGCGGTCGGCGCCTCGACGTGGGCGTCGGGCAGCCAGGTGTGGAACGGCCACATGGGGACCTTGATGGCGAAGGACAGGAAGAAGCCCCAGAAGGCCAGGGACGCCAGCAGGGGGGCGCGGGCGAGCGGCTGCTGCTCGATCAGTTCCAGGATGCCGAAGGTGCGCGGCTCGGCGTGGAAGTACAGCAGCAGGATGGCCAGCAGCATGGCCAGCGAGCCGACCAGCGTGTACAGGAAGAACTTGACGGCGGCGTACTCCCGGCGTGGCCCACCCCAGATGCCGATCAGGAAGTACATGGGCACCAGCGTGATCTCCCAGAACACGTAGAAAAGGAAGAAGTCGAGGGCGGCGAAGACGCCCAGCATGCCGGTCTCCAGCAGGAGGAAGAGGAACAGGTATTCCTTCAGGCGCAGGTCGATCCGCCACGAGTAGACGATGGACACCAGCGAGAGCAGGGTGGTGAGGATGATCAGCGGCAGGCTCAGCCCGTCGATCCCCAGGTGGTAGTAGATCCCGATCCCGGGGATCCAGAGGTAGCGTTCGACGAGCTGCATCCCGGGCCGGCCGACCTCGTAGGGGACCAGGAGCCACAGCGAGGCCAGGAAGGTCAGCAGCGAGGCGGCGGCCGCCACCTGCTTCATCAGCCGCTCCCCTCCCTTGGGGATGAGCAGGATGATGACCCCGCCGGCCAGCGGGAGGAACACCGTCAGCGTCAGCAGGTAGCGCTCCATGTGCCTCCCTTCCTCGTCACCCGATCCCCGTCAATGCCGCTCGACCCCGGCCAACGCCTACCGGACGAATCCCGCCACCCACAGGACGATCACGCCCAGGGCGATGACCAGCAGGTAGTTCTGCGCGCGGCCGGTCTGGACGTACCGGAACGTGGACCCCATCGCCTTCACGATCCACCCCAGCAGGTTCACGATGCCGTCCACCACGTACAGGTCGAAGACCCGGTACAGGCGCGCCAGGCCCACGCCGAGGTACCCGAACAGGTTCACCAGCATATCCACCACGTACACATCGAACGTCCGCAGAGAGCGCGCGGCGGCCACCGTGGGCCGGACGAACAGCGCCGCGTACAGTTCATCGACGTAGTACTTGTGGGCCACCAGCGTATACAGGGGGCCGGCAGCCCGGCGCAGGGACTGTGAGGGGACGATCTTCCAGTGGTAGACGGCCGCCGCCGCCAGGATGCCCGCCCCGGCGATCCCCAGCGAGACCAGCGCCAGGCCCGGCTCGAAGGGAACGGCCTTGAGGCCCTCCAGGTGCAGGAAGCGGTGGAACGGGCTGCCGCCCGGCAGGGGCGCGCCGACCAACCCCACCGCGGCCGAGAAGGCGGCCAGGACCCACAGCGGCCGCGTCATCACCGGCGGGCTCTCGTGCGGGTGCGCGTGGTGGCCGCGCGGCGTCCCGGCAAAGGTGTAGAAGACGACCCGGAACATGTAGAAGGCCGTGAGGAACGAGGTCAGCGCGCCCAGGGCGAAGAGCACCGGGCTGTGGTGCAGTGCCTCGGCCAGGATCTCGTCCTTGCTCCAGAAGCCGGCGAAGGGAAAGACGCCGGAGAGCGCCAGCGCGCCGACCAGGAACGTCCAGTAGGTGGCCGGCATGCTCTTGGCCAGACCCCCCATCGCCTTGATGTCGTTGGTGTGCATGGCGTGGATGACGCTGCCGGCCCCTAGGAACAGCAGGGCCTTGAAGAAGGCGTGCGTCATCAGGTGGAACATTCCGGCGGTGTAGCCCCCTGCCCCCAGCCCCATCATCATCAGGCCGAGCTGGCTGATGGTGGAATAGGCCAGCACGCGCTTGATGTCGTCCTGCACGACGCCCATGGTGGCGGCCATGAGCGCGGTGATCCCGCCGATATAGGCCACCACCTCCAGCGCCTCCCGGCCGGGCGAGGCGAGGAACAGCGTGTAGGTCCGGGCGACCATGTAGACCCCGGCAGCCACCATGGTGGCCGCGTGGATCAGGGCGGAGACCGGGGTGGGGCCCTCCATAGCGTCGGGCAGCCAGGTGTGCAGAGGGAATTGCGCCGACTTCCCCACCGCCCCGCCGAACAGGAGCACCGCGGCCAGGCTCAGCAGCGGGAGGCCGCCGACGGTCCCGCCCAGCGCGCCGCCGGAGACCTCCGCGAAGATCTCCTCGAACCGGAACGTCCCCAGGTGGAAGAAGACCAGCAGCAGTCCCAGGAACATGAAGAAGTCGCCGACCCGCGTGGTGACAAACGCCTTCATGGAAGCCCGCGCCGCGGCCGGGCGCTCGAACCAGAAGCCGATCAGCAGGTAGGAGCACAGGCCCACCAGTTCCCAGCCCACATAGAGGAACAGCAGGTTGTTCGCCAGCACCAGCAGCAGCATCGAGGCGGCGAACAGGGACATGTAGGCGAAGAACCGCGGGTAGCGCGGATCACCGTGCATGTATCCGATGGAGTAGATGAAGATCATGGA
>JAVKID010000061.1:0-18498 GCA_031459655.1 Candidatus Fervidifonticultor octavus | reverse complement strand
TGCTGCTGGTCGTCGAGAACGCGCCGCCGGCGCGCCCGCAGGCGGGCCTGGCCGATGCCTGTCTGGTCTTCGCGGTCCCGACCGAGGCGCGCATCACACGCTTCCTGGCCGCCTTCTGCCGGCAGGCCCCGCCGGTGGTCGGTCCGATCCGCAGCGTCCGGCGGTACATGCTTGAACTGGCGCAGGACCTGGGGGCGATCCTGGTCCACGCCGGCTTCAGCGCCGAGGCCCAGACCATGATCGTCAACCAGAGGCTGCCCGTGATCAACGAGTTCTGGACGCCGGCACCGTTCTGGCGCGACCCGGCTCGCCCGATGCCCCACAACCTCTACACGAGCATCGACGGACTCCGGACGGCCCTGCGCGCACGCCCGATCGAGACCAGGCGGAGATCCCTGCCGTACCGATTCGCCTACGAGCACCTGACCGTTCCCCACACTGCCGCGCCCGCCGTCGTGGCCTCCCTCGACTACGGGCCGCTGTATGCCGTCCGCTACCGGTACGATCCGGCGCAGCGCCGCTACCGGCGCGAGCAGGACGGCCGGCCGCACCTCGATGCCGCCGGTATGCAGGTCGCGCCGGCGTCGATCCTCGTCCTCTTCATCCAGTGGCGGGACGAGCTGGTCCGCGGCCGCCCGAGCAGCCGGATCAACCTGGTCGGCCACGGACGTCTGGTCGTGCTCACCGAGGGACGCATGGCCGAGGGAACGTGGAAGCGGACCGTCGCCGGACCGCTGACGCTCGCGGACGCCTCCGGCCGGGACATCGTCCTGCCGCCCGGCCCGGTCTGGATCGAGCTGTTCCCCGCAGACCGCCCCTTCGAGGTGCGGGCGGAGGCCGGCAGTTAGGCGTCGGTCGGGCGCCTCGCCCTCTCAGATGCCGATCGCGCAGCCGTCCACCCGCGGGTCCGAGCCGCCCCAATACAGCCCCCGCTCGGGATCGACCAGGATCGCCTGCGCGCCTCCGCCGCCCTCGGGCGACGCCAGCGGTCGCACCCGGTGGCCCCGGCGCTCCAGTTCGGCCAGCGTCTCGGGCGGGAAGCCGTCCTCGACCCGCAGCTCGAACGGCGTGTCGATCGTCGCCGGATCGGTCCCCGGGAAACTCTGCCATCGGGGCGCCTCAATCGCCTCCTGGAGGCCCATGCCCGCCTCGATCAGGTTGAGCAGGATCTGCAGACTCCACTGCGGCTGCGCGTCGCCGCCCGGCGTCCCCCACACGAGCCACGGGGTCGCACCCCGGAACGCCATGTATGGCGTCAGGGTGTGCATCGTCCGCTTCCCGGGCGCGATGCAGTTGGGATGCCCCTCGCGCAGTTCGAACCCCCGGCCGGCGCGGTTGTTCAGCATGATGCCGGTGCCTTCGACGACCTCGCCGCACCCGAAGATGGCGGACAGGCTGGTGATGTAGGACACCAGGTTGCCCTCGACGTCGGCGGCGCAGAAGTACGTGGTGTCGCCGGCCACCTCGGCGGGCAGCCCGGGGCCGGGCGCCTCGGCGGCCCTCGTCGGGTGGATCTCCAGGCGGCGGCGGGCCGCGTAGGCTTTGTCCAACAGGGTGCCGAGGGGGTTGGCCACGAACCGCGGATCGCCGACGGCGGCCAGGCGGTCCGCATAGGCCAGCTTCTTGGCTTCCACCGCCCGGTGGATCCCGTCGGGCGATCCCCAGGGGACGGGGTCGAAGCCTTCGAGGAGGTTCAGCATCTCGAGGAGGAGGAAGCCCTGCGACGGCGGCGCCGTGGCGAAGACGGTGAGGCCCCGGTACGTGGTCTGCAGCGGGGTGTGGACGTCTGCGCTGTACCGCGCGAAATCGTCAGCCTCGAACAGCCCGCCGTGGCTGCGGCTGTAGGCGACGATCTGCTCCGCAATCGGCCCGCGGTAGAAGGCCTCGGCCCCGCCAGCCGCCACCGTACGCAACGAGGCCCCCAGGTCGCGCTGCACCAGGATGTCGCCCTCTTCCGGCGGCCGGCCGCCAGGCAGGTACACCGCGGCCGACGAGGGATACTGGGCCAGGACGGGCGCCGTCTCACGGAACCACCCCGCCACCCTGCGCGTCACCGGGACACCTTCCTCGGCATACCGGATCGCCGGCTCCAGCAGGCGCTGCAGGGTGAACCGGCCGCTGCCCCAGCGGCGGAGCGCCTCCTCCATCGCGGCCACGGCCCCGGGAACCGAGACGGCCAGCATCCCGCGCAGCGGCATCGTGGCATACCCGCGGTCGATGAAGTACTCGCGGGTCGCCGCAGCGGGCGCGGGGCCGCTGGCGCAGATGCCCCAGACGCGACCCTCGCGCCGGCGGTAGACCAGCATGAACGTGTCGCCGCCGAGCCCGCTCATCATGGGCTGCGCGACCCCCAGGACGCCCGCCGCCGCGATGGCCGCCTCGATGGCGTTGCCGCCCTCGGCCAGCACCTGCAGACCGGCCGCCGACGCCAGGGGATGGCCGGTGGCGATCATGCCCCGGCGGGCGAGCACGGTGGACCGACCTGTTCGCATGGACTGCGTCACCTCGGGAACTGGCATGCACAAGTGCATTCCGCTGCGGGCCCGTCGACTCCTCCGGAGGAGTGGCCCGTGCGGACGACGAATACCGCAGGCGCACCGTGACGACGAAGGGAGGTCTGCCATGGCAAAGATGTACTGCCAGTGGGTCGGCGTCATCCTCATCGTCCTCGGCGTCATCGGGTTCCTCACCTCCGAATTCATCACCCTCCAGTTCAACACGACACACAATCTGGTCCACCTGATCAGCGGTGTGATCCTGGCCTATCTGGGGTTCACCGGAACCTCGGTGAAGATCGGAGCCCAGGCCTTCGGCATCGTCTACACCCTGGTCGCCCTCGTCGGGTTCCTGGGAGGTGGGAGCGTGCTCGGCCTGTTCCCGGTGAACGTCCTCTACAACCTCATCCACCTGGTCATCGGCGTCCTGGGGCTGTGGGTCGGCTTCGGGAAGCCGGAAACGGCGCAGGCGTAGCCGGTCCACCTCGGGGTGCGGGCGGGCTCCGGCCGGGCCGGAGCCCGCCGCGTGTGCGCTCCTCGCCACGCCCACGATGTCGCCCGCGTCCCCGCACCAGCCGCCCGCGCGCCCGAACCCCCTCCCCACCCCCGCGGGGCGGCGCGCGTTCGTGCGCCGCCTGCTCGCCTGGTACCGCCGCCACAAGCGCGACCTGCCGTGGCGTCGCACCACCGACCCCTACCGCATCCTCGTCTCGGAGATCATGCTGCAGCAGACGCAGGTGGCCCGGGTGGTCCCCAAGTACCGCGAGTTCCTCAAGAAATACCCGTCCATCGAGGCGCTGGCGGCCGCGCCGGTGGGCGCGGTTCGCGAGGCCTGGTATCCCCTGGGCTACAACCTCAGGCCCCTCCGGCTGCACTCGATCGCCCGGGAGGTCGTGGGGCGATTCAACGGGCAGGTCCCCGACGCCCGGGAGGCGCTGCTCTCCCTGAAGGGCATCGGCCCCTCCACCGCCGGCGCGGTCCTGTCCTTCGCCTACGGCCGCAGGGCGCCGATCCTGGACACCAACGTGCGGCGGGTGCTCCAGCGGGTCTTCTACGGAGCCACCCCGCAGCGCGACCGCGTCCTGTGGGCACTGGCCGAGGTGCTGCTGCCCAGGCGCCGGGCGTCCGACTTCAACCAGGCGCTGATGGATCTGGGCGCGACGATCTGTGTGGCGCAAAGGCCGCGGTGCGCGGCCTGCCCGATCCGGTCGCGCTGCCGCGCCTTCCCGTCCTTCGTCCGCGCGGCCGGGCAGACGGCGGGCGACGGCGGGGCCGGGCCGCCATCCAGGGCGGCGCGCCGGCGAACGTCGCCGACGGACACAGGCGCCAAAGCGGGCAAGTCGGGCACTGGGGCCGGCGCGCCGTGCAGATCTGCCGGCCGAAGTAGATCAGGCGCAGCGAGAAGTCCGACCACTGCTCGGGCGGCAGGAGCCGCATCAGGTCCTGCTCGATGCGGACCGGCTCGCCATGGACGGTCAGCCCCAGGCGCCGGCTGATGCGCCGCACGTGGGTGTCCACCACCATGCCCGGCCGGCCGAAGGCTCCGCCGAGGATCACGTTGGCCGTCTTGCGGCCCACGCCGGGGAGTTGCAGCAGGTCTTCCATGGTCTGCGGCACGACCCCCCCGAACCGCTCCTCCAGCATCCTGGCCATCCGCACGATCGCCCGCGCCTTCTGGCGGTAGAAGCCGGTGGAGCGGATATAGCCTTCCAGTTCCCGCAGGTCGGCGGCGGCGAAGTCCGCCGCCGTGCGGTACCGCGCGAACAGCGCGGGCGTGACCTTGTTCACCTGGGCGTCGGTGCACTGGGCCGAGAGGATCGTCGCGACGAGCAACTGCAGGGGGCTCTCGTGCCGCAGCGGCAGCCTGGTGACGGGATACCGATGGGCCAGGAGGGTCGCGATCTTCGCGGCGCGGGCCCGGGCTCCAGCCGGCGTCTCCCCGGTCGGGAAGCGCACCTCGGGGGCGGCCGGCGCGCGGACGCGGGGTGGCATCGCCGCCGCCGATTCGTCGGATGGGAGCGCCGCTCCTGCCGGGCCGGCGCAAACCGGACGGGGTCGGCGCAGAGCCCGGCAGGAGAGGCTGCGCCCACCGCAGAAAGGGGACGACACTCCTCAGTTCCAACCGCGAAGGGAGGCAGGCCACGATGTCCCGGTGCAGCCGCTGGCTCGTCCTCCTCACCCTGGCGATCTTCCTGGCGGGACTCTCCGGTACCCAGGCTCAGGGAGCCAAGAAGCTGGAGATCTTTTCCTGGTGGACCGCGGGCGGCGAGGCGGACGGGCTCAACGCCATGTTCCAGATCTACAAGAAGCAGAACCCTGGGGTAGAGATCATCAACGCCACCGTAGCCGGGGGCGCGGGGACCAACGCCAAGGCGGTCCTGAAGACCCGCATGCAGGGCGGCGATCCACCCGACTCCTTCCAGGTCCACGGCGGCGCCGAACTGACCGACACCTGGGTCAAGACCGGCTTCATGGAGCCGATCACCTCCCTGTGGAAGAGCGAAGGGTGGATGGCCAGGTTCCCCAAGGACCTGATCGACATCGTGTCCTACCAGGGCGAGATCTACTCGGTGCCGGTCAACGTCCACCGGGGCAACGTCCTCTGGTACAACAAGAAGATCTTCGACGACCACAGGCTCAAGGCGCCGAAGACCTGGGAGGAGTTCTTCACGGTCGCCGACGCCCTCAAGGCCAGAGGGATCACCCCGCTGTCGCTGGGCGACAAGAACAAGTGGGAGGCTGCCCACCTCTTCGAGGACATCCTGCTGGCCAGCCTGGGGGCCGAGGGCTACCGGGGGCTGTGGACGGGGAAGACGCCCTGGACCGGAGACGGCGTCAAGAAGGCGCTGGAGGCCTACGCCCGCATCCTGGGCTATGTGAACGCCGACCACGCCGCCGGCACGTGGGATTCAGCCGCCCAGATGCTGATCGACCGGAAGGCCGCCATGAACATCATGGGCGACTGGGCCGCCGGCTACTTCACGTCCAAGGGCTGGAAGGCCGGCGCTGACTACGGCTGGGCGCCCGCGCCGGGCACGGCCGGCGTCTTTGTCGTCGTGACCGACACCTTCGGCCTGCCCAAGAAGGCGCCGCACCGGGCCGAGGCCCTGGCCTGGCTCACGGTCGCGGGCTCCAAGGAGGGGCAGGAGGCCTTCAACCCCCTCAAGGGGTCGATCTGCGCGCGCACCGACTGCGACCTCAAGAAGTTCGATGCCTACCTGCAGTCGTCGGCTGCGGACTTTGTCAAGAACGCCCTTGTCCCCAGCGAAGTGCACGGGTCGGCCGCGCCTGAGGGCTTCGCCACCCAGTTCAACGACATCGTCAACCTGTTCGTGACCAACAAGAACGTGGCCGCGGCGCAGCGGGCGCTTCAGCAGGCCTGCGTGGCCAACAAGATGTGCAAGTAGCCTCGGCGGGGAGGGGCGCGATCACCGCCCCTCCCCTGGTCGGCCGGCCTCGCCTGGACCTGGACCGCATCCTGGCGGTCCTGGTCATCCTGCCCTCGGTGGCCGCGGTCGGCGTCTTCGTCTACGGCTTCATCGGCTGGACCGCCTACGTCTCGCTGAGCCACTGGAACAGCTTCGTCCCCGATCTGTCGTTCGCCGGGCTGTCCAACTACCTGACGCTCTTCCAGACCCCGCGGTTCCAGATCGACCTGCGCAACACCCTGGTCTTCACCGCGACCTTTCTGGCCGCGTGCATCACCATCGGGCTGGGGCTCGCCGTCCTGCTGGAGCAGCGGGTCCGGGGGGAGTCGCTGTTCCGCAGCATCTTCCTCTTCCCCATGGCCATCTCGTTCATCGTCACCGGCACCGCCTGGCAGTGGCTCCTCAACCCCAGCACCGGGGTCAACCTGCTCTTCCAGTACGCCGGGCTGCCGTTCCAGTCGCGGTGGTACACCGATCCCGGCATCGCCATCTTCTCGGTGGTCCTGGCGGCCACGTGGCAGCTGTCGGGCTTCACGATGGCCATGTACCTGGCAGGGCTGCGAGGGATCCCCGGGGACCTGTGGGAGGCCGCTCGGGTGGACGGCGCCGACGAGTGGGAGCTCTTCCGACACGTGATCCTCCCCCTGCTCCACCCGGTGACGCTCAGCGCCGTCATCGTGCTGGGCCACATCTCCCTGAAGATTTTCGACCTGGTCTTCGCCATGACCGGGAGCGGCCCGGCCTTCTCCACCGACGTGCCGGGCGTCTTCATGTTCGAAACGACCTTCCGGGGCAACCGCTTCGCGGACGGCGCCGCGATCGCCATCGTCATGCTGGTCCTGGTGGGCAGCGTCATCATCCCCTACCTGCGGCACAGCATGCGGACGGAGGGGTAGATGCCGCGGGTGGCGCCGGCGCGGCTGGCCCTCTACGCGGTCCTCGTGGCCTTCGCCCTCTTCTACCTCATGCCGGTCTACGTGCTGGTCATCAACGGGCTGAAGACCTTTCAAGAAGTCAGCCTGAGCCGGATGTGGGACCTGCCATCGGGCCTCTCCTTCGAGAGCTTCATCCGCGCCTACGAGAAGCTGCGGCCCAACGTCCTCAACAGCCTCACCCTGGTCGTCCCGGCCACCGTGCTGGCGGCGGCGCTGGGCTCGGTCAACGGCTACATCCTGGCCAAGTGGAAGTTCAGGGGCGCCGACCTGCTCTTCCCGCTGTTGCTCTTCGGCATGTTCATCCCCTATCAGAGCGTGCTGATCCCGCTGGTGCAGTTCTTGCAGTGGACCAGCACCCTGCTGGGCGTCCGCCTGTACGGGACCATCGCCGGGCTCGTCCTCGTCCACGTCGTCTACGGCATCCCCATCACGACCCTGATCTTTCGGAACTACTACGCGGGGGTGCCCACCGAGATGGTCGAGGCCGGTCGGATGGACGGGGCCGGGTTCTTCGGCATCTACCGCCATGTGGTGCTGCCACTGTCGGTGCCCGCCTTCGTCGTCGTGATGATCTGGGAGTTCACGGCGGTGTGGAACGAGTTCCTCTTCGCGGTCACCATCACCAACAACCCGGCCCGGCAGCCGATCACCGTCGCGCTGCAGAACCTGGCCGGCAGCCAGATCGTGGAGTGGAACGTCCAGATGGCCGGCGCGCTGCTGGCCGCCCTCCCGACGCTGCTGGTGTACATCTTCCTGGGGCGCTACTTCCTCCGGGGCCTGCTGGCCGGGGCGTTGAAAGGGTAGAGGAGGGGTGGGCCCGCATGATGCACCCTGACCGCCTGGCCCGCGTCCGCGCCCAGATGCAGGCTGCGGGCGTGGACCTGTTGAGCCTGCCGCCGGGTGACGACCTCTTCTACCTGGTGGGCTTCACCCCGCATGCCGACGAGCGGCCCTGCTATCTGTTCCTCACCGCCCACGACGCGGTCTTCCTGGTGCCGGAACTGAACGCCGGCCAGGCGCGAGGACACGTGGACGTCCCGCTCCTCACCTACACCGACGCCCAGGGACCCTCCGACGCCCTGCGGCAGGCGCGGGCGCGGCTTGGCCGGCCGCGGCGGATCTGCGTCGGCGACACGATGCGGGCGGATGTCCTGCTCCTGCTGCAGGCGCAGTGGGCGGACAGCGCCTTCATCCCGGGATCGCAGGTGATGGCCCCGGTGCGCATGATCAAGACCGCCGACGAGATCGACCTGATGCGCCGCTCGGCCGCCACGGCGGATGTCGCGGTCGATGCCGCCTTTGCCGCGTGCCGGCCCGGCGTGACCGAAACCGCGGTGGCGCGCGCCGCAACGGATGCGTTCGCCGCCCAGGGCGTGACGCAGGCAGGCGGCGTCATCGTTGGCGGCGGGCCCAATTCCGCCTACCCGCATCATGCGACGGGCCGCCGCGAACTGCGCGCGGGCGAGCCCGTCCTGGTGGACCTGGGCGGGCGGCTGGAAGGCTATGCCTCCGACATCACCCGCATGGCCCACCTGGGCGAGCCCTCACCTCGCTACCGCCAGGTGCACACCGCCGTGGAGCGCGCGGTCCGGGCGGCCATGGACGCGGTGAAGCCCGGGGAGCCGCTGGGGGCCGTGGACCGCGCGGCGCGCGGGGTGATCGACGCCGCCGGGTTTGGCGCCTTCTTCACCCACCGCACCGGACACGGCATCGGGGTCTCCGGCCACGAGCCGCCGTCCGTCACCCACACCAACGAGACGCCCATGCAGGAGGGGATGGTGTTCAGCATCGAACCCGGCATCTACCTGGAGGGCGAGTTCGGCGTGCGGCTGGAGGAGATCGTGGTGGTGACCTCGCAGGGGGCCGAGCGACTCAGCCTGTTGCCGCGGGAGGTGCGGATCCTGCCCTCCTGAGGGGGCGAGGCCGTGGTTGGGATGACTGTCCCGGTGCGCTGCCCCCGATGTGGTGCCGAAGGGACGCTGCTGCGGCCGCGAGAGGCGTTCTTCTGTTCGGGCTGCCAGACGCTGGTGGCCCGCCGGGAGCCCGAGCGCGCGCCGCGGCCGCGCCCGGCGTCCCGGCACGCGGCGCTGGGAGTCGCCAGCGCGGTCTGCATCCTCCTGCTCCTGATTCCCGCTAGCCGCATGCTCTGCGGACGTCCACACCAGCACGACGCCCGGCAGGCCGCCATGGCCTACATCGCCGTGGTGACCCAGAACTGGGATCGCCGCTCCTGGCGGGAATTCACCGACGTGGCGACCAGGGAGCACACGCAGATCCTGGAGCACCCGGGGATGCCGGCCCGGGCGATCTTCTCGCCCTACCTGCAGCAGGCCCGCTTCGAGCGGATCGAGGTGCGCTGCGGCGGGGCCAGCGTGGACCTGAGGGTGTGGACAGGGTTCAAGCCGACGTTCATCGTGCCGCGCCTCGTGACCGTCGAACTGGTGCAGGACGGCGGGCGGCTGAAGGTGGCCGAGGTCATCGGCCGGTAGGCCTGACGCCCACGTGCAGCACGGCGATACCGCCCGTCAGCAGGCGGTAGCGCACCCGGTCGAACCCGCTCTGCCGCATGAGCTCAGCCAGCGTCTCGGGGTCGGCCCACTGCCGGATGGAATCGTGGAGATACTGGTAGGCGTCTCGCCGACCCGAGAGCCATCCCCCGAGCCTGGGGATCACCATCCGGGAGTAGAGGTCGTAGATCACCCGCAGGGCAGGAGAACGGGGCTGGCCGAAGTCCAGGACGACGAGCCGGCCGCCGGGCCGCAGGACGCGGCAGGCCTCGCGCGTGGCATGCTCCGGGTGGGCGACGTTGCGCAGCCCGAACGCGAACGTCACGGCGTCGGCGGAGGCGTCCGCCAGCGGCAGGGCCTCAGCGTCGGCGCAGACGAGCAGCGCCGTGGCCCCCCGCCGCGCGACCGGCAGACGCCTGGAGGCCATCGCCAGCATGCCCTGCGCAAAGTCCACTCCCACCGTGCGGCCCACTGGACCGAGAAGACGCGAGGCCAGCACCATGAGGTCCCCGGTCCCACAGCAGACGTCCACCAGGACGCCGCCGGGCGCGAGGTGAGCCGCACGGACCGCTGCGCGCTTCCAGAAGAGGTGCAGCCCCCCGCTCAGCACCGTGTTGAGCAGGTCGTAGCGGCCGGCGATGCTGTGGAACGCCTCGCGCACCCACAGGCGCCGCTCGAACGCAGGCGCGGCCAAGATGCCGGCTCCGCGGCTGACCGCCTCGCGGTCGACTGCCTCGCGGTCGACTGCCTCGCGGGTGTCGGGTTGGCGATCGGGACCGCGGCTCATGCCCGCTCCCGCGCCGCGGCCTCCTCGGCCCACTCGCGCAGCGTCCGGCGCATCACCTTGCCCCCGGGAGACCGCGGCAGGTCCTCCACGACCCAGATCCGCTTCGGCACCTTGTAGCGCGCCAGGCGCCCCGCGCAGAACCCGCGGACGTCATCTTCACGAACGGATGCGCCCGGGCGCAGTGTGACCGCCGCCGCCACGCCTTCCCCCCACACGGCATCGGTGATGCCAAAGACCACGGCCTCCAGCACCGCCGGATGGCTGCGCAGGACCGCTTCCACCTCGGCCGGGTAGACGTTCTCGCCGCCCGAGATGATCAGATCGTCGCGCCGGTCCAGCACATAGAGGTACCCGTCCTCGTCCAGGGAACCCAGGTCGCCCGTATGGAGCCACCCGTCGCGCAGGGCGCGCGCGGTCTCCTCCGGCCGGTCCGCATACCCGGCCATCACCGTGGGCCCGCGGACCAGGATCTCGCCGGTCCGACCGGGTTCCGCGGGGGGGCCGCCGCGGTCCGCCGCCCCGCCGGGGGGGGCGATCCGCACTTCGACCGGGAACAGCGCCCTGCCCGACGAGCCCCGACGGGCCGCGACCTCTTCGGGCGGCAGCGTGGCGACCTGGGACGCGGCCTCGGTCAGCCCGTAGGTGGGCGCCACCGGCACGCCCTGCTCCAGGCACGCCTCGATGAGCGAGGGCGGCGCGGGGCCGCCGCCGAGCAGGACGGCCCGGAGGGTCGGCGGATACGGCCGGCCGCGCCGCGCTTCCAGCATGCGCTGGAGCATCGTGCTGACCACCGAGACCAGCGTGACCTGACCCCCGTCGATCTCGCGGTTGACCGCCTCCGGCTCGAAGGTCTCGTGGACGACGGCGGGAATGCCGTAGATGACGCTGCGCCACAGGACCGCCAGACCGCCCACGTGATAGAGCGGCAGCGGCGCCAGCCAGCAGTCGTCCCGGCGCAGCCCGAGGTGGAGCGCCGAGGCCACGGCATTCCACCAGTGGTTGCCGAAGGTGAGCACGACGCCCTTGGGCCGGCCCGAGGTGGCCGAGGTGTAGATGATCCCCTGAGGGGCGCTCAGGTCGATGCGGTCACGCAGCGGGACATCGGCGTCGGGAGCGGCGGCCAGGGCGTCGAGCCCGATGGTGCGGACGCCGGCCGGATCGGCCATCCCATCGCCGGCTGCGATCACCACCTCGGCCCGCGAGTCGGTCACCTGCCAGGCGAGCTCGGCGGGCGCCAGCCGCGTGTTCAGCGGCACCATGACGGTCCCCAGCCGCGCGAGCGCATGGGCCAGCACCGCGAAGGACACCCCGCCTGGCAGCAGGAGCGCCACGCGCATCCCCTCGGCCACGCCCAGCGCGGCCAGTTGCCGCGCGGTCCTGCGGGTCAGGCGGTCCAGGTCGCGGAAGGTCAGGCGGGTCCTGCCGGCGACCAGCGCCGGACGGTCCGGGTGGGCCGACGCGCGGTGGCCAAGCCAGTCGGGTGTGAGGGCGGGTGGGGGACGGTCGGTCATGTCCCGCCGAGGACGAGCGCGAGCGCCAACAGCGCGCTGTAGAGGAGCAGCAGCCGCGCCGTCCGCCCAAGCGCGTGGTTGAGCGCCGGCGCATCCAGGCGCCAGAGGACCGTGCGGGCGAGCATGCCCATGAGCGGCACCGCCAGCCAGGGCAGCCAGAACCGGTCGCCCAGCACCCCCGCCGCGCGCATGATCCCCGGGACCGCGACCGCGCCGGCCAGGCACCCCGCGTACTCCAGACGGGTGCCGCGCACGCCCCACCGCACCGCCAGGGTGCGTTTCCCGGCCGCGCGGTCGGTCTCGATGTCCCGCAGGTTGTTCACCACCAGGATGGCCACCGTCAACAGCCCCACCGCCGTAGACGCCCAGACCGCCTGGGACCGGACGAGGCCGGTCTGCACGAAGTCGCTGCCGACCGTGCCGATGATCCCAAAGAAGATGAAGACGAAGAGGTCGCCCAGGCCCCGGTACGCCAGGGGCCACGGGCCTGCGGTGTACGCCAGGCTGGCGGCGACCGACAGCACGCCCGCCGCCAGGACCGGCCAGCCCCGCAGCGCCACCAGGTACAGCCCCGCCAGGGCGGCGACCCCGTAGCACGCATAGGCGCCGGTCAGCACCTCCTTCGGTGAGAGCAGGCCGCTGGCGGTGGCGCGCGGCGGACCGAGACGCCCCGCCGTGTCGGCGCCGTGCAGGAAGTCGTAGGCGTCGTTGCTCAGATTGGTGCCGATCTGGATGCAGAGCGATGCGACCAGGGCCGCGACCGCCGGGAGGGCCGAGAACACCCCGCTGCCCGCCGCCGCTGCGGTCCCGACCAGCACCGGCGCCACCGCGGCGGGCAGCGTGGGGATGCGGGCGGCCAGCACCCACGCCCGCCATCGGTCCCGCGCCCCGTCGGGCGCGGCGCCTGCGGCTCCCGGGCGAGGGCTGCCGCTCAAAAACGTCGGGCCGCCGCGCATGGGACGCTACGGATAGCGGGGGAACTTCTTGAAGTCAGGCCTGCGCTTCTCCAGGAAGGCGTCGCGGCCCTCCTTGGCCTCTTCCGTCATATAGTACAGCAGTGTGGCGTCGCCGCCAATCTGCTGCAATCCGGCCAGGCCGTCGGTATCGGCGTTGAACGCCGCCTTCAGCAGGCGGATGGCCAGCGGGCTCTTCTCGAGGATTTCCCGGGCCCAGCGGACCGCTTCCTCCTCCAGGCGGTCCAGGGGGACCACCGCGTTGACCAGCCCCATCGCCAGGGCCTCCTGCGCCGTGTACTGCCGGCACAGGTACCAGATCTCCCGCGCCTTCTTGTGCCCCACGATGCGCGCCAGGTAGGCTGAGCCGTACCCGGCGTCGAACGACCCGACCTTCGGGCCGGTCTGGCCGAAGATGGCGTTCTCCGCCGCGATAGTCAGGTCACAGACCGTCGCCAACACGTTCCCGCCGCCGATGGCGTACCCGGCCACCACGGCGATCACGGGCTTCGGCAGCGTCCGGATCAGGCGCTGGAGGTCCAGGACGTTGAGCCGGGGGACCTGGTCCTTCCCGACATACCCGGCGTGGCCGCGCACCCGCTGGTCGCCGCCCGAGCAGAACGCCTCGTGGCCCGCGCCGGTGAGGAGGACGACGCCGATGGTCGCCTCGTCGCGGACACGCGTGAAGGCGTCGATCAGGTCCATGGTCGTCTCGGGTCGGAAGGCGTTGCGTACCTCTGGCCGGTTGATGGTGATCCGCGCGATCCCCTCGGCGTCGCCTTCCCCGTGTTCATAGATGATGTCCGTGTAGTCGCGGACCTTGCGCCATGCCACCCGCATCAGACGCTCACCTCACTGCGTGATCTGTCCGACCTTCGCGAGGAACTCCAGGACCAGCCGGCGGAACGCCAGGGGCTGCTCCAGGTGCACCGCGTGTCCGGCATCCGGCACGATCTCGAGCTGCGCGCCCGGGATGCGCGCGGCCATCTCCCGGCCCAGCGCGCAGTACTGCGGATCGAGGGCGCCGGCCACGAGGAGGGTCGGCACCCGGATGTCGGGGAGGAAGTCGTGCATCGGCGGCTGCGCGCCCACTCCCAGCCCGCGCAGGCTGTTGGCCAGGCCCACGGGACTGTTGCGCAGCCGCCGGTCGCGCAGCGCCGCCCACACATCGCCCGCGAGCCGCGCCTGGCTGGCGAACAGGGGATGCTGCTCCCACCGGGCCACAAACGCCTCGATCCCGTCGCGCTCGATCTCGGCCGCCAGCGCCGCGTCCCGGGCCGCCCGCTCGCGGCGGGCCTGGGGATCCCGCAGTCCGGGTGACGCGCTCTCCAGGATCAGCGCCGACAACCGCTCCGGCGCCGCGATGGCCACCCCCAGCGCCACCCGGCCGCCCATGGAGTAGCCGAGCAGACCGGCCCTGGGGATGCCCAGCCGGTCGAGCACCCCGAGCACATCCTCGATGCAGGAGCCCAGACGGTAGCGGGAGGGGTCCGGCGGAGCATCCGACAGCCCGTGGCCGAGCAGGTCTACGGAGATCGTCAGGTGGCGCGACGCAAAGGCCTCCGCCTCCGCCGCCCATCCGGCCGCGCTGCCGGTGAAGCCGTGCAGCAGCACGAGGGGCGGTCCACTCCCCGCCGTCTCCACGTTGATGCCCACGCCGTCGATGACAAGCCGGGGCATCAGGGAGCCTTTCCGGAGGCGGCTGCCAGGTCCGCGCAGACGGCGGCGCGCACCGCGGCCCACACCTCCTGGTGGACGACGACGTTCCGGTCGCGGTGGGTGCGCACCTCCACGACCATAAGCCTCCCGCTGGCCAGTGCGTCTCGAACATGGAGGCGGAAGTCCTCCCAGGTCTCTGCGCGGCGAAACCCGGCGCCGTACATCTCGGCGGCGTGGCGGAAGTCGAGCCCGTGCGGCGTCCCGAAGAGCGCCTCGAAGTGCTCGGGGTAGCCGGCCTGGGGCAGGAACGAGAAGATGCCGCCGCCGTCGTTGTTGAGCAGGATGATGGTGGCGGCCAGACCGTGGAGTTTCGCGGCCAGCAGTCCGTTCAGGTCGTGGTAGAACGCCAGGTCGCCGAGGACCAGCACCACGGGGCCGGCGCCCGAGGCCGCGGCGCCCAGGCCGCACGACACCAGGCCGTCGATCCCGCTGGCGCCCCGGTTGCCGAGAAACCGGATCGCCGCGGGCGTGCTCGGGAAGAACGAGTCGAGGTCGCGCACCGGCATACTGTTGCCCACGTAGAGCAGGGCGCCGTCGGGGAGCAGTCCGGCCAGTTCGGCAAAGACCTTCCCCTCGAAGGGTTCATGGACAGCGCCCAGCCTCTGCTGGACGGCCAGGCGCGCGTCCCCGGACAGGCGCAGCCACTGGGCGGTCCACGCCGAGGCCGGGGCGGCAGCCGCGCGCGCGGCGCCGGACTCGAGAAGCGCGGCGGCCACCGCCTGGCAGAGCACCACCGGATCGGCGTGGACGACCTCCGATGCCAGACGGGTGGGATCGTGCCAGGCGCCTGCGCCGTCTACGACCACGTGTCGCGCGCGCGACTGCGCCTGCAGGTACTGCACGAGCGGCTTCGATGCCGGGGTGCCGCCGAAGCGGAGGATGACCTCCGGTGCCAGCATCCCGGCCACCTCGCCCACCCGCAGCAGCGGATCGTAGGCGTCGACGACCAGGGTCCGGTCGTGAGATCCGCAGCGCACCTGCGAGAGCGGGTCGGCCAGCACGGGGTACCCGAGCGCCGCGGCCAGACGGCTGACGGCTTCCGGAAATGCCGGATCGTCATACGGCCCGCAGACGATCAGGCCGCGTTCGACCCGCGCCAGGCTGCGCGCCAGCACCGCCGCCGTCTTCGCGTCCGGCGTCCTGCGTCCCGCATGCGCTCGCGCGTATGGCTGCCCATCTCCCCGACCTTCCCAGGCGTCGCCGACCCGGTGCTCCGGCGGCGGGAGTTCCCCAGGCGCCGCAACCGGCACCAGCGGTTCACGGAACGGGAAGTTCAGGTGGACCGGCCCCGCGGGATCATCCTGCGCGATGGCCGCGGCCTGCCCGGCCAGGGCCCGCACGTAGCGCAGCATGGGCTCGGCGGCCTGCGGCGGTGCCACGTCGACGAACCACTTGGCGTGCACGCCGTAGAGCCGGATCTGATCGATGGTCTGGGGGGCGCCGACATCCCGCAGTTCGTGGGGACGGTCCGCCGTCAGCACGACCAGCGGGACACGGCCGTAGCGCGCCTCGACGACGGCCGGCAGGAAGTTGGCCGCGGCGGTGCCCGAGGTGGAGAGCACCGCGACCGGCAGCCGCAGCGCCTTGGCCATCCCCACCGCGAAGTAGGCCGCCGACCGCTCGTCGATCAGGGTCCAGACCCTGATGGCGGGGTGGCGGGCCGCGCTCAGCGCCAGCGGCGTCGAGCGCGACCCCGGGCACAGGCAGAGGTGCCTCACCCCGCAGCGCGCCAGTTCGTCTGTCAAGGCGCCGACATAGGCGTACGTGGCGTTCTCGGGTCTCACGACACGGATCACCCCCGGCCCCCGAGCCCGAGGGCGCGGGGTCATGCGCCCCCGGCACCCAGGGCCGCCAGCATCGGCCGCAGTTTCAGGCAGGATTCCGCATACTCCTGGTCTGGGTCGGAATCCGCCACGATCCCACATCCGGTGAAGAGCGTCGCGCCTCCCGGATGCAGCAGCGCGGATCGAATCGCGACGGCGAACTCGCCCTCGCCGCTGCGGTTCATCCACCCCACCGGTCCCGCGTACCAGCCGCGGTCGAGCCCCTCGTGCCGGCAAAGCCACGCCAGTGCGTCGTCGCGCGGGACGCCGCCGACCGCCGGCGTGGGATGCATCCGCCCCACCAGGTCCAGCACCGTGGCCCGGTCCTGCCGCCGCGCGGAAATCGGCGTGACGAGGTGCTGCACATTGGCGACCTTGAACAGCGAAGGCGAGGCGGCCACCGTGACCTGTCCACACATCTCGGCGAGCGCGTCCCGCAGGACGTCCACCACCACCGCGTGCTCGAGGCGGTCCTTCGGGCTGGCCAGCAGCATCTCGCCCAGCCGCCGGTCCTCGTCCTCGGTCGCCCCCCGCGGCGCAGACCCCGCCAGGGCCATGGCGCTGACCTGTCCGCCGCGCACGCGGACCAGGCGCTCCGGGGTCGCACCGAGGAAGCAGCGTCCGTCGCGGATGACGGCAAACAGCGTGCAGGTGGGATAGCCGTCGCGCAGCCGGCGGAGCGTGTCGGCGGGGTCGAAGGGACCGCCGCGCACCCACAGCGCGCGGGCGACCACAACCTTCTCCAGCGTCCCGTTCCTGACGGCCCGGGCCGCCGAGGCCACGGTGGCCTTCCAGACCTCGGCCGGCGGGAGTTCCTCGCAGACGACCTCTGCCCGGGGCGGGTTCCCGCGCAATGCGCCGGGGTGGACGGCCCGATCTGTGCCGGAGTGCGCCAAAGCCTCCACGAGATGGAGGCATGCGTCCACCTCGTCGTCGATCACGGCGGCGGAGGCGTCGGGTTGGACGACGACGGCCAGCGTGACCCAACACGCACCTCCGACGGCGGCCACGGCCACGCGCGGGAGCCGTAGCGACGCCTCGGGGAACCCCGCCCATGGCGGTCGTTCACCGGGCGCGGACACAAAAGAGAACCCGCCCGCAAGCACCGGGCCTGCTCCCCAGGCGTCCGCCGCCCCGGCCGGCGCGGCGCCGCGGAGATCCTCGTCGCCGACGGTCTCTCCGACGGCGTCCTCCACGAGGGCCTCCCAGGCGAGGCGAGCGCGCGCGAAGCGATCGGGACCGCTGCCGGAGAACTCCCATGCGGTGCCGATCCCGAGCAGGCTGAACGACTCCTCGGGCCGGGCGAAGAGCACGGGGTCGTGCGAGCAGACCGCCTCCAGGGCCAGGAGGTCCAGCGGGTCCGTCAGTGGCGCCCGCGCGCCCGTCCAGGCGACCACCGGACGCTGCAGGGCCGCCGCCCGCCGGCGGGCGGCGGCCGCGGCGCCGCGCAGCCGCGGGCCGATCAGGTGAAGGCCCGCCCCGGGATCCGCGGAATCATCGAGCCGGATCGCGGCGGCAGGGGATCGCAGATCGCGCGGTGTCACTCGGCCTTCGCTCCGATGCTCCGGAGCAGCAGCGTCCTCAGCGTCGGCAGCGTGGCCATGAGATCTCCGCCCCGGGCCAACTCCTGCGTGAGGATCTCGTTGATCGCGCCGATCCAGGCCATGGCCGCGGCCTGCGTGTCCTGGGGAGGGATTGCCCTCTCGGCGACCGCGCGGTCCAGGTGGCGCCGGATCAGGGCGGCGAACCGCCGGTGAATGCCGATGCGGCTCTGCTCGAACTCGGGGCCCAGGGCCGCGGATTCGATGAGCAGAATGCGGGCGAGGTCGCGGTGCGTGGAGGCCACCTCCAGCACGACCCGCAGCGCCGCCTCGACCTTGGCCAGGGCCCCCTCCCCCGTACCGATGGCCGCCTCGACGCTCGATTCGACCATCTCGGCGAGCTGGTCGAGGAGGTTCAGGAAGATGCCCTGCTTGCTTGGAAAGTAGTGGTAGAACGCGCCCTTGGACGTCTCCGAAGCGCCCACGATGTCGTCCACCGTCGTGCCGACCGAGACTTCGATCTCCTCGCCGTTGACGAGGAGGCTCACACGTCCTCCGCCCATCCCCGCGCCGTCGGGTCGACCGTTCATCCCTTCACACCTCTCGCACGCTTGCCGTCTGCGCCCGGCCGGTCGGCTCTGACGTTTTCTCCCTTCCGTGGGCGAAACGTGCCGGGTCGAGCAGGTCGTCCAGCTCCGTGGACTCGCCTCCGCACACGATCCTCGCGACCGCGTCGGCGGTCAGCGGAGCCAGCAGCACTCCGTTGCGGTGATGACCGCACGCGACGACCAGACCGTCG
>JAVKID010000060.1:0-18564 GCA_031459655.1 Candidatus Fervidifonticultor octavus | reverse complement strand
TCGCGCCGCATCGTCTGACCGGCATTCCACGGTCGGGTGAGGCGGCCACTTCCTCACACGCGATGTTTGCGGTAGCGGGAAGTTCGCGCGAGCAGGAGGTGCGCATGCAGTCCGGCATCAGGCCAGGGCCGGTGCTGACAAGGGAACAGGTACAGCGCTACTCTCGCCAGATCATCCTTGAGGAGATCGGGCCATCGGGTCAGCGCAGGCTGCTGGACAGCAAGGTTCTGATTGTGGGCGCGGGCGGACTGGGCAGCCCGGCAGCCATCTACCTGGCGGCGGCTGGCGTCGGAACGCTGGGTATCATCGACGGCGACCGGGTCGATCTGTCCAACCTGCACCGCCAGATCATCCACCATAGCCAGGATATCGGGCAGCCCAAGACACAGTCGGCCTGTCGCACCATCCAGGCCCTCAACCCTGACGTGGTCGTCACTGCCTATCAGACCGTCCTCACCAGCGAGAACGCGCTGGAAATCATCGCTGGCTACGACGTGGTGGTAAACGGCAGCGACAACTTCCCAACGCGCTACCTGGTCAACGACGCCTGCGTGATGCTGCGCAGGCCCCTGGTCGATGCCAGCATCCTGCAGTGGGAGGGCCAGGCCACCGTGTTCCTGCCAGGCAGGGGGTGCTACCGCTGCCTCTTTCCCACGCCGCCGCCCCCGGGCATGGTCCCGTCCTGCGCCGAGGGAGGTATCCTGGGAGCGGTGGCGGGGTTCATGGGAACCCTGCAGGCCGTCGAAGCGGTCAAGATCCTGCTGGGCCGGGGAGAGACTCTGGTCAACCGTCTGCTCGTCTTCCGCGCCCTGGACTTCGAGCTCCGCACGCTGCGCTGGACCCGCAATCCCGACTGCCCCGCCTGCGGCGAGCGCCCTACGATTACCGGGCTCATCGACTACCAGGCCTTCTGCGGCGTGCCGGGCCGGGATGTCGCGGACACAGCGGAGCAGGCGAGTACGGACGTCCCCGAGGTGAGCGTGCAGCAGGCGAAGGCGATGCTCGACCGCGGGGACGCCCACCTGATCGACGTGCGCGAGGTGTGGGAGTGGGCGAGCGCGCGGATTCCCGGAGCCACCCTCATCCCGATGGCGGAGATCACGCAGCGCCTGTCCGAGATCCCCCGCGACCGGACCGTCATCGTCCACTGCCGCACCGGCCGGCGGAGCGCGACCGTGACCGAGACGTTGCGTCAGGCCGGCTGTGAGCGTGTGTTCAACATGGCCGGCGGCATCGTGGAGTGGACGAACCAGCAGTACCCGGTTGAAGCAACCAATCCGGGAGCCAGAGAGCATTCCAGGACTGGCACGTGAGCCTGCAAATTGCAGGGATCCCCTTGGTTTCCTGACGTTCTGCTCGCAGCGCCGCAGTGTCTTCTCGAAAGAGGTGCCCGCGCATCCGGTGGACACCGGAGTTCGCCGCGAACGAATCAGGTCAAGACCCGATCATGCGCCTGGAAACTTAAAGCCTCCATAACAACGCCGCGCGCGAGGGCGGCTAGGGTGGCGCATGGGGACGGAGGCCGGCTCCGGTTGATGAGGATCACGAGGAGATTCACACGACGCGAAGTGCTGGGTACCGCCGCGGCCGCGGGGGCTACGTATGCCGCCGGCCGCTATCTCGGCGCGCCGCTGAAGGGACTGGTCGAGGCCGGCCCGCCACCGCCGGCTCCAACGTCGATCGCCGCCGCAGGCGTCCTGGACCTCCCTTCCCTGTGCGTCAACTGCCACAGCTACTGCGCCATCACGGGCAGGGTCGTCAACGGGCGTCTGTGGCGCGTCCTGGCCAACCCGGACAGCGGAGCCATGGACGGGAAGGTCTGTGTGCGCGCGCACTTCGCGTCCCAAATGCTCTACGACCCGACCCGCCTGCGGCGGCCGCTCCGGCGGACGAATCCCGAGAAGGGGATGGGCGTCGACCCGCGGTGGGTGGAGGTCTCATGGGACGAGGCCCTCGACGCCATTGCGGCGGAGCTCCGGACACTCCGCGAGGCCGGCGAGCCTCACGCCCTGACCATCCTGCGCGGGCGTTATGACCAGGCCATGAGCGACCTGGGCTACGTCCGCTTCGCCAGGGCCTTCGGGACGCCCAATACGATTTCCCACGGCACCATCTGCGCCGAAGCCGACAAACTCGGCATGTACCTGGCGACAGGCATCCACGAGTACTGGCCGGTGGACGTCGCCAACGCCAACTACCTTCTCCTCTTCGGGACCAGCATCACCGAGGCCAACCGGCCGGTGCCCAAGCGGGTCCGGGCCTGGGGACACCCGCGGCGCGGGCGGCCGACCCGCGCAAAGGTCGTCAGCGTGACACCGCGGCTGGACCGCACCGCCGCCCGGGCCGACGAGTGGCTCCCCATCAATCCCGGCACCGATGGCGCGCTGGCCCTGGCCATGGCGCACGTCATCCTCACCGAGGGCCTCTGGGACCGAGAGTTCGTGGGCGACTTCGCTGCGACGGCGTCGTCAACCCGGTTCGCGCCTGGTGTCGAGATGCCCGAGGACGCCTTCCGGGAACGGTGGACGGCAGGGCTCGTGCGGTGGTGGAATCTGGTCCTGAAGGACTTCACCCCGGAGCGGGCGGCGGGGATCACCGGGATCCCCGCCGCGACCATCGAACGGATCGCCCGGGAGTTTGCGGTCACGAAGCCGGCGATCGCCTTCCTCGGGCGAGGCGTCGGCACCCACACCAACGCGTCGTACAGCGCCTATGCGATCTTCTGCCTAAACGGGCTTGCCGGCAGCATCGACGTCCCGGGCGGGGTCGTGTTTGCGGAGCCTCTGCCGGCAAAGCTCAGGGAGCCGCCTGCGGAGGTGCTTGACGCCGTTGCCGAGCAGGGGTTGAGGCAGCCCCCGGTCGACTACCGGGGCACCAGGTTGTTCCCCATGGCCAAGGATGTGACCAACCGGGTGGCCGAGTCGATTGTCCGGGGAGAGCCGTACCCGATCAAGGCGGTCATCCACTTCTTCGGCAACTTCGCCTACTCCAATCCCGACTGCCGGTTGTGGCGGGAGGCACTCTCCAAAGTGCGGTTCATGGTGCACATCACCACGGTACTCAGCGACAGCAGAAGACCCCGAGCGGCCGGTTCGAGTTCTGCTCGGGTTTGCTGAAGGACAAGGTTGAGAAGCTGGGGATGACCGACGAGGATCTGGCCACCATCAACGTACAGGCGCGTGGCGATGCGGTCTTCCTGCCCCACTACGAGGAGCCGCGGTGGATCGGCGCGCCGGGAGAATATCCCCTGGTCGTCTGCGACTGAAGTGTCACTTCTGCGTGCACCGCATCGACGGCGGGCTGGCGCAAGGGCTGCAGCCCTGGGTCGATCCCGACGCCACCCCCGCGTGCGTGGACGCCTGCCCCGCGGAAGCCCTCGCGTTCGGCGACCTGGACGATCCCGGAAGCCGCGCCTCCCGGCTGATCGCCTCCCGGAAGGGCTTCCGGTGCTCGTCGTCCGGCCCGGCGAGAAGGTCCCGGTAGACGGTGAGATCATCGAGGGGCGTTCGACGCTCGACGAATCCATGGTCACCGGTGAGTCGATGCCCGTGGAGAAGGGGCCCGGAGATGTGGTCATCGGCGCCACCATCAACCAGACCGGTGCCTTCAGATTCCGGGCCACGAAGGTGGGCCGGGACACCATGCTGGCCCAGATCATCCGGCTGGTGGAGCGGGCCCAGGGGTCGAAGGCCCCCATCCAGCGCCTGGCCGATCTGGTGTCGAGCTACTTCGTACCTGCGGTGATCTTCATCGCCATCGGCACCTTCGTGGTCTGGTTCAACTTCGGGCCCGATCCAGCCCTCATCTTCGCCCTGGGCACCTCGGTGACCGTGCTGACAATCGCCTGCCCCTGTGCCCTGGGGCTGGCGACGCCGCTCTCGATCATGGTGGGCACCGGCAAGGGCGTCGAGTACGGCACCTGATCAAGAGCGCCGAGGCCCTGGAGACGGCCCACAGGCTGCGTACGATCGTCCTGGACAAGACCGGGACCATCACGAAGGGCAGGCCAGAACTGACCGATGTGGTCCCGGCGGGGCCGCTGGCGCAGGAGGAGCTGCTCCGGCTGGTGGCGTCCGCGGAGCGGTCATCGGAGCATCCCCTGGGTGAGGCCATCGTGCGCGGGGCACAGGCCCGCGGGATCGCGCTGGCGGAGCCCAAAGAGTTCGATTCCATCATCGGGAAGGGCATCCGGGCCACCGTGGATGGCACGACGGTACTGATCGGCATCCGGCGGCTGCTGGCGGACGCCAGCGTCGAGACAGCCGCGCTGGACGAGCAGGCTCATCGGCTGGCGGAGGAGGGTAAGACGCCGATGCTGGTAGCCCTGGACGGCAGGCCCGCCGGAGTAGTGGCGGTGGCCGATACGGTCAAGGAGGACTCGGCGGCAGCGATCGCTGCGCTGAAGCGTATGGGGATCGAGGTCGTCATGATTACCGGCGACAACCGCCGCACCGCAGACGCCATCGCGCGCCAGGTGGGGATCGGGCGCGTGCTGGCCGAGGTTCTGCCCCAGGACAAGGCGTTAGAGGTGCGCCGGCTTCAGGATGAAGGGACGCTGGTCGGCATGGTCGGCGACGGCATCAACGACGCGCCCGCCCTGGCCCAGGCCGACGTGGGCATCGCCATCGGCTCAGGCACCGACGTCGCCATCGAGGCGGCCGACGTCACCCTGATCTCCGGCGAGCTGAGAGGCCTGGTGACCGCGGTCACGCTCAGCCGCGCCACGATGCGGAACATCCGGCAGAACCTCTTCTTCGCCTTCGCCTACAACACGCTGGGCATCCCTTTGGCGGCCGGGGTGCTCTACCCTTTCATCGGCCTCCTGTTGAGCCCGATCATCGCCGCGGCGGCCATGGCGCTGAGTGCACTGTCGGTCGTGGCGAACTCGAACCGGTTGAAGCGGTTCCGGCCGAGGCCGCTGGAAAGACCGGTGGCGGCCCCATGAGGCCTCCAAGCCAACTGTGGGGCAGGTGCCTCTGAGGGAAGTGTCCGAGAAGGACGTCAGTACAGGACGTTGAGTAGCAGGTACACAAGGATCCCGAGAACGAGACTCGTAGACCATGAGACCACCGCGTACCGTCCGACGAGCGGATGGCGCGTGCCGGCGACGGTCCTAACAGGGCGCGTCAGGCCGGTGATCAGGTTATAGATCACCAAGGGGACCGACGCGATGGACAGGACGATGTGCACGGTCAGAATCGGCAGGTAGACGTACGTCCGGATCTGTGGCGGCCCGGGGAACGCCTTGGTGCCGCCCAGCGCCACGCGGGTGACGTAGAGCACCAGGAACAGCGAGATCAGCGCTGCTGAGGCCACCATGAAACGGCGGTGGGCCGAGATGCGTCCGGCGCGGACGGCCCGCCAGCCTGCAACGAGACAGACCAGGGCCAGGGCGTTGATGAGCGCGATGAGCGGTGGAAACACGGCCAGCGCCGCGCCGATTCGGGGCGGCAGGTGCGCCGGCGGGCTCATGGAGAGGACGATGCCGAGGATAGCGTAGACCGCCACCGCCAGGGCGAACGTGCGACGCACCGCAGCGGCGTCCCAGCGTGGGGATGGCAGAGTCCTGTTCATCCCTCGACCACCTTCGATTTGCAGCCTTCGTCGGCTCGACCGGCCACCTCCTGCCCCGTGTTCTCGGGCGGGCCCAGGCCCCCGTACGATCTCTCACACGAGCAGGTGGAGCGGCTCGCAAACGTCTGCAGGCGCGATCGTGCGCGATCAGCGGGCCCCTCGAATGCGCGATAGCAGCCAGACGATATAGCCGTACGTCGTCCAGATCCCGCCGAGAATCACCGCGAGCAGCACGACCTGCAACGGCACCGGATAGGGGCTGATGAACCCCGGCTGCGGGCTGAGGTCCCGCAACACGTACCGTCCTGGCCGGATCGCCGGATCGAGTGCATCGCGGTGCACGCCCGGATGCACTCCCGACACCCGTCGCACCTGGCCAGGTGGGCGGGTTAAGAACCGGCCGACCGGCGCGCGAGGACGTAGAGTCCGCTTGAGACCCGGCGGAGTTCCACCACCGGAATCCCCAGCGCTCCCAGTCGTCGAACCAGACGGCGCTCAAGGAACCCGGGGAGCCCGCCGCCCTTGGTTAAACACAAGACCAGGGTCCCCCCGGGCCTCACCACCCGGGCCAGCTCCTCGAAGGCCGGCGGCGCGTTCTGCAGGAGGACGAGGTCGAAGCTGGCATCTCGGTAAGGCAGCCTCGTTCCGTTCGCCTGCTGCCAAGCGATCCGCAGTCCCCCTGCCTCCGCCCGCTGGCGCGCCACGCGCAGCATCTCCTCTGAGACGTCGCACGCGTACACGCACGAGCCGGGGAAGCGACGCGCGACTTCGAGGGCCACGGCGCCGGTGCCGGTGCCGACGTCGAGGATGCGCCCGTACGGAGGCGACAGCCGCCCCAGGGCCGCCTCCAGGGGAGCAAGGTATCCGGGGGTCCGCGCGACGATCTTCGCGTCGTAGTAGGGCGCGAGTTTCCGGTAGCGCCACGAGGCCTGCCGGCGCCACCACCGTGTCCCCACGGCCCCGGGCGCCAGCAGGCTCAGGGCCAGGAAGACGACATCGAACGCGGCGATCGCGCGCCACCGGCCCATGGGTCTGGTCAGTTCGCGGTCGCCCCCAGGGATCCCTGGGGAGCGCCGGACGCCCAGGAGACTTCCCCCGCCGCGGCGTAGCCAACCGACAGAGAGGAGACTGCCTCCCCCATGACCCCATGCAGACCGCCCGGATATGCGGGCGCGTAGACGGCCGTCGCCGCGGGCCGCCGGGTCGGCTCGCAGGCGCGACGGCTCACCTGCGGCCAGACCCGCGATCGCGGTCGTCGGCAGCCTCAACGTCGACATGGTCGTCCGGTCCCCCAGGCTGCCGGAGGTCGGCGAGACGATCTCCGGCAGCGAGTTCGCCATGTTCCCGGGCGGCAAGGGCGCCAACCAGGCCCTCGCCGCCGCCCGGCTCGGCGCCCGGGTCGCCATGGTGGGATGCGTCGGCGGCGACACCTTCGGGCCGCGGCTCCGCGAGGGTCTGGCATCGGAGGGAATCGACGTGGCGCACGTCAGGGTGGATCCGGAGGCGGCCACCGGCGTGGCCTTCATCACGGTGGACGCGCAGGGCCGCAACACCATCGTCGTGGCGCCGGGCGCCAATCTGCGGCTGTCCGCCGACGACGTCCTGGCCGCCCGGAGGGTCGTGGCGACGGCGAGCGTCCTGCTGGTGCAACTGGAAGTCCCGCTGGACGCGATCCACCAGGCCGTCCGACTCGCCGGCGCGGCCGGCTGCCGGGTGATCCTCGACCCGGCCCCTCCACAACCGCTCCCTGCCGACCTGTACCCGCTGCTCTCCGTGATCAATCCCAACGAGGTGGAGGCACGGTTCCTGACCGGCGTCGCGCCAGACGATGACCGGTCGGCGGCCGAGGCCGCCGACCGGCTGCTCGCGCGGGGGGCCAAAGCCGCCGTCATCAAACTCGGGGCCAGGGGCGCCTACCTCGCCACGCCCCAGACGCGCGGACGGGTCGGCGGGATCCCGGTTGAGGCCGTGGATTCCACGGCCGCCGGCGACGCGTTCGCCGGGGCGCTGGCTGTGGCGCTGGCCGAGGGGAAGACGCTGGCTGAGGCCGTCCGCTTCGCCAACGCCGCGGCGGCGCTCTCGGTCACCCGGATGGGCGCGCAGCCGGCGATGCCCCGCCGCGACGAGGTGGAGGCGTTCGCCGCGGCGCGGGACCTGGCAATCTAGTGGGCCGCCGCAGGCCGCACCCAGCCGCCCAGCGCTATCGGCTGGCCTCCGCCGCCTCGGTGAATCGCCGAGAAGCCTCGCCCACCAGCCGCCGCGCCTCCTGCGCGCCGGCCCAGCCGTAGATCTCGACGGGCTTCTGTTCCAGTTCCTTGTAGACCGTGAAAAAGTGCGTGACCTCCTTGAGGAAGTGCGGGGGGACGTGCTCCAGGTCGGTCACCCCATCAAAGCGCGGATCCCCCGCCGGCACCGCGAGGATCTTCTGGTCGTGGCCCTTCTCGTCGCGCATGTCCAGCACGCCGATGGGGCGGACGTCCACCAGACAGCCAGGGAAGGTCGGCTCGTAGGTGAAGATCAGGACGTCCAGGTGGTCGCCGTCTTCGGCCAGCGTGTCCTCCAAGAACCCGTAGTCGGCCGGGTAGTGCAGCGGCGAGTACAGGACGCGGTTGAGGCGGATCCCGCCGCGCTCCAGGTCGATCTCGTACTTGTTGCGGCTGCCGCGGGGGACTTCCACGCGGGCGAGCACAGACTCAAGGCGGTCGGTCATGAGGGCTCCTCTGTCAGTTCCCGGATGAGCGCGCGGATGCGGCGCGCCAGGTCGTCGCGGACTTCCCGAAAAACACCGATCGGCCGGCCCAAGGGGTTCGGCAGCGGCCAGTGGAGACTGCGCGTGCCGGGAACTACCGGGCAGGCTTCCTCGGCGCACAGTCCCACGACGACCTGCACGTCGGGCGCCATGGCGTCGGCGATAGCCTTCGGATGGTGGTGGCCGATGTCGATGCCGATCTCGCGCATGACCTCGATGGCCTCGGGCCGTACAGCGCCTTGCGGGTCCGTCCCCGCGGACCGCGCCTCCCAGCCCGCCGGCGCCAGGGCGTTGAACAGCCCCTCCGCCATCTGCGAGCGGGCGGTGTTGTGCGCTCAGACGAACAGAACCCTGGGCATGCCCCACTCCTCGGCTGTCGGATGGTTACGGGGGTGGCGCAAGGAGGGCACGTTCAACCGTCGCCACGGCTGCCAGGCCGGCCACCACCCCCACCACGACCTGCACCAGGTTATAGGGAACCTCCGCGAGGGCGACCGACGCCCCCAGCCCCAGCACATAGGCCTGCGTGATGAAGTAGCCTGCCACCATGGCCAGCCCTCCGCTGATCATGCCGGCCAGGCGCGCGGGCGCACGGCCCTCCGGCCTGCGAGCCAGCAGCGCCAGCCCGATCAGCGCAGCGATCAACAGACCCGCGGCAGCGATCCGGATGGCCAGGGCCTCCATCGTGAACAGCCACACCGCCGCAGCGGCGCCGACGGCGAGCCCGGGGATCCGGGCCGCCCGGGCGCCGTGAGCGATGGCCCCCACGAGCGCGCCTTCGATTCCCTTGATGACCAGCGTGAACGGCGCGTAGTGCGCGTAGCCCAGCGTGAGATCAGCCAGGGCCGACCCGATGCCGCCGGCCAGGGCGCCAACGCGGGGGCCGAACAGCACCGCCGCCAGGTACACCCCGGCCTCACCCAGGTTGAAGAACCCCTTGGTCTGAGGGATGGGCAGGACGAACGCACGGGTGATCACCAGCACCAGCGCCGCCATCAAGCCGGTCAATGCGACCTCGCGTGTCTTCACGGTGCCTCCGCAATACCGCCTCTGAGCATAGCATGTCTGTTGCCCGCAGGGGCAACACGGCGATCATGGGGGTCGGCGCCACGCGGCGGTTCTCGGCCGTGCGCTGGGGCGTCGGGCTCGAGATCGTGGCGGCCTGGATTCTGACGTTTCCGGCCTGCGCGCTGATCGGCGGGCTTGTGGCCACTCCCCTGCGCCGGATCTTCCGACGGTTCGCAAGTCCGGATGCACAGCAAAGGAGGGGGCGGCGCCACCGCGCCGCCCCCTTCCCGATCGACCCCCAGAGCCTACCGATACAGCGGCAGCGGGTGCGGTCGGAGCGCGCCCCCGAGCCGGCCCTGGATCAGGTCGAACGTCTCCACGTCGTACTGCCCCACGAAGGTAATCGCCTCCCCGTCCCGGCCCATGCGGGCGGTCCGGCCGACCCGGTGGATGTAGGTGTCCACATCTTCAGGCATGTCGAAGTTGATGACGTGGGAGACATCGGGCAGGTCGAGTCCCCGCGCGGCCACGTTGGTGGCGATGAGCACCCGGACCTTCCCCCGGGCGAACGCCTCCAGCGCCCGCAGCCGTGCGCCCTGCGCCATGTCGCCGTGGAGCACCTCGACGGGGATCCCGCGGTCGCGGAGGACCTTGGCCAGCCGATCGGTGCCCCGCCGCGTGCGCCGGAACACCAGGGCGGAGGGGACCTCGCCGCTGGTCAGCAGCAGCCGGAGTGCCCGGACCTTGTCCTGCTCGGCGACCTCCAGGTAGTACTGGGTGACGGTCTGGACGGTCGGCGTCGGCGCCGCAATCCGGATCCAGACCGGATTCCGCATGTGCCGGACCGCGATCTCGCTGACCGCAGGGGGCAGCGTGGCCGAGAACAGGGCCGTCTGACGGTCGCGCGGCACGTGACGGAGGATCGCCTCGACGTCGGGCAGGAAGCCCATGTCGAGCATCCGATCGGCCTCGTCCAGGACCAGGAATGAGACGGCGTCGAGTCGGACCGTGCGCCGGTTGAGGTGATCGAGCAGCCGGCCGGGCGTGGCAACCGCCACCTGCGCGCCGCCCCGCAGGGCGCTGAACTGGCGCTCGATGGGCTGGCCGCCGTAGAGGGTCGCCACGCGCACGGCGGGGCCGCCCAGGTCGCGCACGACGCCGGCGATCTGCAGGGCCAGTTCGCGGGTCGGCGCCAGGACCAGGGCCTGGATCCTCCTGGCCGCCCGGTCGAGGCGCTCGACGATGGGAATCGCAAAGGCGCCGGTCTTGCCAGAGCCGGTCTGGGCTCCACCGGCCACGTCGGCTCCGGCCAGGAGCCTGGGGATGACCTTCACCTGAATCGGAGTGGGTTCGGTCCACCCCAGACGGGAGAGGGCCCGGACGGTTTCCGGGCGCAGGGCGAGGTCGCCGAACGCGGTCTCGCGCGTGATGGTGGAAATTGTAGATTCCTCCTTCTGGACCCGGGAACGCCGGGCCGGATAGAGCCGGCATCCTGCGCGTGCCCACCGGTTCACCCAGCCCTGGATGAGGGACGAACGCTGCGGACACATGAAGCGGGCGGTGCTGCAGTCAACACCGCCCGTCCGAAAACGCAACTATGTCGACTGCGCCTACCTTATCACATCATGCGCACCAATTCAACCCCCGCGGCCTCCAGCATCTCTCGCGATGTGGGGTCGGGGTAGTCGCCGGCGAAGACCACCCGGCGGATCCCGGCGTTGAGAATCATCTTGGCGCAGGTCAGACAGGGCTGGTAGGTGACGTAGATGCTCGCGCCATTGATGCCGACGCCGTGGTAGGCGGCCTGGACGATCGCATTTTGTTCGGCATGGAGGCACAAGCAGGTGTCCAGGCCGACGCCGGTGGGCGCGTCGCTGGCGCACCGCGCGCAGCCGCCGTCCCCGCAGTTGGGCAACCCGCGCGGCGTGTCGTTGTAGCCTGTGGAGAGCACCATGCGGTCCTTGACGACCACCGCACCGACGTGCCGGCGCAGACACGTCGAGCGCGTGGCCGCCAGTTGGGCGATCCGCATGAAATACTCGTCCCAAGACGGCCTCACTGCGTCACCTCGCTCGGGGAGTCTGACCTAGAAGGTGGCAAGATACCGGTTCACCTCCCATGCGTGAACCTGGGCGACGTACTCCCGCCACTCCAGCCGTTTCGCGCGGGTCAGGTGCTCGACGATGTGGTCCCCCAGCGCGCTGCAGACCAGCGGGTCGGCGAGCATCTCGCGCACGGCCTCGTCCAGGTTCCGGGGGAGGACTCGGATCTGCAACTGCTCGAGTTCGTCCTCGGTCATCGCGTAGATGTTGCGGTTGAGCGGTGGGCCGGGATCCAGCCTCCGGGCGATCCCGTCCAACCCCGCCATCAGCATGACCGCCAACGCCAGATAGGGGTTGCAGGAAGGGTCCGGCATCCTCAGTTCGACCCGCGTGGCCTCGCCCCGCGCCGCAGGGATCCGCACCAGCGGCGAGCGGTTGCGCTCCGCCCAGGCGATGTACACCGGGGCTTCGTAGCCCGGCACCAGCCGCTTGTAGGAGTTCACCAGGGGGTTGGTGACCGCCGCCATTCCGCGGGCGTGTTCCAGCAGGCCCCCGACATAGTGCAGGCAGGTCGCACTGAGCTGGTACGCGCCGTCCGGATCGTAGAAGGCATTGCGCCCGCCGCGGTACAGCGACTGGTGGGTGTGCATCCCCGATCCGTTGATGCCGGCGATCGGCTTGGGCATGAACGTCGCGTGCAACCCGTGGCGCCCGGCGATCGTCCGCACGACGAACCGGAAGGTGGCCACGTTGTCGGCGGTCCGCAGCACGTCGGTGTACTTGAAGTCGATTTCGTGCTGTCCGTGGGCGACCTCGTGGTGCCCCGCCTCCACCTCAAAGCCCATGGCGGTCAGCGCCGTCACCATGTCGGCGCGGGCCTCCTCGCCCTTGTCCAGGGGCGCCAGGTCGAAGTACCCGGCCCGGTCGTGGGTGACCAGCACCGGCTGTCCGGCCGCATCGGTCGGGAAGAGAAAGAACTCGCACTCCGGCCCGGCCATCATCGCCAGCCCCTCGCGGGCCGCCGCCTCGATGGCCCGGCGCAGCACGTGTCGCGGGTCGCCGGGGAACGGCTCACCGCCCGCCGTGTAGACGTCGCAGATCAGTCGCGCGGTGACGCCCTCCTGGTCCTTCCACGGAAAGACGGCGAACGTCGCGGGGTCCGGGACCAGCAGCATGTCCGACTCCTCGATGCGCACAAACCCCTCGATGGAGGAGCCGTCGAACATGATCTCGCGATCCAGAGCCTTCTCCAGGTGTTCCGCCGGGATCTCGACGTTCTTGAGGGTTCCGAGGATGTCGGTGAACTGGAGACGGACGAACCGGACGCCACGAGCATCGGCCTGACGGAGGACCTCCTCTTTCGTCATGCAACCTCCTCACTCTCTGCGGCTCCGCACCCCCCGGAACGTGACCTACTCGCTACGGTTCGCCGCCGCCACGCCCTTCTCCGCCAGCGTCCCATAGAGGTCGGGGCGGCGGAAGAGCAGCGACGGGTTCTTCGCGCGGACGCGCCGCACCCGATCGGGATCCACATCCACCGTGACTAGCCCCGCCTCCTCCCCGCCGTCGGCGACCACCACCCCCATGGGATCCACGACCACCGACCGGCCCAGGCGGTACGGCGGGATGTCGGCAGCGGCGATCACCCAGCAGGTGTTCTCGATGGCGCGGGCCCGCACCAGCGTGAGCCAGTGCTCCTCCTTCAGCGGGCCGGGCACCCACCGCGTCGGCAGGACCAGGTACTCGGCGCCCTGCAGCGCCAGCAGCCGCGACCACTCGGGGAACCGGATGTCATAACAGATCTGCAGTCCGATGCGGCCCAGCGAGGTGTCGGCGACCGGCGGCGGCGCGTCGCCGGGCACGAACGATTCGGACTCCTTGCCGTCGAAGGCGTCGTAGAGGTGCACCTTGCGATAGACGGCCAGCACCTGGCCTGAGGGCGCGACCAGGACGGCGGTGTTGTACGCCCGGGTGGATTCGCCCGGCGCCTGTTCCAGCAGGCCCATGACCACGTGGAGCCGGTTCTCCGCCGCCGCGCGGCGCACGCCCTGCATGAACGGCCCGTCCAGGGGCTCGGCGACCTCCGCAGGCGGCACCGGGGCCTCCGGGGGCCGGCGGTACATGTAGACCTCGTGGAAGACGAGCAGGTCCACGCCCCGGCGGCCGGCCTCCCGGGTCACCTCCACCGCCTGGATCAGGTTGGCGGCCTTGTCGGCGGACGAGCCGTACTGCGCCAGTCCCACGCGCATAGTCCTCTCCTGGGGTGGTGCCTCAGGGATGGGGTTCCACCCCCGAGGACGGGACTCCTGGACGGGCCGCCGGAGGAAGCGCGGTCAGCACCTGAAACCCGAGGTCGCTGGCGCGACTGACAAAGAAGTCCACGTCCTCGCTCCGCGTGCGGTCGCCCAGGCTCCTGCGGTCGAAGCAGCCGTCCAGGGCGATGATGATGGTCTCGGCCAGGCAGGCGGGCACCAGCCCGGGGCCGTAGCCCAGGTCCTCGATGCGTCCCCGGGGATCTCCGGGCAGCCGGACGACCCCTCCGGGGATGACCTCGACACCGGGGACGGTCCGCACCGACTCGTCCACATCAGGAGGCCGGCCCAGGTCGAAGAGCAGGCAACCGGGTCGGACGTGGTCGGCGAAGATGACCGGCTGCGGATCGGAGGTGGCCGTGAAAATGACGTCGGCCTGGCGCAGCCGCAAGAGATCCGTCGTGGCCTCGATCGTGGTTCCGGGATACCGGCGCAGCAGCAGGTCCCTGGACCGGTCCAGCCGCTCCTGGTCCGTCCCGACCATGATGAGGCGGCCCACGCGGTCCGCCACGGCCCGGCAGATGCCGAAGCCGACGACCCCGTTGGCTCCCACGACCGCCGCGACCGCGCGAGAGGCATCGACGCCCCGCGCGCGCAACCGATCCAGGACCAGCGGGACGGCCATCCTGATGGTCCCGGCGGTATAGGCGCCGCCGTTGGTGATAGCGATCGGAGCCCGAGCCTGCACATCGGTGCCCTTGTTGCCGACGACCGACCAGAAGGCGCCCAGGCCCAGCACGGTAGCGCCCAGGTTCGATGCCAGGTGCGCGGCCTGGACCGCCCGGCGGACCGCCAGCGCTGGCTCCGAGCGGATCATGTCGGGCAGCAGCGGCGCGCCGATCAGGTAGACGCGGGCGCGACGGCCGTCGGCAGTAATGATGGGGTGCCAGTCGTCGACTTTCATCGGGCGGGCAAGGCGCGCCAGCCAGCGCACGACCCGGACGGGGATCAGGCCGCGCCGGTACAGCGGCCCGAGCCAGCGGAACCGTCGGGCTTCCCAGAAGTCCCGCACCGTCATCGGGTGGATGAGGAACGCGCAGACCGCCTCGCTGTCCAGGCCCGGCAGCGGCAGGCGCTCGCCCAGGCGGGGCTCGACGCCGTCGGCGATGCGCAGCAGGTGCTCTTTGTGGTTCCAGAGGGTCAGGACCGCGTAGGCCAGCGCGAGGACGAGGTAGGGCACCGGCGCGCGCAGCGCCCAGAGCGCCACCGGCAGGCTGGCGGCAGCCAGCACGGCCGCCAGCGACAGGTAGCCCCACCGCGGGCCGAAGGCCCGGGGGGTCGCCAGCGTGCCGCCGCCGACGGCGGCCGGGATCGCCACCGAGGCCCACGGAACCTGCCCCAGCCAGGCCAGCATGAGCACAGTCCCGGAGGCCACGGCGACGCCCTTGAGCCGCGCCGCCACCGGCGGCGCCAGGAACCGGAACGGCCCCCACATGTGGCCCGCTGCGGCGCCGGCGGATGCGGCGGCCAGCGTCCACGCCGACGGCGCGAGCGCCCAGGCGACCGCGACGGCCAGCATCCCCTTGAGGAGGTCCAGGACCACCACCAGCCCGAGGACCGGGACGCCAACCAAAGAGGCCACGGTGCCCAGCCCGAGGTTGTGGGGCGAGAGGCGCCGCAGGTCCACCCCGCGCAGGCGCCGGCCGATGACGGAGCCGGTGGGAAGGCTCCCCAGGGCGACCGCCAGCGCCACGATGATCAGGGCCACGGCGGCCTGCGGAGCAGTCATCCCGCCATCAGGGCACCGACGAGCCGCTGGAGCGTGGCGGCGTTGCGGACCGCGTGCCCGGCATAGTCGTTGTTGAAGAAGACGAAGACGTCACCTCGACGGGCCCAGGCGGCGATGGCCGCGGCATCGCGGCGCAGTTCGGCCTCCGTGTACGAGAGGCGGCCGTCCCCCCGCGGCCCGTGACGGCGCAGGTACATCCACGAACTCACCATCGGGACCCTGACCGCGTCGAGCCGCCCCCCGGGGGGCGCCCGCAGCGGCGCGGTGACCACTTCGAATGGCGCGTCGGCCAGCACGAGCGCGGCATCGTGGCGCCGGAGCACCTCATAGACAGCCTCATTGAACCACGACCGGTCGCGGAACTCCAGCGCGTGTCGGACCGGCCCTGCGCGGCGGATGCGTCTGGCGGCCCGCGCGGCTTGGGTCAGGAACCGGTCGAGCCGGTCGGGGTCCGCGCGAAACCTTGGGGGCAGTTGCCAGAGCACGGCCGCCAGTTTGGGCCCCAGCCGTCTGGCCCGCTCGAAGAACGTCGCGAGTGCCTCGCCCGCGTCTCCAAGCCGCTTTAGGTGGGTGATGAACCGGCTCCCCTTCACCGCGAACCGGAATTCAGCCGGCGTCCCGCGGCGCCAGGCCTCGAAGGCGGACGCCCGGGGCAGGCGGTAGAACGTGACGTTCAACTCGACCGCCGCGAACGCGGCCGCGTAGTGCGCCAGCCAGTGGCGTGACGGAAGTGCCTCGGGATAGAAGACTCCCCGCCAGTGCGCGTAGGCGTATCCAGAGGTCCCGATCCAGACCGACATCCCGCGACGACGTCGGCCGACGGTGGACTGAGGCTACTTCGTCCCGAAGAGCCGGTCGCCGGCGTCGCCAAGCCCCGGGACGATGTAGCCCTTCTCGTTCAGGTGGCTGTCCACCGCCGCCGTATAGATGTCCACATCAGGATGCGCGTCGTGCACCTTCTTGATCCCCTCCGGGGCGGAGATGATGGCCATGACCTTGATCGTCCGGCAGCCGTGCTGTTTGAGGATGTCGATGGCGGCCACGATGGAACCGCCGGTGGCCAGCATGGGGTCCAGGATCATGGCCTCCCGCTCGGCGATGTCGGGTGGGAGCTTGGCGTAGTACTGGACCGGCTGCAGGGTGTCGTGCTCCCGGTAGATGCCGATGTGGCCGACCCGCGCGGTGGGAATCAGCCGGGTGATGGCGGACTCCATGACGAGCCCCGCCCGCAGGATCGGAATGGCGGCAAGCTCTTGGCCGGCGATGGTCCAGCCCGTGGTCTTCGCCAGCGGCGTCTCCACCTCCACCTCCCGCACCGGGTGGGCTCGGGTCACCTCAAAGGCCATGAGCATCGCCAGTTCCTCGGTCAGTTCGCGGAACTCCTTGTGGCCGGTGCGCTTGTCCCGGAGGATCGTAAGCTTGTGCCGGATTAGCGGGTGGTCGAAGATGTGCACGGTGGGCATGCCGGTGCCTCCTGCGCAGGCGGGGATGGTACCGGCTTCGCTGCGGCCGCAACGCACCCCTCCTCCCTCGCGGTCGCCTGCGCTCCCTGGTGCGGCGCCACGAGCCTCTGGAGGCAGACGGTCTCCGCGCACCGAAAAAGGCCTGGACCGGCGATCCGGCGTCCGGGAGGCGTCCTCATGGTGCTTCAGACCCACGATCCAGATCTGTATGCCATGCTCGAGCGCGAGCGGGCCCGGCAGCGGGACGGGGTTGAACTGATCCCCTCCGAGAACTACGTCTCGGCCGCGGTACTCGAGGCGATGGGCAGCGTGCTCACCAACAAGTACTCCGAGGGGTATCCCGGGCGGCGCTACTACGGCGGGAACGAGGTCGTGGACGAGGTCGAGCGCCTGGCGCAGCAGCGCGCCCGCGCGCTGTTCGGCGTGCCGCACGCCAACGTCCAACCCTACTCCGGCAGCCCGGCCAACCTGGCCGTCTACCTGGCCACCTGCCAGCCCGGGGACGTCATCATGGGCCAGAACCTGCCCGACGGCGGACACCTGACCCACGGCTGGAAGGTCAGCGCCACCGGCACCTACTACCGGAGCGTCCCCTACCACGTCCGGGCCGACGGGTACATCGATGTGGACGAGGTCTGGCGTCTGGCGCGCGAGCATCGGCCCCGACTGATCTGGTGCGGGGCCACCGCCTATGTGCGCGAGTTCCCGTTCGCGGAGTTCGCCGCCGTGGCCGATGAGGTCGGCGCCTACTTCGCCGCGGACATCGCCCATATCGCCGGCCTGGTCGCCGGCGGCGTCCACCCCAGCCCGACCCCGCACGCCCACGTCATCACCACCACGACCCACAAGACGCTGCGGGGGCCCAGGGGCGCGATGATCCTGGTCACCGACCGCGGCCTGGCCAAGGACCCCGACCTGGCCGAGAAGATCGACCGCGCCGTCTTCCCCGGCCTGCAGGGCGGCCCCCACGACCACACCACGGCGGCGATCGCCGTCTGTCTGGGAGAAGCGATGAAGCCGGAGTTCGCAGCCTACGCGGCGCAGATCGTCGCCAACGCCAAGGCGCTGGCTGCAGCGCTCGCGGCACGAGGGTTTACGTTGGTGACGGGCGGCACCGACAACCACATGCTGCTCGTCGACCTCCGACCCGGCGGGATCGGCCGGGGCGTCTTCATGCAGGAGGCCCTCGACGCCGTGGGGATCACGGTCAACAAGAACACCGTCCCGGGCGAACCCTCCTCGGCCTTCTATCCCTCAGGCATCCGCCTGGGGACGCCGGCGGCCACGACCCGCGGCATGCGCGAACCCGAGATGATCCAGCTGGCGCAGTGGATGGCCCTCGTGCACGACGAGATCCGCGAATACCGGTTGCCGGAGGACCGCGAGGCACGGGGTCAGATGCTGAGGACGTTCCGCACCACCCTCCGGGCCAACGCCCGTCTGGCGGCGGTCCGGGAGGAGGTGCGGGCGTTCTGCCGCCGGTTCCCGGTCCCGGGAATCTCTTGAGGCCACGGTGCACAGACCGGGCCGGGAATCCCGGCCCGGTCTGCACTCGCCCCTCGACGGCGGAGCCTACCCGACCCCCAGGGCCTTGGCCGCCCGCTTCACGTCGCGGGCCTTCACCCAGAGGATGGCACCAAACCGGCCCATGCCGGCGGCGATGGCAGTGGAGGCGGTGACGTTGATC
>JAVKID010000006.1:0-52413 GCA_031459655.1 Candidatus Fervidifonticultor octavus | reverse complement strand
GCTGCTGCTCACCCCGCGCTACGGCCTGCTGGACTACCTGGCAGTGCTGGCAGGCGTGGGCTCGCACAGCTGGCTGGGCGATCCCACCCTGGCGTTGGGTGCGGTCATTGCCCTGCATACCTGGCAGTGGACGCCGTTTGCCTTTCTGGTGTTCTCCGCCAGCCTGGCCGCGCTTCCCGTGGAGCCCTTCGAGGCGGCCATGCTGGACCGGGCCACGGCCTGGCAGCGGTTTCGCTACATCACACTCCCGCTGATTCGCCCGGCTATCGTCACCGTCGTCGTGTTGCGGACCATTGTCGCCCTCCGCGCGTTCGACGCCATCTACGCCGCCACCGGTGGCGGGCCCGGGACTGCCACCGAGATCCTCAACCTCTACGCATACCGGATCGCATTCAACTCGCTGAACCTTGGTTACGGTGCCACGCTCACCACGACCCTCCTGATCCTGACGGCCGCCATGACTGCGACGTTCGGCCGCCTGCGCGCCGCCGTGGAGGTGGAGGCGTGAAGCGGATCGTCGGGCGTGCGGCTCGGACGTCGCTACGGTATGCGACGTTGCTGGTCGCCATCGGGATCTGGGCTGTACCGGTCGTGTGGGTCCTGGCTACATCGCTCAAGACCCGCACGGATATCTTCACGCTGCCACCTCGCCTCTGGTTCACGCCGACGCTGGAGCACTACCGCACCGCCCTGGGCACGGTCGACATCCCTCCGAGCATCGTCAACAGCGCGCTGGTCGGCAGCCTGACCATGCTTCTGACGCTGGCCATCAGCGTGCCGGCCGGCTACGCCTACGCACGGGTGCGCTTTCCCTACCGGGGACCACTGTTCTTCTACACGCTGTTCACGCAGATGGCACCGCCCGTCGGGTTCCTGATCCCCTTCTTCCTGATCCTCTCCAGGCTGCGGCTGCTGGACACCTACGCCGGGATCCTGTTGATCTACCTCACCATCACCATCCCCTTCGCCATCTGGCTCATGACGACGTACTTCCTCGACGTCCCACGGGAACTGGAGGAGGCCGCGCTGGTGGACGGGTGCTCTCGGGGTGCGGCCTTCCTGCGCATCGTCGTGCCCCAGACGTACGGCGGCATGGCGGTGACCGCCATCCTGTCGTTCATCAACGCCTGGAACGAGTTCGTCTACGCATCGGTGCTCACCGGGGCCAGGGTGCGGATGGCCCCGGTGGCGATCTTCGGGTTCCTGACCACCGAGGAAACGCTGTGGGGGCCCTTTGCTGCCACGGCGGTGATGATCATGGCGCCCGTAATCGTCGTCGCCTTTGCCATGCAACGCCACATTGTCCGAGGGCTCACCCTGGGAGCCCTCCGGTAGGAGGTGCTTATGCCCACCAGGCCTGACAGGCTTCTGGTCCTGGGACTGGATGCCGCACTTCCGGACCTCGTGCGACGGTTCGCCGACGAGGGCGCGCTGCCAGCCCTGGCGCAGTTGATGCGCCGCGGCGTGTTCGCCCGTGCGCTGACCACGTTCCCGCCGCTGACCGCCGCCGCGTGGTCAGCAATCGTTACGGGCGCCGGGCCCGGAAGTACCGGTGTCCCCAGCCTGATGGTGCACCTGCCGGGCGAACCGCTGGACAGCTGGCATACGTCGTTCGATCGCCGGATTCAGATGGCTGAGACGCTCTGGGAGGCAGGCATGCGGGCTGGCAAGTGCCCCGCCCTGATCAACTGGCCGGTGACGTGGCCCATGGACCTCGAGCGCGGCGTGCAGGTGGCGGCCGCGCTCAATCCGCCCTTCCGTTTCTTCTACATGCCGCTGTTCGACATCGCCAGCAGCGCCTTTTTTGCCACTGAGCGGTATCCGTGCAACCAGGTACCGGGGCGGATGGTGGTGGTCGCCCCGGAGCCGGCTCGCGGCTGGACGGGCCTTCCCCCTGGACGGCTGCCGGCGCTAGAAATCGTCATCGACGTCCCGCCGACCTACGCCCGCGGCGTCCGCTACCACGTGGCCATCGTGGCCACCGGGCAGAACGGGTACGATCGGGTCGTCGTCGCCCCCACCCGTGACGCCCGGGCGGCCGTCGCCGTACTGCGTGCCGGCGAACTGAGCGACTGGGTCACGGAAACGTTCGAGACCGCACATGGGACGCGCCGAGGGCGGTTCAGGTTCCAGTTGATCGCCCTCAGCCCCGACGCCCGCGACCTGCGGCTCTACGTGACCGCCATCAACACGGCAGAACCCTACACGATCCCTGCCGAACTGACTCCGGAGCTGGAAGCGGTGGCCGGGCCGTACATGGAGGTGGACGATCCCTGGGCGTTCATGGACGGCTGGATTCCCCTGGACGCCTTCAGAGCCCAGCTGAGTGCTCACAACGCCTGGTGGACACGGGCCACCGCCCACGTGCTGCGCACCCAGGCCTGGGATCTGGCATTCTCGTGGGTTGGCACTATCGACCACATCGAGCACGTGCTCTACGGAGGCATCGAACCGCGATCCCGGACCTATGACCCTGCCACGGCCGACCGCTGGCTGAGCACCATCCGTGACGTCTACCGGGAGGTGGACCTGGGGGTGGCCGAGATTCTGCGCACGGTTGACCCGGAGCGGACCGTGGTGCTCGCCGTGTCGGACCACGGCTTCACCCACCTGGACTTCTTCCCGTTCCTCAAATACTGTCTGGCCGAGGTCGGGCTCATGGCGTTCACCCTCGACCCGCAGACGGGTGAGATAGCCATCGACTGGTCCCGGACGAAGTGCTACCCGTTGGAACCGGGACACGCCCATATCTTCATCAACCTCAAGGGGCGCGACCCGCACGGATGCGTCGACCCCGCGGACTATGCCCGCGTCCAGGACGAGATCATCGAGGCGCTGATGCGCCTGCGCGACCCCGTGACGGGAGAACCCGTGGTGGCCGCGGCCATCCGCAAGCAGGACTCGCGTCTTTTGGGCGTCTATGAAGGACGCGGCTATGATCGCGTCGGCGATGTGCTCTACGCCTGGAAGCCGGGGTACATGGCGAACCCATACGTCTACCCCGCCGCGGTCAGGTACCGGGACGGCACCGAACGGGTGACCATCAATATGGAGAAGTTCGAGGCCTCGCGGCTGCTGCACAACTTCACCGGAGCCCACCTGACGCTGCCCACGGTGCCGGAGATGCACGCGACCGTGATCCTGGCGGGTCCCGGAGTCAAGCACCGTTGGCCGAGCCGGCCCGTCAACCTCATCGACCTGGCCCCGACGCTGGCGCGCCTGCTGGACATCCCGACGCCGCGCGATGCGGAAGGGCACGTGCTGGATGCGCTCATCGAGCCGTAGCCGAAGCAGCCCCCGTCGGCGCGCGCCCCACATGCAATAAATCGACGCCCTCGATGCGTCATTCTAGTAGATGTCAGACCCGTGCGAGGCAGGCTGGTGGGGGGTCCAGCGGCTGTTCCAGAGGTCAAGTTTGAAGACGTCGTCCGACCGCATCTGGCGTACCTCTATGCGCTGGCGGTGCGCCTGTCTGGAAGCCGCGCCGGGGCGGAGGACCTGGTGCAGGATACGCTGCTGCGCGCATTCCGCGGCTTCCCGCGGCTGCGCAACCGCGAGCGGCCCCGGCTGTGGCTGACGCGCGTCCTCACCAACGCCTACCGCGACCGCGTGCGGGCATTCCGGGGCACGGACCCGGGCGACCTGTCGGCCGACGAGCCCTTCGACCTCTTCGACAAGATCGCCGAGGAGGACCCGTTCCCCTACTCGGACCGCGTGCACCTGGACTTCCTCGACCTCTTCGACGATGCGAAGATCATCGAGGTCTTCCAGCGGCTGCACCCGCCGTACCGGGTCGCCCTCATCCTCGCCTACGTGTACGGGTTCAAGGCGCGGGAGATCGCGGAGATCACGCGAAAGCCGCTGGGCACGGTCCTGACCTGGCTGTCCCGAGGTCGCCGGCAGATGGAGCGTGAGCTCTGGGACTACGCGGTTCGCAACCGGCTCCTCATCTCGCATCAGGAGGCGCGCGTGTGATCACCTGTAAAGAAGCCGTCGCCCGGCTGTGGGCCTATCTCGACCGGAACATCGGCCGGGTGCAGGAGGACGAACTCGAGGGGCACCTGGGCCTGTGCCGGCACTGCTGCGGGGAGCTGGAGTTCGCCCGGCAGCTCAGGGAGCGGCTGAAGCGCTCGGGGGCAACCACGGAGATCGCGCCCGAGGTCCAGGTCAGACTGGAAGCCCTGCTGGCCCGGTTGGGCGAGCGGGAAGGGAGGGGTGAGCGAGGATGAGCCACGCCAGGGGACATCCCCCGGCGCCGGCCGGTGAGGACCTGCTCGGTCAGGACGCCATCAAAGAGATCGTCCGGCGGGCCTACCGGGAGGTGGTCGGCGCGAAGAGCACGGTCGCCGAGCGGCTGTACGATCCCGAGCAGCTCGCGGCACTGCCGCGGGGGGCCATCGAGCAGGCGCTGGGCGTCGGCAACCCCGTCCGCGCCGCCGGCCTGCGGCCCGGTGAGGTCGTCATCGACCTGGGTTGCGGCGGGGGCATCGACACGATTCTGGCAGCCCGCGCGGTCGCGCCGACGGGCAGGGCCATCGGGCTCGACATGCTGCCCGAGATGCTGGAGGTCGCCGCGCGCAACGCCGCCGAGGCCGGGGTGGACAACGTCGAGTGGGTGCGCGGGGAGATCGAGGCGATCCCGCTCCCCTCGGACACCGCAGACGTCGCCATCAGCAACGGCGTGGTCAACCTCTCGCCGCGCAAATCGCGGGCGTTTGCCGAGATCTTCCGCGTCCTGAAGCCGGGCGGCCGCATGGTCATCGCCGACATCGTGGTGGACGACGACCTGCCGCCGGAGATCCTGACCCACGCGGCGGCGTGGGCGGGCTGACTGTCGGGGGCCCTGGCGGAGCGTGTCTTCGTCAGCAAACTGAAGAACATCGGGTTCGTCGAGATCCGGCGTGGGGAGGAGCTGCCCTTCGGGGTAGATGAATGCGAGCAGTATCCGTTGTTTACGCCAGAGCTCATCGCCCTGATGCGCCGTCTGATCCCCCCGTCGCAGCAGCCGAAGGCGGCACGCTCGGTCATCTTCAGCGCACGTAAACCATAGACTCCTGAGCTGGGGAAGGACGGGGGTGGCCATGACCTGGGTCAAGACGTTGGGCGAGGACGAGGTCGGCGGGTCGCTGCGGAAGGTCTACGACGCCGAACTGGCGCGGCTGGGATTCGTCATGGAGGCCACCAAGGCGCTTTCGAGCAGGCCCGAGGTCGCGGCGGCATTCGACGCCCTGACCGCCGCGGTCAAGCAGTCCTCCAGCCTGAGCCCGCAGGAGCGGCGGCTGATCAGCCTGCTCGTGGCGCAGCGGCTGCGCTCGACGTACTGCGTGCTAGTGTACGCCAGGGAGGTCGAGCGGGACCTCGGCGGGCTGGACCGGATGCGCGCGGTGTTGGACGACTACCGGAGGGCCGGCTTGAGCGCGCGCGAGGTGGCCGTCCTGGACTACGCGCTGGCCGCGTCTACCGGCCATCCGACCGAGGAGCACATCACGCGGCTGCGCGCCGTGGGCCTGGACGACGGCGCCATCGTCGACGTGGCGGTGTGGGCCAACCTGCGCGCCGCCCGCAGCCGGATCTACGAGGCCCTGGGCGTGGAGACCGACCCGTTCTTCCTGGAGCAGGCCGATCTCGTCGAGGCGGTCACGCGGGCGGAAGGACAGCGCGTGTAGCGGACACGACCCCGGGCCCCGCCCGCTCATCCGGCTACGGACCTGCGTCAAGAGCCTGCGGCAGGCGCCGGCAGATCTCCAGCACCGCCTCCACCTGTGCCCGCAGCGACGGGTCGCCGCCGGCAAACCGTCGCTCGAAGATCGCCGTCCCCACGGTGAAGCCCCACACGCCGAGCGCCGCCAGACGGCCGATCTGCGCCATCGCGCCGATGCTGCCCGCAGCGATGACCGGTACGCCGGCAGCGGCGACGACTGAGCGGACCAGCGCCTCGACGTCCCCGTCGTACCGGTACGCGAGGAGGTCGAGGCCGCAGACGCCCTCGGTAGCGGCCAGTCGCCGGGCGCTGTCGGCGATCTCCTCGACCGTGCCGCGCAGCCGGCTGGGGTGCCCGACCACCGTGCCCGGAAACGGACAGTAGCGCACCGGCGACCCCGCCAGGATCCGCGTGACGTCGTCGGCGTGCGTGCCGCCCATCAGGTAGTCGACGCCGAGGGCGAGCCCGGCCCGCGCGGAGCGCAGTTCGTCTTCGCGGCACTCGCTGACGACCTCGAGCACCACCTGGCGGCCGTCGCCACGGATCGCCTCGGCCAGCGCGCGCAGGCGGTCGAACGGGAGCCCGATGTCCTTGAAGCCCACATGGCGGAGCGCGGCGGCGCGGACTTCGGCATAGACCTCCCCCGCGTCGGGCACCGTCACATCGTCGCGCGTCAGCATGAGGATGAACTCCGGGGCGCTCACGATCCCCCTCCGGCGGTGCACCCCGGCCCGGCCACAGAGCGCCTCCGGCGGCGCGGGGCGGTCACAGCCCTCCTCCCGCGGCGCGGGCGCGGTCCAGCACGCGGGCAACCCCGCGCTCATCCCACCGTCCCAGCGCATCCAGCAGGTCGAGCAGCGTGAAGCGGTTGCGCATCAGGTGGCCGCAGCCAAGCGCCCACCGCGCCACTTCCGCCGGCACCGGAGGCGCCAGCTCGGAGAAGCGGACGGGCGCGCCTGCGGACCGCAGCGCGTCTGCGAGGCGTTCTGGGGGCAGCGTCATCGCCGCCAGGGCGTCCCGGTGCCTGGGCCAGGCGCTCAGGAAGACCTCGAGGCTCGGCCGGGCCGCCTGCCAGCGTCGCAGCTTCCGGCGGAAGTCGTTCCAGCACTCGTCCTCCGCCCGGCCGTCTGCGTCCGTTGACGCAAACACCCCCCGTACGACAGGCTCCATGGCGGCCTCGTCCGGGAACGCGCGCTCCAGGTCGGCCTGCGCCGGATCGAATTCGTCGAGGAAGACCTGCCACGCCGCGGCCGCGACGACGGCGCAGACCCCCACCTGCGCGCCGTGCAGCGCGGTCGGGCGGCCGGCCCCGATGGCCGCCATGTCGATGAGGTGGCTGATCAGATGCTCGGTCCCCGACAGCGGCGCCGTCGTGCGGGCGACCCCCATCGCCACCCCGCTGAGGGTGAGGAGCCGCGCGAGGCGGTCCAGCGCCTCCGGCTGGCGCGCAGCCAGCCCGGGCGCGACCGCGAGCATCGCCCGGGCAGGCTCCACCAGCATGGCGACCGGCGCCGGATGGTAGGCGTCGTCCATCCCCAGCCGGCTGGCCAGCGACCAGTCGGCGGGCGCGGTCCAGACCGCCATCAGGTCGCCGAAGCCGGCCAGCGTCATGGCCGGGGGCGCATCGGCCAGCACCTGGAGATCGATCAGCAGCGCGTCGGCCCACCGCGAGGGCGTCGTGCGCTTCGTCCCCGCCCTGACCAGGACCGCCAGGTCGTCGGCGAACGCGTTCACCGAGGCCGCGGTCTGCACGACGACCAGGGGCACACCGCCGGCCAGGCGCGTCGCTTCCTTGCAGAGATCCGTGGTGGTCCCCGATCCCAGGGCCACCGCGCAGCCGGCCCCCTCGACGGCGGCCGTGGCCTGCGCCAGGTCCTGTTCGTCTCCGTGGATCTCGGCACGTCCGCGACCGATCACCGCGACCTCGAGGGGGAAGCGGGCGGCGAGCAGGCGGGCCACGTCGGGCTTGAGGTTGCCCGTCCCCCGCCGCATCGGCGTGGCGTCGTGCACGAGCACGACCCGGGGACTGCGGGCCACCGCGGCCACCACGTCGGACAGCCGGGGCAGCGCGTCGGCTCCGATGACGAGATGCCGCAGTCCGAGGGGCGCCAGACGGCCGTCCGGATCGGCGGCGCGCAGGGCGGCCCGGACCCGGTCGAGGTCGGCGGGGTCGAGGTCCGGAAACGGCTCGGCGCGACGCCGGTGCATCCGCGGTGGGCCGGGGCGACGCTGCGGCATCCGGGGGCTCTCCTGCCAGCAGCGTCCGGCTTCCCGGACTCTTCCCCAGGCGAACACTCCGACCCTTCCCTCGAGTCGACCGTGATGTGTTGCGCCGTCACCCTTGAGGGAGTGTTTCCCAGCGACCGCCGCGAATATCTGGTCAGGAGGTCAGGCCCATGCGATGGGTCGCCGCGGCATTGACCGGCCGGGGTTGAGCAGGTTCCTTCGGGCGGTGGGCGCACGCTTTTCGCTGGAACGGGTGATCCTCTTCGGCTCGCGCGTGGCGGCGTAGCCATGGCCCACCATCTTCGGCCGGCCGCAGTCGACGGGCTGATCGACCGCATCACCACGTGGCATGTCGGGATGCCGGTGCGTGCCATGGAGCAGATCCTGGCAGCGGGGGACGACGTGGTGCCCGTGCTGGCGGAAGCCCTGCTCCGCTGGCAGGAGGATGAGGACCGAGACCTGCTCTGGCTCGTGGTCCTCCTCGGCCAGTCCCGGTCCCCGTCCGCGGTGGATCCTCTGGTGCGCCAGATGTGCCGGACCGACCTGGACCTGCTGGCGCCGGCGGCGTGCGAAGCGCTGGCGGTGATCGGTCCTCCTGCCGTCCCCGTCCTGTGCCGGGTCGCACAGACCGGAGACAGCCTCCAGCGGGCCTGCGCCTACGCGGCGTTGGGCTGGATCACCGACGACCGCGCCTACGCCGCGCTGGCAGAAGCGCTGTCCCGCGAGCACGACCTGGGCGATGTCCTGGCCCTGGCGCTGGCCGATCAGGGGCGGCCCGAGGTCATTCCCCAACTGTACGAGGCCTATCGAGTGTGCGCGCCGTGGCAACGCTTGGAGTTCGAGGGCGCCATCCGAGACCTCCACTGGCGTCGCCGCCGCGCTTTCCTGTGGGAAGCGGACTGGCGCCTGCGCTACCGTCGCCTCCCCGCGTGGGAGGGCGGGATCGAGCCGTCATGGATCGGCATCTCGCTCGTCGTGCGCAGGGACGACGCATTCCGCCATCGGCGCCACGTCCTGCCGCTGCGCCCCCTTGAAGAGATCCTGGCCGCGGCGCCCAGCGAGGCAGAAGGGTCGGAGACTTGCGAGCACTGCCACGCGCCCATCGAGCGACCCACCGGCATCCCCGTCTGCCCCGAGACCGCCCTGGAAGCGGCAGTCCTCCAGGTCGGGTTCCTCGACGTGGCCGGCGAGGCCGGCCTCGAGGACCTCTTCGACCTGCTGGACGCCGTGGACGACCACGAGTGGGAGATCCGATCCCGGCAGCCCACCCGGCGTGCAACCCGCAGGCGGTGGCAGGGCGATCTGGACCAGGTGGCGTTCGTCCGGCAAACCTGCCGCTGGCTGATCGAGCAGGGTATCGAGGCCGTCGGCCCGGCGAAGGCGCTCCTGCTGGCCAAAGCCGGCTCGCTGGCAGACCGGTTTGGCGACCCGCAGGGCCTGCTGCAGCCGGTCGGTTCGCCAGCCAGGGTGCAGAAGGTCGGCCGCAACGCCCCCTGCCCCTGCGGGTCGGGCCGGAAGTACAAGCACTGCTGCGGAAAGGTGTAGCGGGTCGTCCCCAACGGGCTGCCAGTATTGCCCTTCCAGAAGGGGCATTGACGCACATGGGCCCCACTCAAGGCCTGACCTCCCCTACAGTGCGCGCGCCACCAGGTAGATCACCATCGCCAGCGCCGCCAGCGCGGCCCACAACCAGAGGCGGGAGGCCCCCCGCCGCGCCGCCCGAGGGCGGTGGTCTGGTGTCTCGGCGCACGTCTCGCAGTAGTTTCCCATACTCAGGCGGACCACGCAGTCCGCGCACAGGGCCTTGCCGCACCCGGCGCAGTACGACAGCGCCGTCCGGTCGGGATGGTGGGCGCAGGTGATGGCGCTCACCGGCGTTCACCGGACCGCATGAGCGCCACCGCGTTCACCGCCGCGCGCCGGCGCCGAGGCGCCGGTCCACCGAGGTCAGGAACGCGGTCACCGCGGTGTTGAAGTCACCTGCCTCCTCGATGAACGGCACGTGCCCGGCGCCGTCCATCATGTACAGCCGCGCCCGGGGGATGGCGCGGGCGGCGGCCGTCCCCTGCTGGGGCGCCAGCACGCGGTCCCGCGATCCCCAGAGGATGAGGGTCGGGGCCGTGATGCGCGAGGCCGCCTCGCGCACCCTGGCGACGACCTCCGGCCGGACCCCCCGGAAGTCCGCCAGGTTGCGCACAACCCGCAGGCAGGTCTGTCCGGCCGTGCCCTCGGTGAAGTCACGCCGCGCCGCGTCGATCAGTTCTCTGGGGAAGCGGCGGCGATCGACGAAGGCATGGCGCGCGCCCAGGGGAGGATACAGGCCGATCGCCCTGATCATCGCCTCCCCGACCACCGGCAGGGTCGCCAGCCGCGGTCCCAGGCCCACCGCCCGGTCGAACCCGGCCGGCGCGACCAGCACCAGCGCGGCGCAGCGTCCTGGGGAGACCCCCGCCGTCATGACGGCGATCGAGCCGCCCAGCGATGCGCCGATGAGGGCCGCGTCGGGCACCCGGATGGCGTCCATGAACGCCAGCGTCAGCATCGCCGCGCCGTCGGGCACGTAGGCCGTCGGGATGGGTTCCGACCGTCCGAACCCCGGGAAGTCGAACGCGACGACCGTGTAGCGGTCGCGCAGCGCCGGAATGGTCCACCGCCATGATTCCAGCGACGCCCCCAGACCGTGGATCAGAAGAACGGCGGGACCGCGCCCCTCGACGCGGTAGCGGATGCGGGCGCCCAGGACCTCAACGTAGCGGTCGGCGCTCACGCGCGATCCCCTTGCGCATGGGATGGCGCGTCAAGTCGGCCGCGCGCGCGCCCTGTCCGGGCCGCGCGGCGGCCGCCTCCGGCCAGGCGCCGCAGGCGTGCCAGGTTCATCCGGTCGGGCCCCATCCGGTCGAAGCCCGGCGTCTCGATGATGCCGGGAAGCGGCCGGATCCGCGGATGGGTCACGATCGCCCGGAACCCGTCCAGCCCGATCCAGCCCTCGCCGATGTTGGCGTGGCGGTCGACGCCTGATCCGAGCGCGCCCGTCGAGTCGTTGAGGTGGAACAGCCGGACGCGGGACCAGCCGATGAGGCGGTCGGCGGCCTCCACCATCGCATCCACCCCGGCCGGCGTGCGAAGATCCCATCCGGCCGCGAAGAGGTGCGCGGTGTCCAGGCAGACTATGACCCGGGGATGGCCCCCGAGCAGGTCCAAGACCTCGGCCAGGTCCTCGAACGCCGCCCCCAGCGAACCGCCGGCACCCGCGCTGTTCTCCAGGAGGACCATCGCGCGGTCGGCGGCGTCGAGGGCGTCGCGCAGCGAGGCCGCCACGCGCGTGAGGGCCGCGCGGCGCGGCGCCTCCATCCGGCTGCCCAGGTGCGTGACCGCGCCCAGGCCCTCCAGGCGCTCCACCCCGCGCAGGGTGGCTGCAAGCGAGACGACGGACCTGCGGCGCAGGCCGGCCTCGGGCGCGGCCAGGTTCAGCAGGTAGGCCGCGTGGGCCACCAGGGGGTCGAGGCGGGCCCGCCGCCGCTTCTGGACGAAGCGGTCGAGCACGTCGTCGGGGTAGACGGCGCGGCGCCACTGTCGGGGCGAGCCGTAGAAGATCTGCAGACACTCGCAGCCGATGGCGACGGCCCGGTCGACGGCCAGATCGAGGGAGTCGCGGACGGATACGTGGGCGCCGAACCGCATGCCCCACGGAGTTCTCTGGCGCGCCGCGATTGCCCTGCCCCACCGGCGTCAGCAGGCGTCGGCGACGCCGGCACGCGGATCCTAGACGCCCCAGACCAGCGCCACGACCGCGAACAGCGTGAGGGTGAGCAGCAGGGCCAGGGGCGCGCCCACGCGCGCGTAGTCGATGAACCGGTACCCGCCCGGTCCCATCACCATCAGGCTTGCGGGATGGCTGATCGGTGTGACCAGCGTCACGGACGTGGCCGAGGCGACGGTGATCATGAACGGCACCGGTGAGACGCCCACGGCTCCGGCCGCCGAGAGCGCGATCGGCGCTATGAGGATCGTCGCGGGCACGCTGGGCACGAAGTGACCGATGATCGCCGCCGCCGCCAGGACCGCGGCCAGCGTGCCGGCCGTCGAGTGTCCTCCCACCGTCAGCACACCCCCGGCCAGCACGGCCGCGGCCCCGGTGGTGTGCAGCGCGAGTCCCAGCGGCAGCAGCCCACCGGTGACGACCACCGTCCGCCAGTCTATGGACTGGAAGGCCTCTTCCACCGTCACCCCACCCCCTGCCACGACGAGGCCGGCCGCCAGCAGCGCGGCCAGGCTGATGGGAGCCACCCCCGATGCGCCCAACACGACCAGCGCGGCCGCTGCCAGGAGCGCAAACGGCGCCCGCGCGATCCTCAAGGGCGGGGGGACGTCCAGCGAGATGAAGTTGGGGTCCTCCCTGAGGACCTCAATTCGCTCGCGCGGTCCCTGGAGCAGCAGGGCGTCCCCGTACTCCAGCGGCAGGTCCGCCAGCCAGGTTCGGCGCGGCCGGCCGGCGTGCCAGATGGCGACGACGGTCAGCCCGTACCGCCGCCGGAACTCGAGTTCCCGCAGGCTCTTGCCGGCCAGGTCGGAGCGCGGCGCGACCATGACCTCGGCCAGGCCGACCTCATCGGTCTCGAGCACTGCGCGCGGGCCGGCGCCGGGTTCGGCTTCCAGCGGTCCCAGGGCGCGCAGCCGCTCCACCTCCTCGGGCCGCGCCGCCACCAGGAGCACGTCGCCGGGCTGCAGGCGCTCATCAGACGCCGGCGCGTCCAGGCGGCGGCGTCCCCGTGTGATGCGCAGGACCGTGATGCCGAAGGATTCACCCAGCGAGGCTTCGGTCAGGGTCTTGCCGGCCAGCGGCGTGGTCTCCTCCACGCGGATGCGGAAGAGCCGTTCGCGGATCCGGTAGACCTCCGGGAGGGCGCGGGGCGGCCTGCCGGCAGGAGGGGCCCCCTCGGCCTGCGCGGGCAGCAGCCGCCTCCCGGCCGTGGCCATGAAGGCCGCGCCCACGGCCAGCAGCGCGGCACCGACGGGCAAGAAGGAGAAGAACGACAGTGAGGGAAAGCCCGAGTCCACCAGGAAGGCGTTCACGACCAGGTTCGACGGCTTGCCGACCAGGGTCAGCGCGCCGCCCAGCCGGCTGCCGATCGCGAGCGGCATGAGCAGCCGCGTGGGGCTGATCCCGGTCTCCCGGCAGATCGCCAGCGTCACGGGCAGGAGCATCGCCATGGCGCCGATGACGTTCATGATTCCGGACAGCAGACCGGCGAGGACCATCAGGGCCGCGGTGAGGGTGACCTCGGACGGCGATCCCAGCACCCCGAGCAGGGAACGGGCCGCGCGCACGGCGATGCCGGTGCGCTCCAGTCCGGCGCTCACCACAAAGAGGCATGCGATGGTGATGACCACCGGGTCCCCGAAGCCGGCGAAGGCCTGGGCCGGCGGGGCCACGCCCGAGAGTCCCAGCGCCAGGACCGCGGCCATGGCGACGATCTCAGGCCGCGGGCGCTCCCAGGCGAACGCCGCCAGCGTGGCGGCCAGGATCCCGGTGGCGATCCACCCTTCGGCGCTCATGGTCTTGGCAGGACTGATTTCCGCCACCGCAGGCGCGGAGCCTGCATGGTGGCGTTGACGCCCGGCGCGGGCGATCCATATCATGGGGAGCATCATGTCGGCCGCACCGCTGCGGCCAGGCGGATCGGCGCGGCTCCGTCTGGCCGCCGACCTCTCGCTGCTCGCCGTGGCTGCCGTCTGGGGCCTGACCTTCTCGCTGGGGAAGATGGTGCTGGCGGCGCTGCCGCCGTTCACCTACCTCGCGGCGCGCTTCACCATCGGGGCCGTCCTTCTGGTCGCCGTGGCGCCCGCGCGGCGGGCCGCGCTGCCCGCGCGATCGTGGATGCAGGCCGCCGCGGTCGGTGTGGTCTTCTTCCTCGGGTATGGGCTGCAGACCGTCGGATTACGGCTGACCACGGCCTCGAAGGCCGCGTTCATCACCGGGCTCTCAGTCGTCCTGGTGCCGGTGATCGCGTCGGTGTGGCTGCGGCGCCGACCCCGGGGCTGGGTCTGGGCCGGCATCGCCAGCGCGACCGCCGGACTCGCGTTGCTCACGCTTGACGACCCGATGGGCGCCACTCTGGGGGACCTGCTGGTGCTGGGGTGCGCCGTCTGCTTTGCCCTGCACATTGTGCTGGTGGGGCGCCTGGCCCCGGCGCTGGACCCGCTGGCCTTCGCGGCGGCCCAAGTGGTCTCGGTGGCGGCGCTCAGCACGCTGGCGGCGTCCGTGGAGCGGCCGCTGCGCGCGCTGGTCGCTGCGCCGCCGGGCATCTGGGGGATACTCCTCTTCATGGCCGTTGCGGCCACCGTGGGCGCGCTCGTGATTCAGAACTGGGCGCAGCGGTTCACGAGCCCCTCGCACACGGGGTTGATGTTCACTTTCGAGCCCGTGGCCGCCGCAGTAGCCGCGCACCTCTTGCTGGGAGAAGTGCTGCGGGGCCGGCAGGCGCTTGGTGCCTTGTTGATCCTGATCGGCATCGTGGTGGCGGAGGTAGGCCCGGAGGCGTAGTGGGCTCGAGGGTTGGCCGCGCGGGGCTCGCCGACAAAGCAGGCGCCGCCATGCCTGCGTTTGACAAGTCGCCCGACGCGATTTAGGATGGATGCACGACAAGCGCATAGGCGATGGAGCTCGCCGATTGCTTCGCGACGCGAGGCTGATAGCTCCTACTGACTGGCGGAGTCGGTAGGAGCTTTTTGCTTCGGCACGCGGTCTGCGGTGTCGGCGCGCAGGACGGTGGCAGCGTGGCGGTGCCCGAAGGGATCGAGGTCGAGCTACTGGCAGAGGATTGGGCGATGATCCGGCGGGCCCTGGATGCCGCTGGGCGAGAGCCCGAAGATGGGCTGCCGTGGTTGGTTGAGCAGGGCCTCGACCGGTTTCTCCGGGACGAGGCGGCATGGAAGGCGCTGGAAGGCCGCCCGGGCCCGGAAGCCGAGGTGGAGCGGCAGGAACTGAAGCGGCGCGAGACCCAGGCGCTGTTGGTCTCGATGCGTGCCCGGACGATTGCTGCGGAGAAGGTCGTGCACGAACTGGGCGAGACCGTCCGGGCCCTGGGCGTCGCACTGCAGCAGAACCGGCGAGCCATGCGGGCGCTTCGGGATGAGAGCGCCTCGCTGATGGCCCGCCTGCAGGGGGCCGACGGGAGGGCCGCCGGTGCCGACCCTCCGCGTGGCCGCAGCGCTGCATTCCGAGACTGGCTTCGCCACCTGGTGCTCGCCAGAGGAGGGAAGGGATTTCATGGGTGAGGTGATCTTCCCATCCCTCGAGCGGATCGCAGTGCGCCTCCCCGACCGTCTGCGTGCTCGCCTTGACGCCTTCATCGCCGAGAAGGGCTGGACCCTCCAGGAGGCCGTCAAGATCCTGCTGGCCTACGGCGCTGACGCCGTGCTTGCGCCGTCACTGACCATCGAGCAGACCCGCAACGAGTGGATGGCTGCCCGCGCAGAGATGGCAGTCCTGCGCCAGCGCGCCTATATCGCCGACGAGGCCATCCGCTCGCTGAGGCTGAATCTCACCGGACTCGAGCGCTCCAACCGCCAGTTTGAGGTCTCGATCCCCCAGCAGCGCGCGCGGCGGGATCGCCTACGGCAGGCCCTGACCGACCGTGAAGGGGGAACGGGAAGCGCGGACGCGCCGTCTGACCGGCCGGCCGGAGAGAGGTCTCCGGGGGGGGCCACCTGAGGCTTGCAGCGGGATCAGTTGTTCCATGTCGTCTATGAGGCGCTTGATGCGCAGCACTGCGCCATCTGCCACCTCTGCGTGACCGGAACCCGACGCTTCCTTGATGGCTTTCTCTACGAACGGGTGAATGACCCGTGGTCGCGCAGTGCGTTTATCGACGCGCGCGGCTTCTGCGCGGCCCACGCCTGGCAACTTTCCACCATCTTCGACTGTGCCACCGGCATCGCGATCGTCTACCGGCATCTGCTGGACGAGTTTCGCCGAGCCTGCGTCGCCCTGGCCTCGGAACCTGCGCTGGCCGCCACCGGACGGCGGGTTCTGCCCCGAAGCCGGGCGCGGCGCGGGTCGCTGTCCCGCGCCGTCGGCGCCTGGCTGCAACCGCGGCGGCCCTGTCCTGCCTGCAGCGACCAGTGGGAGGGCGAGGACCGGTACGCATGGGCCACCGCGCAGGCCCTGCCCGACCAGGACTTCCGCACCCGCTACACAGGAAGCCTGGGACTCTGCCTTCGGCACCTCGTGGCCGTCGTACGCCATGTGGGCGGAGAGGCGTCGCTACAGTGGTTGCTCCAAACCGAGCGCGGGCTGATGGAGCGCCTGATGCGCGACCTCGAGGAGTTCTGGCGCAAGCACGACTATCGGTTCCGGGAAGAACCCATGAGCGACGGCGAGCGCACGGCCTGGCGCCGCGTCCTGCACAAGGTCAGCGGCGCGCCCGGGATGGTGTGGCGGGCGTAGGCTGGCCTCTCCTCCGCCGGTGAGGCCTCGCCGCCCGAGCGTCCTGGAACGCTCACGCCCGGGTGGCGCAGGACCTCTTCCCGCGACACCCACGGCCGTTCCCGGTCACGGGCGGGCCGGCTCCCCCCGTCCTGCCCGCTGAACGACTCTGCTCGTCGCGAGGATCAGGGGGACGGCAGCCAGTTGCGTTGCCACAGAGAAGACGATCAGTGACCTGATCGACACATCATAGAGCAGCCCCATCAGCGCACTGCCCACGAACCAGAACACGCCATACCCCGCGTTGAAGAGGCCGTAGGCGGATCCGCGCCGGTGTGGGGGCACCATGCCGGCCACGGCGGCCCGCATGACGGACTCCTGCGCGCCGATGCCCACCCCCCAGAGCGCCATGCCGGCGAGCGCAACGTGGAATCCCCCCAGGAAGACCAGGGGCGCGAAGAGCGAGGAGAGCACAGACACGACCGCCAGGATCCCGATTCCGATCCGGTCAAAGATCCGGCCGAAGAGCAGCGCGGCGAACGCATCCACACCCATCGCGACGGCGTAGAAGATGGGAATCCAGCTTGCCGGGGCGACCGCCCGCTTCTCGAAGTGGTAGGCGATGAGCGGAAAATCTACGTACCCGGCCGCCACCAGCGCCACCGCGGCGAGGTAGAGCCAGAAGGCGCGCGGGAACCCGGAGGCGTCCAGCGCCGGGGGACCCACCTCGAGGTCTCTGGGACGAGGGTAGAGCAGGCGCGCGGCCACCAGGATCCCCAGTGCCAGGAGCGCGGGGACCAGCAGCACGGCAAAGCCCAGCCGGTAACTGCCGCGGACGTGAAGGACCGCCGCGACGACCAGGGGGCCGAGCACCGCTCCGGTCTGATCCAGGGCTTCGTGCAGGCCGAAGCCCCATCCGCGCCCGATGCTCCTGGTGGCGTGGGACAGCATGGCATCGCGGGCGGGCGTGCGCAGCGCCTTGCCGGTTCGCTCGGCGATCATGAGCGCCGCGGCCACCGGCCACTGGCCCGCGAGGCCCAGGAGGGGGACGGCCACCAGGTTGAGCGCATACCCCCACAGCGTGATCGCCCAGTAGCGGCCCGTGCGGTCGCTCCAGTAGCCGGAGACCAAGCGGAGCGCGTAGCCGACCAACTCCCCCAGCCCCGCCACCATGCCGACGGCCGCGCCGGTGGCACCGAGCGTCGCGAGAAAGGGTCCCGTGATGCTCCGGGCCCCCTCGTAGGTGGTGTCGGCGCACAGGCTGACGGCTCCCAGCAGGACGACAAACCTCAGAGCGGAGTTCCTTGAGAGGCCTGCGGGCGGGGTTGGGGTTGAGGATGCGGCCACGTCCCTCACCCTCGACGGTCCCTCCCGAGCGGGACGACCAGGACCATGTACGGGGCGTGGTCGAGCGCCGCGAAGACGAGCATCCCCATCAGCATCGCGGTCCAGGTGTCGGTCATGGGATCCCCTGGTGATCGTTGGAACCCGGTCGGGCGGTCGGCGGAAAAGAAATCGCCCCTACTCGCTCGGGAAGAGGCTACCAGATATCAGCAGTTTGAGCGAGCCTCATCGCCTCATGCAGTTCGTGCATATCGTACCCCGGGCCCCGCCGCCCTATCAATGCGAGCGGCCATCGCCTCAGAAATCGGATCGATCCGGCTCCAGCCCCCGCAGGTGGCAGACGTCGTTGACCAGCAGGACCCTGGGAGGATCCCCGCCCCACTCCAGGACGTTCAGACAGCCGGTCTCCTGCCGGATCCGCCAGAAGGCATCGTCCCCAAGACCGAGGGTCGCGCAGAGCAGCATCTTGTTGACCACGCGATGCGACACCACGGCGACGGTGGCGTTCGGGTGGTCGGCGGCGATGCCCTGCACCGCGTCGGTCGCCCGTCGGCGGACTTCGGCGAGCGTCTCGCCCTCCGGCGGCCGCACCCGATGAGGCTCGGAGAGCCAGCGGGCGTAGAGGTCGGGGTATCGCGCTCTGACCTGGTCGTGGGGCTGGCCCTCCCAGGCCCCGAAGCTCATGTCCGTCAGGTCCTCGACGGCCCGAGGCGTGAGGCCCGCGGCGGCGGCCACATGTTGCGCCGTGACCATCGCCCGCTGGAGCGGGCTCGAGTAGACGGCCGAGAGCTCCCCGCTGGCGAGGCGCGCCGCCACGGCGATCGCCTGCCTGACCCCGAGCTCACTCAGGGGCACGTCTGTCCGCCCGCGGAAGATCTCCTGGCGGTTCCATTCGGTCTGGCCGTGCCGGACGAGGAGGATGCGGGTCACCACCCCATGCTTCGGAGGCGCCGACGGATGCCCCTCCGTGCTTCGCGGGGTCCGGCGACTCCGGCAGGGAATCGCGCCGCAGGACTGAACCACGATGGAGCTACGTTGCACTCTCCGGAGGAAGAACCATGGGCGAGTTCCAGGGCTTTCAGACCCGTGCCATCCACGGCGGGACGGTGCGGGATCCCCTCAAGTCGGTCAGTCTCCCCATCTACCAGACCTCGACGTTCCGGTTCGACACCATGGCGGAGGGCGCCGCCCTGGGCGCCGACCGGGGAGAGGGGTGGTACTACACGCGGTGGGGCAACCCCACCACGCGCCTGTTCGAAGAACGGATGGCGCTGCTGGAGGGCGGGGAGGACGCCCTGGCGGCCGCCTCCGGGATGGGCGCGATCTCCACTGCGGTGCTCACGGTCACCGAACCGGGTACCCACGTGGTCTCCCCACGCGCCGTGTATCAGGCGACCTATGAATTGTTCACGGAGGTCCTCCCCAAGCGGGGCGTGGAGGTCACGTTGATCGACTCGGTGGACGTCGCCGCGTACGAGCAAGCCCTGCGCGCCAACACACGCCTGGTCTACATCGAGACCCCAAACAACCCCTTGATCCAGGTGACGGACATCGCCGCAGTCGTCGGACTGGCGCAGCGGGTCGGCGCGATGACCATCGCGGACAACACCTTCGCCTCGCCGTTCAACCAGACGCCGCTGGCGCTGGGCGTCGACCTGGTTGTGCACAGCGCGACCAAGTACCTGGGCGGGCATGCGGACGTCACCGCCGGCGTCATCGTCGGCCGGCGCGACCTGATCCGCCGGTGCGTGCGGACCCTGCGCATCCTGGGGCCGGTGCTCGATCCGTTCGCCGCCTGGCTGCTCCTGCGCGGCCTCAAGACGCTGGGACTGCGGGTCGAGCGGCACAATGACAACGCGCAGCGGCTGGCGGAGTTCCTGGCCGGCCACCCCCGGGTCGCGGCGGTGCACTACCCGGGGCTCCCCACCCACCCCCACCGCGCCGTCGCCTCGCGCCAGATGCGCGGCTTCGGCGGCATGCTCTCGTTCGAGGTGCGCGGCGGCTTCGCCGCCGGCGTGCGCTGCGTGGAGTCCCTGCGTCTCTGCCTGCTGGCCGTCAGCCTGGGCGGGGTCGAGACGCTGGTCACGCATCCCGCCTCCACCACGAGCATCGGGATCCCCAGGGCCGAACAGGAGCAGGTGGGGATCACCGAGGGCCTGATCCGCGTGTCGGTGGGCCTGGAAGACGCCGACGACCTGATCGCCGATTTCGACCAGGCGCTGCGAGCCGCCGCCTGACCGCCTGTTCCTCGATGGATCCCCGGCAGATGCGCCCCGCGCCGACGGATCCCGAGATCGCCCGGCTGCTTGGAGGGACGTCGCTGCGCGTCGATCCCCGCGGGTTCGTGGTCGTTGGCGTCTCCCCGCTCTATGAAATCAGCATGCGCAAGGCCCTGGCCGAGGTGCACGCGCCCTTCTTCGTGCAGTTCTTCCCCCACGAGCAGACCATCGTGCTCGCCGAGGACGAGTGGGTGCGCGTCCGCACCAAGTTCCCGGGGGCCCGGGTGGAGCGCGGCTACCGGCTCGTCACCCTGGAGGCGGCGGTGGACCTGAACACGGCCTCCTACCTCACGGTCGTCACCGCCGCCCTGGCCGAGGCGGGCATTGAGGCGCGGGTGCTCTCGTCGTTCCACCACGACCACCTGCTGGTCCCCGCCGACCGGCTGGACGACGCGCTGGCGGCGCTGCAGCGCCTCATTGACGCCGCACGGGGCGGCTAGCCTCTCCCGCCCACTCCAGCAGGATGCGCTCCGCCTCCTCCAGCGTCGCCGCCTCCGCGTCGGCCCGGATGTCGGCGAACCGGGCGTTGCTGGGGTGCGGCTGCATGGTGACGTAGAGGGTCCGCATGCCCGCAGCCGCCCCACCGGCGATATCGGCGGCCAGCGTGTCGCCCACCATGGCGGCCTCCTGCGGCAGGATGCCCCACCGGTCGAGGACCGACCGGAAGATGCCCGGATCGGGCTTCGTCCGCCCGAACGCCGCCGAGGAGACCACGGGGTCCAGGTAGGGGCGGAATCCCATCTGGTCCACGATGCGCTCGATCAGCCAGTGGGACGTGGCGTTCGAGATGCAGCCCTCCCGCATCCCCGCCGCCTGCAGGCGCCGCAGCAACTGGACGGCGTGGGGGAAGGGGCGGTACCCGGCCAGTTCGGGTCTGAAGAAGACCTGCTCTGCCTGGTGGACGAACCCGTCGTCGGGCGCGGGCCGGCCGACGCGGGCCAGCGCCCGCCGGATCCCCTCCGCCATGGTGTGTTGTCGACCGGTCTGGGCGGTCATCGCCAGAACCCAGCGCCGCGCCTCCCGGACGGCGTCCTCCACATCCGCCGGCCAGCCGTGCGCGCGCAGCCAGGCCGCGAGAGCGCGGATGCAGTGCTCGTCGGTCGTGGACGGGTAGATGAGCGTCCCGCCGAGGTCGAAGATGACGCCTTGCAGCGCCGGAGACGCGGCCACGGAGGGATTATACGACATGGACCGAACGGGCTATTCACGATGTCTGCTGTGGACGCAGGAGTCCGTGACGTTCCGCGGGCGGCGGCACATCATCGTCGAGGCCGGGCTCGACCCGATGCCGGTGCAGCGGCCCGAGCGGCTGCGCGAATACGCAACCATGCGCGCGGGGCTGGCCGGTCCGGACGCGCACATCGAGGCGGTCAGGCGGTTCTTCGAGGCGGTGGGGGGTTAGGCAGCCTGCACAGCAGTCAGCCGACCATCACCTCGTCGGCCAGGCGGTGCATGGCCTCGTGCACGCCGGGGCCCATCCTGACGTTCTCGATATCGTCGTAGCCTCTCAGGATCTCGGCTTCATCGGACGCGCTCAGCACGTGCTCCGCCACGGCGAACAGGATGTGATCTTCCTTGGAGATGTGCTGGGTGAGCAGCGCAACATATTCGGCGCACAGGGCCATCAGGCGGCCGCGTTCCGAGGTCCCCACGTCCGAATCCACCAGATCAGAGATCTGACGGACCAGCGCCCGGCCCTGGTCGTGCTCCATCAACATCACGCCTATGGGGCCGCCTTCCCTTGGCACACCCCGCCGCTCCATGCACGGAAACAGACATGTCTCCTCTTTGCCGTGGTGGCACCTGTCGATAAAGGTCCGGCTGAACTCCACGATCTTGCGGATCCGCTCGGCGGGTACTTCGGCCCCGCCTTCCACGGCCCTAACGATGTTGCCGAGCGCCTCTATGACCTTCAGGATCAGACGGTGCTCGGTCTTGAGAACTTGCGTGGGCGACCCGGAACCGATCTGCACGAAGCGTCCTCCTTTCCTCCCCGGGCCTTCGGCAGGCTGAGGACCGATCCTGCAGGTCCGGCGCTCGGTCCATCCTGTCAGCGACATCCGGCGTGGCTTGGTCCAACTGACCCACCGGAGGCGCGGGGCGAACGCTCCGATACAGACGGGATCCCCGGCCAGACAGTGGCCCCAGCCGCACCCGCGAAGATCACCAGCGGAACGACCTCACGAGTGTCAGATAGGCGGGGATGCCACAACGCCGCCTTCGGGGCGTAAGACTGTGGTAAGATCCGGCCAACCGTAGGCCACCTCGAGATACTCCTTCGAGCCAATCTCGATGGGCTGCTCACGGTATGCTGTGCCGCCGAGATGCTCGTAGAAACCTCGGGTTGGGTTGTCCTTCAGGACCCAGAGCATCATTGAACGAACACCATGCTGATGAAGGAAGCCCGCGGCGGCGCAGAACAAGGCTCGACCGAGGCCCCGCCGTTGATGCGACGCCAAGAGGTAGATGGCATACAGCTCACCGCTGAAACCCAGCGCCTCTCCTCTGGCAGGACCCGCTGAGGAGAATCCGACAACCCCTGCTCCTTCTCGCTCGACGACGAAGATACCTGAAGCGCGAGTAGGGTCGGCAAGCTGGGCGGTCCACATCTCCTGACGGCGCTCGACGGAAAGGGAGGCGAGGAATTGGTCGGGGAGGATGTTGTGGTACGTTTCTTGCCATGCGAGCACATGGATCCGCGCGATTTGGCGGGCATCGGCTTCGGTCGCGCGCCTAAGATTCATGGCCCCATGATCCATTGCAGCGCCTCCAGCCCGCAGGTTCTCCTTGGTCCCCAGTATCGGGCGCCCAGGATGGCGCAGCAAGCCTGGAGGACCTGGAGCACGGGAGGCGGGGCCTTGCCTGTCAAGCCATGTGTCATTGCTACCCAGCCCGGCATCATCGCGCCATCTCCGGTGCTACCGGGGCAAGGTGGGGAATAGAGGATGCTCCTACCTCCCTTCCTCTCGCTGCCGCCGGCACCTCATGGCGCCGGCGTGTGGAAGGGGAGGAGCTTCGCGCTCTGCAGCCCGATGCTGGTCGGGGTGGTGTGCTGACGGGCTCAAGCCGCGGGCTCTGCCGGTGGTTGGCTAGCCGGTAGATCTGTTGCAGCTTGCGCTCGATCTCATCGGCCAAGGCAAAGGGGGTCAAGCGTTGCCGCAGCTGTTCCAGGGCGGCGATCTTGGCCTGGGAACTAGTCGCGAGCAATTGCTTGGCCCAGGGGAGCCACAGGGGCAGCAGAGCCTTGAGCCGGACCGACCAAGGGTAGCCCGCCGCCTCCCAGATGGCCGCCAGGACGGCGATGGCCTGTGCTCCATCGGTTGGGAGTCGGCGCCGCCGGCGGGGCTAGGCGTCCGGGGGCTGTTCAGGACCCGGATGGTGGCCTTGCGGTGGGAGCCCGTCGTGGCGCAGAACCTGGTGAGGCTCTGCCGCTTGGACGTTGGACTCACCTGTATTCCTCCCGGGGGTCGCAGACAGTAGCTTGCTCGGGTCACATATCACATGGCGACGACAGCGCCCCGGGCAGCAGTGTAGGCGAAGCGATTCGCCTTGTTGACGCACCCCGACGAGCCTGTTAGGCTTCTCTCCGTTGTGCGCCGCCCGGCCGGGAGAACCGCCGCGCCGGCGCCGCCCGCGCACGCACCCCACACGAGCAGGGAGGCCATCACTGATGACGTCCCAGCAGACGACCGCGCTGGCGATCTTCACGATCACCTATGCCCTGGCCATCACCCGGCGAGTACGGATTGCGTACGTAGCCATCGCAGCGGCCATACTCCTGGTGGCCCTGCGCGTGCTCACCCCCGCCGAAGTGCTCACCGAAGCCCTCCAGTGGGATGTCCTAGGGATCTACTGGGGCTTCATGATGGTCTCCATCGCCTTCATGGACAGCGGCGTGCCCAAACTGCTGGCGGAGCGAATCATCCACAGGGCCCGCACTGAGAAGTACGCCATTCTCTCCCTGGCGTCTGCCACCGCGGCCCTCTCGGTCTGGGTAGAGAACGTCGGGGCTGTCTTGATGATGGCGCCCATCGCGCTTCAGATCAGCAGGCGACTGAACACCTCGCTCTTCCCGTACATGATTGCCGTAGGGATCTCATCCAATGCGGTCACCACCGTCACCATGGTGGCGGACCCGCCCTCCCTGATCCTGGCCCTCAAGACAGGCATGAAGTTCACGGACTTCTTCTGGTTCCTGGGGCGGCCGGGGTTGGGTACCCTCACGGTCATCGCGGTGGTGGCGGCCCTGGCAACCCTGCTCTTCCAGTTCAGGGAGATGTCAAAGCCGATCGACATACCTGCGGAGCGGATCCCGGTCAGTTATGGTGCGAGCGTCCTCTTCGTGGCCGCCGTGCTGGCGCTGGCCTTCGGCCACGAGCGTGGCCTCCGGCCCGGGATCGTCGGGGTGGCAGCGGGCGTCGTCGCCCTCTGGCTGAACCGCGCCCGGTTCCGGGCGATGTTCGTAGAGTTCGACTGGAGTTCCTTCGGGTTCATCATGGGCATCTTCGTGGTGGTTCACTCGATGCAGTCCACAGGGCTGCTGCGGGCGTTCGCCACCCTCCTCCACGATGCGGGCTTCGACACTCCGGCTCTCGCCATGGGAGCACTGGTGTGGATTTCCGTGGCGATCTCGTCGTTCGTGGACAACGTGCCCTACACGGTGCTGATGATCCCGGTGGCCCAGGACCTGGCGAAGCTGCTGGGCATCAGCGCGTGGCCGCTGCTCTACGGCATGCTCATCGGTACCGGGTCCGGCGGCAACATCACCCCCGTGGGGGCCACCGCCAACGTCTTCGCCTGCGGCTACTTGGAGAAGCACGGCTACAAGGTTCCCCTGGGCTCCTACATGCGGATCAGCGTGCCCTTCACCGTGGTGGCTGTGGCCGTGGCGCACATCCTGCTGGCTGTGTTCTGGCTGCGCTGACGCGCGGCACAGGGAGTGTACTCCATCAGGAAGGCGCGCATCCCGGGCTCCGGCATCCACGGGTGCCGTTGATTTGCCCCGTCCTCCGGGCAATTGCCGGCTTCTGCTGGTGCCTGTGCAGGAACACCAGGAACGTGCTGATCAGGTAGGCGGCGAGCAGGATCGCCGCCTCCGCGCTCATCCGTCCGATGCGGCGGGTAGTGGGGGCCACAAGCATCACGACCACCAGGCCGCTCGAGATGAGCCCCACCGTCGCGGTAATGGCCGACAGGAGCATGCCGAACGCTGCCGTGATCACGTGGCCGCTGGAAGCCGCGGCGAGCAGTGAAGCTCCGCCTCACGCGATGCCGGAGACCGCGATGATGGTCATGTTGAAGACGTTGCTGCCGAACAGTTCGCCCAGCGCGATGTCACCGGCCCCAGGGAGGCGGCCTCGGTGGCGGCCTCCGGCAGCGAGGTGGTAGCGGCAAGGAGGAAACTCCCTGTGAACACCCGGCCCAGACCGGTGTGCGCAGCGATGATGGCCGCCGACCGCGTCAGGGTCCGCCCTCCCACCCAGATGGCCAGCATGGAGGCGACGAACACAACGACAGCCAGGCTCAGGATCGCGGATCGCTCTCCTTGGTGACAGTGGCGTCTGAGGTGCCTGACTCTGACGTGACGAGATCCACGACACGGTGACCCCCAGCGAGCGGCAGGTGCTCGTCATCCAGACCGGTTAGATCGATCAGGCGATGGCCACGACCTATAGAGCTCATTCGGCAGATGCTGAAGGCTGTCGGCGTGGGCCTCCGAGCGTCTCTGGTGATCGGGCGACCCGGCTGCTCGCGCACGCCGAGCGCCCAGGCCGCGGCCTGCGGGACGAGCGCCGAATCCGACACAGGGGCGGGGTGAAACAGAGCACCGAGGGCCTCTGGAGCCGGCCATCCCGGTGACGCTGAAAGGGGAATCCGGGCACCCAGGCGAAGGCATCCAGCCATCCCGGAATGTGTCGACGCAGGGGTCAGAAAGTGACGGAGACGCTTCACATTGAACTGGACCGGCTGGGGGAGTGGACCGAGGAACGCCCCTTCACCGTGGAGGCGGAGCACGTCAGAGCCTACGCGGCTGCCACGAACGACGTCCACCCCCTGCATGCGGCCGGGATGGTGGCGCCGCCTCTGTTCGCCGGCGTGCCCATCGGTGAGCACATCGACCGGGTCGTGGATCGGCTGATCGCCCGGGAGGACCGCCGGTGGGGCCTCCACAGCGGTCAGGACGTGCGCATCTACCGGCCCATTGTGCCCGGGATGGTGCTGCGCACGCAGGCGGCGCCGGTCGGCGTGCACCCCGGGTTCTCTGGGACGACGGTGGTGATCAAGACGCGGACGCGCGATGTCCACGGCGACCTGCTCAACGAGACCTACGTCACGCTCTTCTTCCGCCGCAGGTTCAGGGGTGAGGCCGCCGGCGAGAGGGCGCCCGATCACCGGACACCGCCCGAGGCGAAGGCTGCGGCCAAGACCGCCGGGCGCATCGTGGCTGTTTCCCAGGTGCTCGATGCCGACCAGACCTACCGGTATGCCGAGGCCTCCGGCGACCGGAACCCGATTCACCTGGACCCCGACTTCGCCCGGTCGGTGGGCCTGCCGGGCATCATCGTCCACGGCATGTGCACCATGGCGTTCGCCGGCCGCGCCCTCATCGAGCACGCCTGCCAGAACGACCCCTCCCGCCTGGTGCGCCTCGCCGTGCGCTTCGCCCGGCCGGTGCTCCCTGGCCAGACGATCACCACACACCTGTGGCCAGCCGGCGAGGAGGCGGGCCGGAGGGTCTACGGGTTCGAGACGCTGAACCCCGCCGGGAAGGCCGTCATCCAGGACGGGCTGGCCGAAGTGGCTGGCTAAGGGACGCGCCGCTCACTCGGCTGGCCCGCGCGCCTGTGGCCCGAGGCAGATGGCGGGCCGCCGCCCGGGCTACCGCTGCAGGCCCAGGTAGGCCTGCTGGACCTCCGGGTGGTGCAGGATTTCCTCCCCGCTGCCCTCGAACCGCACGCGTCCCTGCTCCAGCACGTAGGCGCGGTCGGCGTGGCGCAGGGCGGTCCGGGCGTTCTGCTCGACGATCAATAGCGCGATGCCGCGGGCGCGCAGGTCGTGCACGATCCCGTACACCTCGTCGATGACCCGGGGCGCCAGGCCGATGGTCGGTTCATCGAAGAGCACCAGCCGGGGGGACAGCAGCAGGACGCGGGCCAACTCCAGCATCCGCCGCTCGCCGCCGGAGAGCACGCGCGCCCGCTGTCGGCGTCGCTCCCGGAGGATCGGGAAGAGGTCCAGCACCCGTGCCACGTCCTCCCGCACGCGGCGGTCGGTGCGGATGTAGGCGCCCAACTCGAGATTCTCCTCCACCGTGAGGTTGGGCAGGATGCTGTAGCCCTGCATCACGTAGCAGATACCGCGTCGGAGCACCTCGGGCGGCGTGCGCCCCGCAATCGGTTCGCCGGCAAAGCGGATCGCGCCGGCTGAGGGGACGAGGAAGCCGAAGATCGTCTTGAGGAGCGTGGACTTGCCGGCGCCGTTGGGGCCGATCATGGCGACGATCTCCGCCGCGCGCACGTGCAGGCTGACCCCCCGGATCACCTCTCGGCGGTCGTAGCCGGCGTGGACGTCGGCGAGTTCCAGCAGGACGTCGTCCGCGCTCCTGGCCACCGCCGAGGTGGGGGTGGGGTCGTCGCTCATCGCCCGTAGTACAGCTCCCGCACCACTTCGTTGCGCTGGATCGCCTCGGGCGTCCCTTCGGCGACGATCTCCCCACCGGCCATGAAGACGATGCGGTGCGCCAGCGCCATGATGAACTCCATGTTGTGCTCGATGATCAGGAACGTGATGCCCTCGGCGTTGAGGCGCCGGATGTGCCGGGCGATCTCCCCGACCAGCACCGGGTTGACGCCCGCCGCCGGCTCGTCGAGGAGCACCAGGGCCGGCCGGCGCAGCACGGCCATGGCCAGGGACAGCAGCTTCTGCTGGCCGTAGGAGAGGGCAGCGGACGGGAGGTCGCGGAGTCCCCACAGGCCGAAGGATTCCAGGAGCATCCGGCCCCGCATGACGGCCGGGGCCGGATGCCCGCAGACCGTGGCCTCCCACAGGCCCTCGCGCCGGTGCTCCTGCGCGCACATGAGGTTCTCCCAGGCTGTGAGGTCCCCGAAGAGGCGCACTGCCTGGAAGGTCCGCGACAGGTCCGCCCAGGCGATGCGGTGCGGGGGCAGGCCGACCACCGCCCGACCGTCGACGCGGACTGCCCCGGCGTCGGGGCGGACGAACCCGGTGATGCACTCGAAGAGCGTGGTCTTGCCGGCGCCGTTGGGGCCGATGAGGCCGCAGATCTCGCCGCGCCGCACCGTCAGGGTGGCGTTGCGGACGGCCTGCACCCCGCCGAAGCGCTTCGAGAGCCCCTCGACCCGGAGCACCGCGTCCCCCGCGGACGGCGGCGCCGTGCGCATGGGCCCTGCACCCGGACCCGCAGGATTCCCCCCGGCCCCTTCGGACGCCGGCACGTCCACCGCAGGCCTCCTGGTGAACAGCCCCACCAGCCCGCCCGGTTCCCGGATCGAGACGAGCATGACCAGTGCCCCGAACAGGATGAAGTCGGCGCCGGCGCCCAGCCCGCCCAGCCATGAGCGCGTGTACTCGCTGAGGAGCACGATGAAGAGCGCTCCCAGCGCGGGCCCGGCGACGGTGGCCCGCCCGCCGATCAGGGCGATGACCACCGCCAACAGCGAGATGCGGCCGGCCATGACGTTGTAGGGGTCGATGTAGAGGACGTAGAGGGCGTAGACGGTGCCCGCCAGCGCCGTCAGCGCGGCCGAGAGCGCCATGGCGTAGAGTTTGTACCGCCGGGTGGGGAGGCCGAGCATCTCGACCGCGTCCTCGTCCTGGTTGATGGCGCGGAGGTAGACGCCCGCGCGGTGCCGGTCGACGATCCAGACCACCAGTGTGGCCAGGAGGAAGAGTGCCAGCGCGGTGAGGTAGTAGGGCGGCTTGGCGTCCCACATCAGGTAGGCTGGGCGGTTGCGGTATTCCAGCGGCAGGTAGAAGCCCACGGCCGCGCCCACATACGGCCAGTTCAAGAACAGGATGCGGACGATCTCCGCCAGGGCCAGGGTTGCCAGCGCAAAGAAGTGGCGCCGCAGCCGGAACGTGGGGAAGCCGATCGCCAGCGAGACCAGCACGGCGACGGCGGCGCCTGCCCACATGCTCAGCCACGGGCTGATGCCGTACCGCCCCAGCAGGACGGCCGCGGCGTACGCCCCCAGCCCGAAGAAGACGGCGTGCCCGAACGAGATCTGGCCGGCATACCCGCCGATGAGGTTCCACGCCTGCGCGGTCGTCCCGAACAGGAAGGCCAGGATGAGCGCGTTGTGGAGGAACGAATCCCTCACCGCCAGGGGGAGGAGCGCCGAGAGGACGCCGGCGCCCAGGAGGAACCGCGTCGTGCGGGTCACCGCCGCCCTGTCAGTGCCCGGTCACTGCGGCTCGCCCACCAGGCCTTCGGGCCGGACCAGCAGGATCAGCACGAAGACGGCAAACACGAACAGCAGCTTGAACGTGGGCAGCAGGAGGGTGCCCAGCACATTCTCCACCATCCCGATGCAGATCCCGCCGACCAGCGCCCCATCCACCCGGCCGAACCCCCCCAGCACGACGCTGGCAAAGGCGATGAGCAGGAACGCGTCGCCGATGGTGGGCGACACCTGGTAGAAGGGGAAGAGCAGCACCCCGGCCAGCGCCACGCTGGCGATGGCGATCCCCCACGCCAGGGCGTACATCCCCTCCGCCGGGATGCCCAGCGCGAGGGCCACGTCGCGGTTCTGGGCGACCGCCTGAAGGGCCCGGCCGGTCTTCGTGCGGCGCAGGAACAGCGCCAGGGCACCGAACGCGGCCAGCGAGACGACGGCGGCGGCCAGTTTTGGCGCCGCGATCGGGACGCCGAGCACGCTGAGGCTGGCGGGCGGGGCGGCCTCCAGCGTCCCTCGCACGTTGGGGCCGAATGCCGCAAACGCCGAATACCGGAGGAAGAAGAGGAGGCCGAACGTCGCAAAGATCTGCGTGGCGAGCGGCGCTCGCAGGAGATGGCGGACCAGCAGGCGGTAGGTGAGCCACCCGAGGAGGAAGAACAGCGGGACCACCACCGGCACCGCCAGGGCGGGATCCACCCGGCCCAGCGCCCACAGCCAGTAGGTGGCGTACAGCGCCAGCATCAGGTACTCGGCGTGGGCCAGGTTCACCACGTCCATGACGCCCCAGATGAAGGACAGGCCCAGCGCGACGAGGGCGTAGACGAGCCCGAGCACCACCCCGTTGACCGCGGCATGGAAGAACAGGTCCACGGGTTGGGCGCTACCGGACCTCGGGCCCCGCGGACCCGCGCGGCGGGTCCGCGGGGCAGCCTAGCGCCGGTCCCACGGCGGGGCCGGCCAGACGATCGGAGCCTCGGCGATCTCGAACGGCCACACCACCTTGTAGTCGCCGTCCAGGATCTGGACCATGAGCCCGGCGGCATGCTTGTTCTGACCCCGGGTGTCGAACTCGATGCCCTCCCACGGCATGATGAGCTGGGCGCCCGGGATGCTGGTCTCCTGGAGGGCCTTCTGGATCGCGGCCGGCGAGGTCCCGCCGGCGCGGTTGATGGCATCCGCCAGGCACAGCATGCCGGTGAAGGCGCGCGCGACGACCTCGTCCATGTCCGAGCCGTACTTCCGCCTGTACAGGTCGTTGACGCGGCTGACCAGCGGCTTGCGCCGCCCGATGCCCAGCGCCCACGGCGCGCGGGCCAGGAAGTACCACCCGTCTCTGCCGGTGGCGTGGAGGAAGTCGGGCACGGTGGTGAAGCCGGCGTGGACCATGAAGCCCTGCGGGAACCAGCGCATCTCCTTCAGCGTCCGGACGATCTGGATCGCGTCCACCAGGTAGTTGGCGCCGATGATCACGTCCGGGTTCTGGGTGCGCAGCCGCAGGAACTCGGCGGTCAGGCTGGCCGGGGGCGAGGTGTACAGTTCCTTGCCGACGAGGTCGTACCGGTAGACCCGGGCGAACCCTTCCGCCACACCGGCGGCGGTGGCCCCGAACTCGGTATCCTCGGCCAGGACGGCCACCCGGGTGATCCGGTGCCCGCGCCGCTTCAAGTCCTCCATCAGATCGAAGAACAGTTTGGTGAAGGTGGTGTCGTGGGGACCCGTGCGGAAGAACCACTTGAAGCCCCGCTCGGTGAGCCGGGGCGAGGACGATTCGGGGTTGAGGAAGGGAATGCCCTTCGCCTCGGCCGCCAGGCTCGCGGTGGCCGTCACCGCGCTCTGGTAGGAGCCGATGAGCGCGACCACGCGCTCCCGCTCGATGAGCCGCTCGGCCTCGGCGCGCCCGGTGGCCGGGTCCCCGCGCGAGTCGCCCCAGATGAGGCGGATCTTTCGGTTGCCCAGCCTGGGCAGTCCCGAGGCGGCTGCCAGCGGCAGCGTCAGGTCCGGGTATGGGGTGTTCACGATCTCGGCTGCCAGTTCGATGCCGTTGCGGATCGCGGCGCCAATGCGCGCCAGCGCGCCGCTGAGCGGGTAGACCGCGCCGATGGGAACCGTGGGCTCCTGGGCCGCCGCCAGTCCGGTCAGTCGGTTCCCCAGGAGCAGTGTCCCCAGGCCGGCGCCCGAGTACTGGAGGAACTTGCGTCGCGAGATGCTCTTCATCTCTACTCCCTCCCAGCCGTTCTTGTGAGGATCGTCTTGGAAGCGTCTGCTTCCTGCGCCTCCAGGTCTGTGATGAACATATGGCCCGGCGCATGGGTGATCATCAAGGGGAGCCGGGCCTTTCGGGCCACCGCCTGGGGGGTGACCCCGCACGCCCAGAAGACCGGGACCTCGCCAGACGCCACCGGGACCGGATCGCCGTAGTCCGGCCTGCCCAGGTCCTCGATGCCGAGCGCCGCCGGATCCCCGACGTGCACCGGCGCCCCGTGCGCCAGCGAATAGCGGCCGGTGATCTCTACCACCAGGGGGATGTCCTTGGCGGCAAACGGCCGCATGCTGACTACCAGCGGTCCGGCGAACGGCCCGGCCGGATAGCACGGCCGGTTGGTGACGTACATGGGCACGTTGCACCCGCGCTCGAGGTGGCGGATCGGCAGGCCCGCGCGCTGCAGAGCGTCCTCGAAGGTGAACGAGCAGCCCAGCAGGAACGCGACGAGGTCCGGCCGCCAGAGGTCACGCAGGTCGTCGCGCTCCTCGATCACCTCGCCGTCCTGGTAGATCCGGTAGCGGGGGACGTCGGTGCGCAGGTCGGCGCCGGGGGCGGTGGCGCGCGGCTCCGGGTCGCCGGGCGAGGTCACCTCCAGCAGCGGGCACGGTTTGGGGTTGCGTTCACAGAAGAGGCGGAACGCCGCCGCCGCAGACTGCGGGACGACCACCAGATTGGCCTGGAGGTACCCGGGCGCCAACCCGGCGGTCGGATGCCGCCAGCGGCCTGCTCTGATCTCGCCCCGCCAGTAGGCAGGAGAGTGCATGGCTGGCTCCTTGGGACGCCGGATTCGCTGGCGCCGGATGTCCTCCCTCTTCCCCTACCGACAGGTGAACAGCGGCTGCCCGAGGGCTTCAGCGTCCACCTCGATGCCCAGCCCCGGCCCCGGGTTCGGCCCGCCCACGCCGTGGTGGGAGCGCGGCTGGTGGCCGGCGATGTGCTCCGCCGTCCAGTCGTTCATGAAGGAGACGGTGAAGAGGGCCTCGGGCGCCACCGTGGCCGCCAGGTGGCTGACCGCCGCCGTGGTGACGTCCCCGCCCCAGGTGTCCTCGATCGTCACCGACAGGCCCAGCGCCTGGGCCAGGTCACACAGCACCCGGGCCCTGCTCAGCCCGCCGACCCGGCTGATCTTGAGGTTGACCGCGCTGGCCCCGCCGACCTGGATGACGGCCAGCAGCGAGGGCACGTCGGTGACGACCTCATCGTAGATCATCGGCAGCGCCGTCAGTTTCCTGACCGCGGCGCACTCCTCCAGCGTCGGGCACGGCTGCTCCAGGAACACGCGGGGCAGGGGTTCCAGCAGCCGCGCAGCGACCACCGCGTCCTGCAGGCGCCACCCGCCGTTGGCATCCGCGATGATCAGGTCGTCGTCGCCCGTGGCCTCCACCACCCGTCGGACGCGCTCCGCATCGTCTCGCGGATCGGCGCCGACCTTCAACTGGAAGCGGTGGATGCCCTCGGCCTGCCGCGCGCGCACGTACGCCACCATCGCCTCGGCGCTGCCCAGGGGCACTGCCACGTAGAGCGGGTAGCTCGCCTGCCGCTGCCCGCCCAGCAGCGCGTACACCGGGTACCCGCTCGCCCGGCCGAAGATATCCCAGCAGGCGATCTCCAGCGGGCTCTTCGCGTAGCCGAAGCCCGCCAGGGCGCCGTCGAGCCGCCGGTGCACCTCGGCCAGGTTGCAGGGGTCGGCGCCCACGAGCGCCGGCGCCAGTTCGCGCAGGGCCGCCCGGGCGCCCGCCGCGAAGGCCGGCAGGTAGGTCTGTCCCAGCGGACAGGTCTCCCCCCACCCGACGAGTCCCTCATCGGTCGTCACCCTGGTCACGGTGGACGGCAGCGCCCGCACGGTGCGCTCCCCGGACATCACGTAGTCGCCGTGGACGTAGTGCAGGTCGTAGCCGAAGACCGCGATCTCCGCGATCCTCATGGCTGCGGGGTTGCCCCTTCCCGGGCCAGGGCCACGGCATGGGGGATGGCGCTGCGTCCCCGCCCGATGTGGGCCTCGCTTCCCCCGGTGATGCGGTAGCCGACGGCGGGGGCGGGACGGCAGAGCAGCGCGGCGGCCACCTCCAGTCCGCCGATGCTGGCCAGGTGGTCCATGAGGATCACTTCGATCGCTCGCTGCGCCATCAGCCCCCTCCGCCCCGCCCGCCTGGCGGCGCTGATTCGAAGAAACGATTCTGTGCCCGGGACGCGGGGCCTCTTGGGGCGGGGTTGGGGAGTCTTGACCCGACGAGTCCGGGCGGCGTGGGGGGCGCCGTTGACAGGCTGGCAGGGCCAGGGCATACTTGTCCTAACATATTAGGACAAGATCCGTGCGTCTCTCCCTCCACCGCCGCGGCTCGATTCCGCTGACCGACCAGCTCAAGGCGCAGATCCGCCACCAGATCCTGACCGGGCACCTCGCATCCGGCACCCGGCTCCCGCCGGTGCGCACCCTGGCCGGTTTCCTCCGGGTCAACCGGAACACCGTCGCCCGCGCCTACGCTGAACTGGAGGCGGAAGGCGTGCTGGACGCCGCGCCCGGTCGCGGCACCCATGTGGTCTGGACGCCGCCGTCGCCGCACGCCTCGCGCCTACTGGCCGCGCGGATCGATGGGCTGCTGGCGGCGGCCTCCGCCGCCGGGGTGCGCATCGACGACCTGCTGGCCGCCATCACCGTGCGCGCGGGGGCGCGGCGCACTGCACCGCGTCCCCGCGTCGGGTTCGTCGAGTGCAACCCCGTCGACCTAGCCTACTTCTCCCGGCTGGTGCGCGAGGCCGTGGAGGTGCCGGTGGTGCCGATGCTCCTGGAGGACATGTCCCGCCGTCTCGCCGAAGTCGACCTGGTGGCGACCACCTTCTTCCACGTCGAGGACGTGCGGGGCCGCGCTCGCGGCGCCGAGGTCGTGGGCCTGATGGCGCTTCCCGACTTCCGCACCCTGGATGAGGTGGCGCGTCTGCCCCGCACCAGCCGAGTCGCCCTCGTCTGCGCCACGCGCGAGGGCGTCACCAGCAAGGCCCGCTCGCTGGCGGCGGTCGGGCTGCGGACCCCGCGGTTGCAGACGGCGACGCTGGCGGAGCCCGACGGCCTGGTCCGGATCCTCCGCGAGACCGACGTCGTGCTGGCCAGCCCGCGGGTGCTCGACCGCATCCGCGACCTGATCCCCAAAGACCGCCGGGTCATCTCCTTTGCCAGCGTGCTCAGCGAAGGCGCGGCAGCGCTGCTCCACGAGCGCATCGCGGCCTGGCGGCTCCGTCGGGGTCCGACGGAGGCTGCGGTGAAGGAGGTCCCGGCGTGAGCCGGCTGCGGGTCGGCGTGCTCATGGGCGGACCGTCGCAGGAACGCGAGATCTCCCTGGCGTCGGGCCGGCGGGTGCTGGCCGCGATGGACCCCGGACGGTTCGATCCGGTGCCGCTGGAGATCCCCGCGCGCGGCCCCTGGTGCCCGCCGGCGGACCTCGACGTGGCGTTCATCGCGCTGCACGGTCCCTACGGCGAAGACGGGACGATGCAGGGGATGCTGGAGTTCGCCGGGATCCCCTACACGGGCTCGGGCGTGCTGGCCAGCGCGCTCGCCATGGACAAGCGCCGGTCGCGCCAGCTCTTCGGCTTCAACGGCATCCCGACCCCCGGCTACCTGGCGCTGGGACGCGCCGAGCGGCCGGCGCGCGAGGCGTCGCTGGCGGCTGAGATCCAGCAGACCCTGGGCTTCCCCTGCGTGGTCAAGCCCAACGCGCTGGGCAGCAGCATCGGGGTGAGCATCGTCCGCCAGGCGGAGCGGTTGGGCCCGGCGCTGGATGCGGCCTTCGGGTACGGCGATGCGGTCCTCGTGGAGGAGTACCTGACCGGTACTGAAGCCACCTGCGCGGTCCTCGACGATCCCGAACGGGGCGAGCCGGTCGCGCTCCCGCTGGTCGAGATCGTCCCCAGGCGGGAGTTCTTCGACTACGAGGCCAAGTATACACCGGGCGCGGCAGAGGAGATCTGCCCGGCGCGGCTGCCGGAGGCGGCGGTGTGGCGGGCGCAGTCGGTCGCGCTGCGGGCCTACCGCACCCTCGGCTGCGCGGACTTCGCGCGGGTGGACCTGTTCGTGCGGGAGGCCGATGTCGTCGTGCTGGAGGTGAACACCATCCCGGGCCTGACCGAGGGCAGCCTGTTCCCGAAAGCGGCCGCCGCTGCAGGGATCGACTTCCCGGCGCTCGTCGAGCGCCTGATCGAGGGCGCGCTGCGGCGGGCAGGCCGGATGCCGGGGAGGATGCGAGCCGCGTCAGCCCTGCCGGAGCGCCGCGGAGGATGACGCCGCTCTCCGGCCGGAACTGGTTCGTCAAGTCCCACGCGCTGGGCAACGACTACATCGTGCTGGACCCGGCGGCGCTGGACTTCGCCCTGACCCCGCAGGCGATCCGCCGCCTCTGCGACCGCCACGTGGGCGTCGGCTCCGACGGGATCCTGGCGCTGGCGCCGGCGGCCCGGGCCGACTTCGGGTTGCGGATCTACAATCCCGACGGCAGCGAGGCGGAGAAGAGCGGGAACGGGCTGCGCATCTTCGCGAAATTCCTCTACGATCACGGGTACGCGACGCAGACCACCTTCACCGTGGAGACTCCGGGCGGCCCGGCGGGCATCACGCTGCACCTCGCCGGCGGCCGCGTGGACCAGATGACCGTGGATGTCGGCCGCGCGACGTTCTGGAGTCCCGACATCCCGGTGGCCGGACCGCCCCGCGACGTCGTGGACGAGGTGATCGACGTGGCGGGCCGGCCCCTGGCCATCACGGCGGTGTCGGTGGGCAACCCCCACTGCGTGGTCTTCGTGCCCGACCTGGCTCTGGTAGACCTCCATCGGCTGGGGCCGCTGCTGGAGACGCATCCGCTGTTCCCCCGGAGGACCAACGTGCAGTTCGCGCAGGTCGTCTCCCGCGACCGCGTTCGGATCCTTATCTGGGAGCGTGGCGCCGGCGAGACCCTGGCCTCGGGGACGAGCGCCAGCGCCGTCGCCGCGGCCGGTGTGCGCCAGGGTCTCACCGACCGCCAGGTGACCGTCTCGGCGCCGGGCGGAGACCTGAGGCTGGCGGTGGCCGAGGACTGGGGGATTCGGATGACCGGGCCGGCCGAGGAGGTGTACGCGGGCACACTGAGTTCGGACCTGGTGGCGGCGCTGGCGCGATGAGCACCGCGCCTCGTTCCCGGTCGGCTCGTGGGGAGGCCGAGTGAATCGCACCAAGATCCTCTACGTGATCCTGGACGGCGCCGGCGACCGGCCGATCGCAGCCCTCGACGGCCGCACGCCGCTGGAGGCCGCGGCGACCCCCCACCTGGACCGCCTGGCGGCCGCCGGGCAGCAGGGGCTGGTCACGACCGTCGGCGAGGGGATCGCACCCGAGTCGGACGTAGCGGTGACGGCCGTCCTGGGGTATGACCCGATGGTCTACCACGCCGGGAGGGGACCGCTGGAGGCGCTGGGCGCCGATCTCCCCTTCGGCGACGGCGACCTGGCCCTCCGCGGCAACTTCGCGACCGGCGGCGAGGGGAGGCGGATCTTGGACCGGCGGGTGGGCCGCAACCTGACGTCGGAAGAGGCCCATGCGCTGGCGGACGCGGTCACCGCCCAGATCCGCCTGGAGAGCGCGCCGGCCACGGTGGTCGTGGCGGCCTCGATCGGGCACCGGTGCGCGGTCGTCTTCCACCCCCTCGAAGGACGCCTGAGCGCGAAGATCTCCAACACCGACCCCGCCTATGGACGGGTCGGGGGGCTGGGCGTCGCGCTTGCGACCTTCAGGGACGAGGTGGCCGAGTGCGTGCCCCTCGACGACTCGCCAGAGGCGCGCACCTCCGCGGCGCTGGTCAACGAGTTCACCTGGAAGAGCCGTGCCATCATGGACGCCCATCCGGTCAACGCCAGGCGCAGGGCCGAGGGCAAGCCGCCTGGGAACCTGATCCTGGTGCGGGACGGCGGCGACCACCTCCCCTCGGTCCCGCCGATGCGCGAGCGCTTCGGTGTCCGGCTCGGCTGCTTCGTGGAAATGCCGGTCGAGCGCGGGATCGCACGGTACCTGGGGATGGGTATTGTGGAAGTGCCGTACCGCGCCGCCGCGGGCCGCAGCGAGGTCTACCAGGCCTGGGCGCGCCGCGCCCTGGAGGTCCTGCCGCAGTTCGACGGGCTGTACCTGCACCTGAAGGGCCCGGACGAGCCCGGCCACGACGGCGACTGCGCCGCCAAGCGACGCGTGATCGAGGAGATCGACGCGCACTTCTTCGGCACGTTGCTGCCCGGGCTCGCCCTGGACGAGACGGTCGTGGCCGTGACCGCCGACCACGCGACGCCCTGTGAACTGCGCGGCCACTCGGCCGACCCGGTGCCACTGCTGGTCAGCGGCGCCGGGACCGCGCCCGATCGCGCAGGCCGGTTCACCGAGTCCGCCGCGGGACGTGGGGCGCTCGGGCACCTGCGGGGCGTGGAGGTCCTGCCGCTGCTGGTCTCGCGCCGCTAGGCGCAGACGGCAGGGCGAAGAAGTCAGTTCTCATGCAGCCGGAGACCAGGTGCGCCAGGAGCGGCAAGGTCAACACTCTGTGGCTGCTGGGGCTGTGCGGCGCGCGCTTCTTCACGACCCTGATCTTCATGACCTACGCGGCGTCCCTGCCGGTGCTCAGGGCCGCGTGGGGCATGTCCGGCACGCAGGCGGGATCGGTCTCCACCGGCTTTCAGGTCGGCTACGCCGTTTCGCTGCTGGCCTTCTCGTGGCTGGCCGACCGGGTCGGCGCGCGCCGCGTCTACCTGACCTCGGCGGTGGCCAGCGCGGTCACAGCACTGGCCTTCGCGGCCCTCGCGCGATCCTACATCTCCGGTCTCGTGCTGCTGACGCTGGCGGCGGTGGCCCAGGGCGGGACGTACACGACGGCCATCATGCTCATCGCGGACCGCGTTCCCCCCGAGACCCGCGGCAGCGCCATGGGCTGGCTCATCGCCAGCTCCTCGCTGAGCCACGCCGCGTCGCTGCTCCTCACCGGGGCCATGCTGCCCCGCGGCGGCTATCCTCTCGCATTCATGGCTGCGGCCGCCGGCCCTGTGCTGGGACTGGTGGTCGCGTGGCTGGCGCTGCGCTCGACGCCCAATCTCGTACATCCGCGGCATGCGGCGTTGCGCGTCCAGAGCGAGGTCTTCCGTAATCCCCCGGCCGTCCGCTTGACGGCCGGCTACGTCTTCCATTCGTGGGAGTTGCTGGGCATGTGGGCCTGGGCGCCCGCGTTTGTCGCGGCGAGCCTGGCCCGTGCGGGGGCGGCGGCCGTCAGGTCCGCCGAGGTGGGCGCGTATCTGGCATCGTCATTCCATGTCATGGGCCTGCTGGCCTCGTCCTCCATGGGGCACCTCTCCGACCGTCTGGGACGCCGCACGGTGCTGTTCGTGCTGGCCGCTGCCAGCGCCGGCTGTTCGCTGGTCTTTGGTTGGCTGATCGCCGCGCCGCTGGCCGTCCTGGCCCTCGTCGGCGCGCTGTACGGGTTTGCGGCGCTGGGTGACTCGCCAGTGCTCTCGGTCGCGCTGACCGAGGCGGTGCGCCCCGCCTACCTGGGCACGGCGCTGGCGGTGCGGTCAATCCTGGGCTTCGGTGCCGGCGCCGCGGCACCGCTCGTCTTCGGGGCCATCCTGGACGCCACGAATCCCCCGGGAGTCACGGCGGCCACCTGGGGGTGGGCGTTCGGGGCGCTGGGCGTCGGCGGCCTGGGGGCCGCCTGCTGTGCCTACGGCCTGCCGCGTGATCGCGTGCCAGCGACACGGAGGACGCCGGGAGGGAGGACGGTCGGAAGGTAGGGCGCTATGCACGCGAGGTCAGCCGCCTATTGCGATGCGGTCTACGCCGCGCTGGGCAAGGATTACGCCGGAGAGGCCGCGCGCCTCCAGACGCTCATCCAGCAGTACACGCGCTCCCCAGGCGATGCGCTGTTCAGCGCACTCGGCTACCCGATGACAGTGCCGAGATTGCGGCAGGCGCTCGAGGCGATGAGCCGCCACCTGCAGCGCGGCGGGGTCGTCATCGTCGAGCCCTGGATCACGCCACAGGCGTGGCGGGAAGGCCTGATGCACGCGGTCTTCGTGGACCAGCCCGCACTCAAGCTGGCACGGATGAACATCGGCCGACGGAACGGAACCATGTCGGTCCTGGAGTTTCACGATCTCGTCGCCACCCCTGGCGGCGTCGAGTCCTTCGTCGAATGTCACGCGGTGGGGTTGTTCTCCGATGAGGACTACCTCGACGCCTTTCGCGCGGCCGGACTGGACGTGACGTACGACCCCGAAGGCCCTAGTGGCCGCGGACTCTTCATCGGTGTCAGGCCCGCGGGGACATAGCAGGAAGTCTCTGGTCGTGCGCGGCGGAGGCTCGACTGCGCCGGGCGCGCACGCGAGGGCGCCGGGTGCCCCTTGACACGCCTTCCGCCGGGCATCATACTGGCTCTGCCAGTAGATGTTGGACCATTGGACCAATCTTCAGCGTATGGGTCAAGAACCCCGAGTTGACCGCCTGGAGGAGTCCCTGGAACCCGTCCGCCGGACGAAGGTCCACGAGGAGGTCGCCTCGCGCATCCGCCGCCTGATCGCCGACGGCCGCCTCAAGCCCGGGGACAAACTGCCGCCCGAGCGCCAGCTGGCCGCGGCGCTGGGCGTCAGCCGCACGTCGGTCCGGGACGCCATCCGCACCCTCGAAGTCGCCGGGCTCCTCGAGCCCCGGCAGGGCGAGGGGACCGTGGTCCGGGAACTCTCCGCCGACAACCTGGTGGCGCCGCTGGCCTCGGCCCTGCTGGCCCGGCGCGATCTGCTCGCCGACCTGCTCGCCGTGCGCAAGATGATCGAGCCGGCGATGGCCCGCGAGGCCGCCCGTCACGCCACCCCCGAGGAAGTCCAGGCGCTGGAGGCCATCCTGGCCCGGCAGGCGGCCAAAGTCGAGGCCGGCGGCCTGGCCATCGAGGAGGACAGCGCCTTCCACGACCTGATCGCGCGGGCGTCGCGCAACCAGGTGGTGCTGCGGGTCATCGACGTCCTGATGGACCTGCTGCGGGAGGGGCGCGAGCGGTCGCTGCAGGGGCGCGGCCGGCCGCAGCGCTCGCTGCGAGGGCACCGGCAGATCCTGGAGGCGATCCGCCGCCGCGACGCGGAGGCCGCCGGGCAGGCCATGCTCACCCACCTGGAGCAGATCGAGGAGATGTTGCTGTCCGAACGCCAGCCTGTGGGCGCCGGGACCCCGCGGCGATGACCGGGGCGGACGGCCCGCGGACGAGGGTGAGGGGGAGTCGAGGATGAAGCGCAGCTACGCGGTGGAGATCGTCTACCGCGGCATCTTCCAGAAGACCCTGGCCAAGCACATCAGCCGCGGGCTGGTCCTGGCGGCTTCCAAGGAGGGCAAGACCGGCATCTCCTTCGGGCGGTACGGCGACTCGCCGGAGCGCAACGGCATCCCGGCCAAGAACTTCGCCATCATCGCCCCCGACGAGGAGACCCTCGAGGAGAGCATGGCCCAGTACGAGCCCAAGCACGTGGACGTCACCATCGCGGTGGACGACACGCTGTGCAAGGGCGTGGAGTCGTGGGCCTGGTACGGCCTGCAGCCCATCAACCGGCTCCTCAATCCTGGCGGCTACCTGGTCGTGACCTCCATGCTGGGATTCGACGACCTGCTCCAGATGATCCACGCCAAGGACGCCCCCTACCACCTGGCGGTCCTGCGCGCGGTCCCCAGCTTCTCCGGCCTGTGGGTCTACAAGGACGACCACACCGACGTGCGGCTGCTGGGCACCATCGCCCGGCTGGTCCCCGAGATGGTGGGGCTCAAGGCGGTCGAGCAGGCCATCCTGGAGGAGTGGAACGACGAACTGAAGATGCTCTCGGCCCGCAAGGCCTTCGAGCGGGTGGAGGTCATCGAGGTGCCCGCGGGGGTCGGGGTCACCGACACCCCCTACGAGTTCGTCCTGCCCGGGTGGAAGGAGATGGCCGAGGGCGTCACGATCCGCAACATCGCCATGGGCAACGGGATCGCCGACCCCGCCACCGGGCAGGTCGGCGGCTACCGGCCGGCGCGCAACCCCTACTTCAAGAAGTTCAGCACCCGCACCATGCGGCCGGTGGTCGACTTCGACAAGTGCATCAAGTGCACGCTGTGCTGGCTGCAGTGCCCGGATTCCTGTTTCGACGTCACGCCCGACGGGCTCTACGACGCCAACATGGAGGCCTGCTGCGGCTGCGGCGTCTGCGAGGCGGTCTGCCCCATTGATCACTGCGTCACCATGGTCAACGAATCCGAGTTCACCGACAACGCCAGCCAGTGGGAGATGTGGAAGGCGGATCGGGCCGGATACCAGGCCTGGGTGGCCGAGAAGATCCAGCACCGTCCCGACCGGTCGCACGGCTTCCGCTATCGCGGGCAGTACCAGGAGCAGATCAAGGCCATGGCGGCGGTCGGCCTGGCGAAAGGCGGTCAGGAGAAGGTCGGCGGCGAGGACACCACCGAGGCCAGCGCAGGAGGATAGCCGATGCGTCCGGCCCAGCGCGCGCAAGGAGGGTGACGATGGCACAGGTCAGAGAACCCGAAGTCGCACTGCGGGAAACTGAGGCGCTGATCAGCGGCAGCGAGGCGATCGCGGTCGCCTGCAAGCTGGCCGACGTGGACGTGATCACCGCCTACCCCATCCGTCCCTACGACACCGTGATGCAGTACGTGGCCAAACTCGTGGCCAACGGCGAACTGGACTGCGAGTACATCGTCGCCGAGAGCGAGCACTCGCAGTTCGAGATCGTCAAGCACGCCTCGGCGGTGGGCGCGCGGGTCTTCGTGGGCTCCAGCGGCGTGGGGTGGATGTACGCCTTCGAGGCCCTCACCGTCACCCCGGCGCTGCGGATCCCCATGGTGGCCATGGTGGGCAACCGGGCCCTGGACGATCCCGGCGCCTTCGGCGTCGAGCACAACGACGCCCTGGCGGTCAGGGACCTGGGGTGGTTGCTGGTCTGGGTGGACACGGCGCAGGAGGCCCTGGACACCGCGCTGCTGGCCTGGCGCATCGCCGAGGACCGCCGCGTCTTCCTGCCGTGCGCCATCGGGTGCGATGGGGCCTTCCTGACCCACTCGCAGTCGCTGGTCAAGATCCCGCCGCAGGAGTGGGTCAACGAGTTCCTGCCGCGCTACAACCGCGGGGACCTCACCCTCCACCCCGACAACCCCATCACCGTGGCCCCCCAGGCCAATGAGGACTGGGTCATGGAGATCCGCAAGCAGAACGACGCGGCCGCGCGGCGCGCCCCGCAGGTCATCCGCGAGGCCTACGCCGACTTCGAGCGGATCTTCGGCCGGCGCTACGGCAACCCGTTCTTCGAGGAGTACGGGACCGACGACGCCGACGTGGTCCTGCTGGGCATGGGGACGCTGTCGATGCCGGTCAAGGTGGCCATCCGCAAGATGCGCAAGGAGGGCCGGAAGGTCGGGTTCGTGCGCCTGCGGTGGTTCCGACCGTTCCCCACCGAGCTCCTGCAGGAAGCCCTGGGGCGCTTCGCGGCGGTGGGCGTGATCGATCGGGACTACTCGTTCGGGTCGCCCCACTTCAGCGGCGTCGTGGCCAACGAGGTCCGCACCGCCCTCTACGGCGCCGAGAAGCGGCCGCCGGTGGTGGGGTTCATCTGCGGCCTCGGCGGGCGCGAGGTCACCGTGCCCAACGTGCGCGAGATGACCGATATGGTCTACCGGGCCGCCGCCGGCGAGCGGCTCGCCGACACGTACTGGATTGGGCTGCGCGAGTAGCGGGGGTGGCAACAATGGCTGACGCGATCGAGACGTATCCGACCCCGGTCCTCGACCCCTTCAAGGGGGTCAAGAAGGTCCCGCTGGAGGAGTACTTCACCTCCGGCCACCGGACGTGCCAGGGCTGTGAGTCGGCCCTGGTCATGAAGCTCATGGTCAAGGCCGCCGGGCCGCGCACCATCGTGCTGGGCAGCACCGGGTGCATGTACGTCGCCAACACGACCTACTACAGCACCTCCTGGGTGGTCCCCTGGATGCACACCCAGCTCGGCAGCAGCGGGTCGGCCGGGTTGGGCACCGCGGCGGCGCTTAGGGTGCTGATGCGCAAGGGCAAGATCCCCAGCGAGCCCATTAACGTCATCGCCTTCTGCGGCGACGGCGGCGGTGCCGACATGGGGCTGTCGGCCATCTCGGCCGCGCTCACCCACACCGACTACAACTTCCTGATCCTGCTCTACGACAACGAGTCCTACGCCAACACCGACATCCAGCTCTCGGGGGTTACCCCCTGGGGCGCGCACACCACCTTCAGCCCGCCAGGCAAGATGAAGCGCATCCTGCACACCCGGTGGAAGAAGAACGTGGCGGGGATGCTGGCCGCTGGGCACCCTGAGTGCCGGTACGTGGCGACCGTCTGCGCCTCCTACGCCGTGGACATGATGAACCGGGTGCGCAAGGCGCTGTCGATCGGCGGCCCCACCTTCATCCATTCCCTGGACCCCTGCCCCAAGGGGTGGGACTACGACCCGATGCTTTCCCACGAACTGGGGGAACTGGCGGTCAACTGTGGCATCTGGCCGCTCTACGAGGTGGAGAACCACACCCTCAGGCTCTACGGGCGATCCAAGGGCATTGCCGAGGGCCGGACCAAGCGCCTGCCGGTGCGCGACTATCTGCTCCGGCAGGGACGCTTCGCCCACTTCACCGACGACGACATCGACTACTTCCAGGCCAAAGTCGACGAGATGTGGAACAAATGGCTGATCCCCGGCGTCATTCCGTTTGCCGGCGAACTCGGGAAGGACAGGCCGCCGGCCTGATCGGGTCTGGCACCGGGCTGGGCCGGATGCCTCGGGTGATGTAGCGCGTGCTAGGCAAGCTCAGGGATACCGCGGCCCTCCATCCCACGGGATCGGGGGGCTGCCTTATTCTTCACCGACTTCGTCACCAATACCACGAGTGGAGGAGGGGAGGGAGATGACGCTGGAACTCCGCACGGCTCGTCTCGCACTGGCCCTCGCACTAGTAGGGGCGTTGGTTCTTGTCGGGCCCGCCTTCGGCGGCCCAGCGTGGGCGCCCCGCCGGCCCGTCGAGTGGACCGTCCCCGCAGGCACTGGGGGGGGTGCCGACCAGCAGGCACGGTTCATCGCGCCGTTGGTGGCCCAGTATCACCTTTCGCCCCAGCCGCTGATCCCGGTCAACCGGCCGGCCGGCGCTGGGGCCCAGGCGTTCCTGTGGATGATCGACAAGACCGGGGATCCCCACACGATCCTCATCACGCTGGATAACCTGTTCGCCACGCCCATCGCCCAGGTCATCCGCAAGCGTGACGGCGGCCGGTTCTCCTGGCGGGACCTGACCCCGATCGCCCGACTCCTGCTGGACCACTTCGTCCTGTGGGTGCATGCCGACTCGCCCTGGCGGACCGTCGCCGACTTCCAGCGGGCGGCCAAGGCCGCGCCGCCCGGCAGCCTGAAGATGGCCGGCACCGGATCCAAGCAGGAAGACGAGATCATCATGGTGATGCTCGAGCAGGCGTGGGACGTGAAGTTCACGTATGTCCCGTTCCCCGGCGGAGGCGCCGTGGCGGCCGCGCTGGTCGGCAAGCAGGTCGACTTCACGGTGAACAACCCCATCGAGGCCGTCGGGCACTGGGAGGCCGGGCGGGCGCGGCCGCTGGCGTTCTTCGCCAGCGAGCGCGTGCCCTTCCCCAGGTGGCGGGAGATCCCGACGATGAAGGAACTGGGTTTCCCGCTGGAATACATGATGCTGCGCGGGATCTTCGGGCCGCCGGAGATGCCGGCCGAGGCTGTGGCGTTCTACCAGGACGTCTTTCGGAAGGTGCTGGAGACCCGGGAGATGGCCGACTTCATCGAGCGCGGAGCCTACACGAAGGCGTTCCTGACCGGCGCCGAGTACGTGCGGTGGCTGGAGCAGAAGGACGCCCAGGTGCGCACCCTCATGGTCAGGGGCGGGCTGGTGCCCAAAGAGTGATCCCGCCCCGTCACCGGGTGCCCGATGCATAGGGCCGGGCAGGCGATGGCGCTCGCCCTCGTCGCGAGCGCCATCCTGCTCCTGCGGGAAGCGGTCCGCCTGCCGGTCGCCTGGACTCCGACGGGCCCGGGGTCAGGGTTCTTCCCGACGGTGCTGGCGATCGGGCTGGCATTCAATGCGATCCTGATCCTGCTCAAGAGCCTGCAGGCGGCTCCGGCCGCCGACCGGCCCTTCCTCCCGCCCGGCGCGTGGAAGCCCCTGCTCGCCGCGTTCCTGCCCATGGTGGCCGTGGTGGCGCTCATTGACTACCTGGGGCTCTACCTGGGCGGGGGGCTGTACCTCGCCGGCTACACGCGGTTCGTGGGGCGCCACCGCCCGGTCACCATCGTGCTGGTCAGCGTGGTGATCCCGCTGGCGCTCTTCCTGATCTTCGAGCGGTGGTTCCTCCTCCTGCTGCCCAAGGGCGTCATCCTGGAATACCTCCTCTACCGGAGATAGCGCGTGTCCGTCTTCAGCGATCTGCTCTACGGCCTGGGGGTAGCGCTCACCCCCGTCAACATGGGCGTGGCAGTGATCGGCCTGGTCCTGGGCACGGCCATCGGGGTGCTCCCGGGCCTGGGGGGGACCAACGGCATCGCGCTCCTGCTGCCGCTCACCTTCACCCTCAAGCCGACATCGGCCATCATCCTGCTGGCGTCGGTGTACTGGGGCGCCATCTTCGGGGGCGCGATCACCGCGATCCTGTTCAACATCCCCGGGGAGCCGTGGTCGGTGGCCACGACCTTCGACGGCTATCCGCTGGCCAAGCAGGGCAAACCGGGCGTCGCGCTGACCGCCGCGTTCACGTCGTCGTTCATCGGGGCGCTGGTGTCCATTGTCCTGTTCACGTTCTTCGCCCCGCCGCTGGCCGACCTGGCGCTCCGGTTCGGGCCCCCGGAGAACTTCGCCGTGTTCCTGCTGGCCTTTGCGACGTTCGCCGGGCTGGGCGGCGGGGATCCGGCGAAGACGATCCTGATGACCCTGCTGGGCCTGCTGCTGGCGACCGTGGGGTTCGACATCGTGACGGGACAGCCGCGGATGCACTTCGGCGTCGTGGCCCTCCAGGGCGGCATCAACTTCGTCGTGATCGCCATCGGCCTCTTCGGCCTCGGCGAGATCCTCCTGACCGTGGAGGAAGGACTGCGGCTGGAAGGCATCCGTGCGCGCCTGGGGTTCCGTGACGTGTGGGAGACCTGGAGGCTGTTTCCCCGCTACGTGACGACGCTCGTCCGCTCGACGATCCTGGGGTTTTGGATCGGCGTGCTCCCGGGCACCGGGGCCACGCCGGCCTCCTTCATGAGTTACGGCATGGCCAGGCAGTTCAGCAAGCACCCCGAACGGTTTGGCAGGGGGGAGGTCGAGGGCGTGGTGGCGCCGGAGACCGCAGCCCATGCGGCGGGCATCGGCGCGCTGCTGCCCATGGTCACCCTGGGGATCCCCGGCTCGCCCACCGCCGCCGTCATGCTGGCGGGTTTCTTCATCTGGGGCCTCAACCCGGGGGCCCTGCTGTTCAAGGAACAGCGGGAGTTCGTCTGGGGTCTCATCGGCTCCATGTACACCGCCAACCTCATCGGCGTCCTGCTGGTCCTGACCCTGGTCCCCGTCTTCGCCGCCATCAACCGCATCCCGTTCGGCATCCTGGCTCCACTGATCGTGATCTTCTCCAGCATCGGGGCCTACGCGACCAACAACCAGATCCTCGACCTCTGGCTCATGCTGGGGGCGGGCGTGGCGGGGTACCTGTTCAAGAAACTCGACTACCCCCTGGCCCCTCTGGTCGTCGCGCTGGTCCTCGGCGACATGACCGAGCAGGCCCTGCGCCAGAGCCTCATCATGGGCCAGGGCTCGCCGGCCATCTTTTTCACCAGGCCGATCGCCCTGCTCTTTGTCCTGGCCAGTGCCGTGCTCTTCCTCCTGCCCGCCTATCGCGCCCTGCGCCGGGCGAGGAACCCGGGCGGCCAGGCGGCGGCCGGTGCGGCGGATCGCACCTGAGCGCGGGGTGTTCGTGGAGGCGGAGGGCCGATGGGGATCGTGGCGATGACCCGCGAACTGGGCAGCCTGGGCACCCATATCGCAGAGCGCCTAGCCCAGCGCCGCGGCTACCGCTACGTGCGGCGCGAGATCCTGGCCGAGGCGGCCCGGTTCGGAGAGGTCAGCGAGCAGCAGCTGCTCGAGTCGGTGGAGGCCCCTGTGGGGTTGTGGGAGCGGCTCAGCGAACCGGGCCGCCGGAACTACCTCCACGTGGCCGCGGCGGTCCTGGCGTTCGCGGCGGAAGACCACGTGGTCCTCCTGGGCCGATGGTCCACCATGCTGCTGCGGGGCGTCCGCCACGCGGTGCGGGTGCGCGTCTGCGCGCCGCTGGACGTGCGGGTCGGGCGGCTGGTGGAGCGCCTGCGCATCCCGCGCGTCGAGGCCCAGGCGCTGGCCCAGCGGTATGATGCGGGGGTGCGGGCCCGCCTGCGGCAGTTCTTCGACGTGGAGTGGGAGGACAGCGACCTGTACGATCTCGTCATCAACACCGAGCGGATCACCGTCGAGGAGGGCTGCGGCCTCATCGAGCGGCTGCTGGACGCTCCGGAGTTTCAGGCCGACGAGGCCTCGCGCCAGGAGGTGCGCGACCGAGCGCTAGCGGCGCGGGTGGCCGAGGCCCTGAAGATGGATGCGCGGCTGGCGCGGTCCGATCTTCAGGTGATCGCGCACCGGGGAGTCGTCACGCTCGGGGGACTCGTGTTCTCGGCGGAGGAGCGCGAGGGTGCCAGCGAGGTGGCCGGCCGAGTGCCCGGGGTGACCGCGGTCCAAAACACGGTGAAGGTCGCCAGGATCGTCCCCGAGTAGGTCCTCTTGGGCTCCCGGACTGTCCGTGTGCCTCGCGCAGCGGGTCAAGACCTGCACCCCCGGCCATACCGACCCCGACCCTCCCGGTGGCCCGGGGAGACCTTCCTGTTCCGACTCACGCACATGGTCGTCTCCGCCCTGCTCCGCGTCCTCTTCAGCTTTCGCGTCGAGGGGCTCGAGCGCTATCCTGCGGGCGCCGCCGTGCTCGTGGCCAACCATCCCAGCGCCCTGGATCCGCTCTTCATCGCCGCCGCGGTGCCGGACCGGGTGCTGTTCCTGGCGGCCGGCGAGTTCCTGGCCCTGCCGGCGGTGGGCTGGGCGATGCGGACCTACGGCTGCATTCCGGTGCGCCGGGGCGAGGTGGAGACCGACGCCGTCCGCGAGGCGCTGCTGGCGTTGACCGCCGGGCGCAAGGTCGGGGTCTTCCCCGAAGGCCGGGTGAGCCCGCAGCCTCGTCCGCCCCGCCGCGGGGCCGCGCTCCTGGCTGCCCGCGCCGGCGCCCCGATCACTCCGGTGGCCCTGATTGGGACCGGCCGGGTCTTCCCGCTGGGCGCCCGCCTGCCTCGACCGGGCCGGGTGGTCGTGAGGGTCGGCCCGGCGCTGCCCCCTCCGGCCGACTCCCGGGGCGCGCAGGAGGCTGCCATTGCCGAGGCCATGGCCTGGATCCGGGCGCAGGACGGCGCGGCGGGGGAGGGTGCGATCCATGCGGCCGGAAGAAGCGACATGTGACGCGCATCTGTGAGACCGGGATCTGCCCCCTTGCTCTGCAAAGACCCGGCGGGCCCGTGGGACGGGAGGGTTAGCGCAGCCAGAAGACGGTCAGGAGGATGTGCGCGACGCCCACGGCCACCACGGTGAAGGGCACGCTGATCTTCATGTACTGGCCCAGGTGGATCTTGTAGCCGTGCTTCTCCAGGAAGCCGCAGGCGAAGACGTTGGCGGTGGCCCCCACGGGGGTGATGTTGCCGCCGCTGCCGGTGCCGACCAGCATGCCGTAGAGCAAGGGCCAGGGGCTGATCCCCAGGAGCCGGGCCAGGTCCTGGGCGACCGGGATCATCAGGACGGTGAACGGGACGTTGTCGACAAACGACGACGCCGCCACGGCGATCCAGATCAGGCCGGCCATGGCCACCCCCGGGCTCTGGAGGCCGACGCCGTGGAGCAGGCGCGCGAACTCCGCCAGCAACCCCGTCGCACGCAGGGAGTGTACCACGACGAAGATCCCGATGATGAAGGCAAACGAATTCCAATCGAACTCCACGAACATGGCGCGGAACCGCGCGCGGTTCAACCACAGGGCCATGGCGCCGGCCGCCACCCCCACGATCCCCGGCGGCAGCCCCCGCTCGTGGCCGAAGGCCAGCACCGCCACCGCCACCACGAAGAGCACCGTGGCGCCCCAGGTCACCGGCGCTCGGTCCTCGGGCAGGTCGATGCGCCGGGACATCCCCCGGAACTGGAGGAGCAGGGTCAGCAGCGCGGCGACGACCGCGACGACCGTCAGGGTCCCCAGCCCAGGACGCCCCAGGAACCAGTAGAAGTCCTTGAACTTCATGCCGGTCTCGATGGCCAGGATGATCGTCGGTGGGTCTGCGACCATGGTCACGGTCGTCACGACGTTGGAGGCGATGCCCACGGTGACCATGTAGGGGAAGAGGGAAGAGTTCAGCCTCCGGCTGATCTCCAGCGCGATGGGCGCCATCATCAACACCACGCCCACGTTTTCCATCCAGATGGAGAGGCCGGCCGTGGCGGCCGCCAGGTACAGGATGGCGTGCTTCTCGGTGTGGGCATGGTAGAGGATGCGCTCGGCCAGCAGCTTGGGGACCCCGCTGTCCATGAAGGCGATGGACACCATCATGAATCCCCAGTAGATGCCCAGCACGTCCCACTTGAGGGCCTGGGTGACGATCTCGTGGGGTGTCAGGATACGGGTGATGATCAGCAGCGCCGCGGCGGCCAGCGAGACATACGCAATCTTGACGACCCGGCTGACGGCGAGCGCATAGGTGACGACGAAGATCCCCAGCGTCAGGACCTGCGTGAGACTCATGACCCAGGAGGCATGACCCAGGTAGTCACGGGACGGCCGACCGGCCGAGGAGCAGTGCGACCATACGCTGGCATGCTGTCAGACTACAGGACCGCACGACGGCCGTCAACGCAGGCAGCCATGCGCCCTCAAGGGCCTCGGCGGACCGGATCGGGGGATCGGGCAGGACGCCTTGACACCTCCGGGGCCGTCTGCCATAGTTCTTGACAAGGACGATGAAGATCATCCTGTGGCCTCGACGGGCTCACAGCCCGTACACCCCGCGACAGTGCATCTGTCCAAGGCGGAGGCAGCCTGGCGCCTTCGCCTGATCGTCCAGCCCGCCCGCTGGTAGCACCGCCCTTCATCGCACCCTGATCGCAGGCGCCCGGCAGGAGCCTCCGCACCGGCTCTGCGCAGTCTGGCCGAGAGGACGGAGGAGAGTGCATCATCATGGCGCAGGGATTGACGGTCGATCAGACGGCCATCAAGTTCGCCCAGCTCGTCATCGCGGTCTGGGTCGTGGTCGCGGGCGCGCTGCAGGCGCCCTGGCTGATTGCGTTCCTGACCGCGGCGCTGGCCACCAGCGCGGCCTCACCGACGCGGAGCCTGTTCAGGCTGCTCTATCATCGCGTGGCGGTGCCGTTGCGCCTGGCCCGGCCGCGCATCATCCCCGACGACCCGGCGCCCCACCGCTTCGCGCAGGGGGTCGGCGCGGCGGTCCTGGCGGCCTCCACCCTGGCGCTCTTCGTCGGCGCATCCACGCTCGGCTGGGTGCTGGCCGGTCTGGTGGCGGTCCTCGCGCTGCTCAACGTGACGGCCGGGTTCTGCGCGGGGTGCTTCGTGTACTACCAGCTCTCCCGGCGCGGGTGGCTCCCCCGCCGTCCCGAGGGGGCGTAGGGGCCCGCCATGAGCGCGCCGGTCGCAGCCCTCGTGATCGTGCTGGCCGCGGTGGGGGTGGTATGGCTGTGGCTCAAGTGGCGGCGGCGGCGCGTCATGCGCGCCCGTGCCCAGGACGTGGTCGAGACCTTCGGCGCGGCGCAGGCCGGCGCGCTGATCCTGTCGTTCTCGGCTCCCGACTGCGCGCCCTGCAAGATGATCCAGCGCCCCGCCCTCGACGCCCTGGCCCGGCAGTACCCCGGGCGCGTCGTGGTGCGGGACGTGGATGCGCTGGCATACGAGGCTCTCGTCGAGCGCTTCGGGATCCTCACCGTGCCCAGCACGGTGGTGATCGGCCCCGACGGCGGGGTCCGCGCCATCAACCACGGGGCGGCCACGGCCGAGCGCCTAGCGGCCCAAGCCGGCCTGAACGGGCAGGGGTCCGCCTCCCACCGCATGCCGGCGTGACGGGCGAATCCAGCAGAGGTCTCGAGAGAGATTCTGAAAGGAGATCGTGATGGGACGCGCGGGGCGCTGCCTTTCTGCGGGCCTGCTCGCCGTGGTCCTGGCGGCGATCCCGATGGCCTCGGGGGAAGCCCAGCCCCGCCGCGGCGGGGTCTTCCGCATGGCGCACATCGGGGAGCCCCCGACCCTCGACCTGCACCTGACGACCGCCGTCATCGTCGGGGACATCATGCTCCACGTCTATGAAGGCCTGTTCGCGCTCACCAGCACGTTCGAGCCCCGTCCCATGCTGGTCGACACCTGGAAGGTGAGCCCGGACCGGCTCACCTACACCTTCACCTTGCGCCGCGGCGTCCGCTTCCACCACGGCCGCGAACTGACCAGTGACGATGTGGTGGCCTCGCTGACCCGCTGGGGACGGCTCGCGACGCGCGGGCGCGCCCTGTTCTCGGTGGTCCGCTCGCTCGGCGCGCCGGACCCGCACACCGTGGTCCTCACCCTCAAGGAACCCTACGGCCCGATCCTGGTGGACCT
>JAVKID010000059.1:0-19043 GCA_031459655.1 Candidatus Fervidifonticultor octavus | reverse complement strand
AACGGCACGGCCCACCAGGCCGAGGTGGAACCGCGGCTGCTGCTCGTCCACTTCCTCCGGGAGGTGCTGGGGCTCACGGGCACCCACATCGGGTGCGACACGACCAACTGCGGGGCCTGCACCGTGCTCATGGACGGTCGACCGGTGAAGTCCTGTACGATCTTCGCCGTCCAGGCCGACGGGCGGGACCTCATGACCGTGGAGGGCCTGGCCGCAGACGGCCAGCTCCATCCGATCCAGGAAGGGTTCCACGAGAAGCACGGCCTCCAGTGCGGGTTCTGCACGCCGGGGATGATGATGACCGCCTACGCCCTCCTCCAGCGGAACCCCAACCCGACCGAGGCGGAGATCCGCTGGGCGATCTCGGGCAATCTCTGCCGGTGCACCGGGTACGTGAACATCGTCGAGGCGATCAAGGACGCCGCCGACAAGCTGCGCAGCGCGCCGGCACCCGCCGGGGCGGGGAGGTGATCGCCATGGCCACGCAGGCGCACGGCATGGGACACGCGGTCAAGCGCAAGGAGGACGCGCGGTTCATTCGCGGCAAGGGCACGTACATCGACGACATCAAGCTTCCGGGCATGCTCTACCTGGACATCGTGCGCAGCCCCTACGCGCACGCCAGGATCAAGGCGATCCACGCCGAGGGCGCCCTGGCCATCCCCGGCGTGCTAGCGGTGATCACCGGCAGGGATCTGGACAAGTACGGCCTGGCCTGGATGCCGACGCTGATGTCCGACCGCCAGATGGTCCTCCCGATCGACACCGTGCTCTACCAGTCGCAGGAGGTCGCCGCCGTGCTGGCTGCGGATCGGTACATCGCCGCCGATGGCGTCGCGGCGGTGGAGGTGGAGTACGAGCCGCTGCCGGTGGTCGTCGATCCCAGGAAGGCGCTGGAACCCGACGCCCCCATCCTGCGGCAGGACCGGGAGCAGAAGACCAACCACATCTGGCACTGGGAGGTCGGGGACCGGGCCGCGACCGACCGGGCCTTCCGGGAGGCCGAGATCACGGTCAAGCAGGACCTCTACATCCCGCGCATTCACGTCTCGTCCATCGAGACGTGCGGGTGCGTCGCCCAGTGGGACCCCGTGGCGGGGAAACTCACCCTGTGGATGACCACCCAGGCCCCGCACGCCATCCGGACCGTCGTCGCGCTCGTGGCCGGCCACCTAGGCCTGGCCGAGCACAAGATCCGGGTCATCGCCCCGGACATCGGCGGCGGCTTCGGCGGAAAGGTCCCGGTCTACCCCGGCTACGTCCTGGCCGTGGCGGCCTCGGTGCTGACCGGCAAGCCGGTGAAGTGGATCGAGGACCGCATGGAGAACATCCAGGCGGACTCCTTCGCCCGCGACTACCACATCACCGCCGAACTGGCGGCCCAGCGGGACGGAACGCTGACGGCCCTCCGCGTGAAGACCATCGCCGACCATGGAGCGTTCGACGCCGCGGCGAACCCCTCCAAGTTCCCGGCCGGCCTGTTCTCCATCTGTACCGGCTCCTACGACTTCAAGGCCGCCTTCGCCGAGGTGGACGGGGTCTACACCAACAAACCGCCGGGGGGCATCGCCTACCGCTGTTCGTTCCGGGTCACCGAGGCGTCGTACATGATCGAGCGGATGGCGGACATCATGGCGCACGAACTCGGGATGGACCCGGCAGAGTTCCGCCTGAGGAACTTCATCCGCCCCGAGGCGTTCCCGTACCGGTCGCCCCTGGGGTGGACCTACGACAGCGGCAACTACCACGCGGCACTCCGGAAGGCCATGGAGAAGATCGGGTATGCCGATCTCCGCCGGGAGCAGGCGGAGAAGCGCGCGCGCGGGGACCTCATGGGGATCGGCATCTCCAGCTTCACGGAGATCGTGGGGGCGGGCCCCTCGCACACCTTCGACATTCTGGGGCTCAAGATGTTCGACAGCGCCGAGATCCGCATCCACCCCACCGGCAAGGTCGTCGCGCGGTTCGGCACCAAGTCCCAGGGCCAGGGCCACGAGACGACCTACGCCCAGATCATCGCCCACGAACTCGGGATCCCTGAGGACGACATCGTCGTAGAAGAAGGCGACACCGACACCGCGCCCTACGGGCTGGGCACCTACGCCAGCCGCAGCACGCCCACCGCCGGCGCCGCCGGCGCCATGGCGGCCCGGAAGATCCGGGACAAGGCCAGGAAGATCGCGGCGCACCTGCTGGAGGCCCATGAGGACGACCTGGCCTGGGAACGGGGGAAGTTCTACGTGAAGGGGTCGCCGGACCGGGCCAAGACCATCCAGGAGATCGCCTTCGCCGCCTATACCAACCACCCGCCGGGCCTGGAGGCCGGACTCGAGGCGGTCGCCTACTACGACCCGCCGAACATGACCTTTCCGTTCGGCAGCTACATCTGCGCAGTGGACATCGACAAGGGGACCGGCGAGGTGAAGATCCGACGGTTCGTCGCCGTGGACGACTGCGGCAACATCATCAACCCGATGATCGTCGAAGGACAGATCCACGGCGGGCTTACCATGGGGCTGGCCCCGGCCCTCTACGAAGAGATCACCTACGACGAGGACGGCAACATCCGGGGCGGCAGTTTCATGGACTACCTGGTGCCCACAGCGGTGGAGACGCCGCGCTGGGAGACCGACAAGACGACGACGCCGTCCCCGCATCACCCTCTGGGGGCGAAGGGCGTCGGGGAGTCGGCCACGGTGGGCGCGCCGGCCGCCATCGCCAACGCGGTCATCGATGCCCTCTGGCACCTGGGGGTGCGGCACATCGACATCCCCATCACGCCCTGGAAGGTGTGGAAGGTGCTGCGCGAGCGCGGCGTGACGGAATAGGACGGTCCCGGTGGACGACCTGCTGGCGCGGGCACAGGAGTTGCAGGCGAGGGGAGAGCCGTTTGCCCTGGCCACCGTGGTGCGGGTGGAGCGGCCGGCGTCGGCGCGGCCGGGCATGAAGGCCATCGTCCGGGCCGACGGGACGCTGGAGGGGTGGGTGGGAGGCAGTTGCGCCCACCCCATCGTCGTCACCGAGGGCCTCCGGCTGCTCCGCGAGGGCGCCCCCCGGTTGGTCCGCCTGTCACCGGGCGCCACCGACCTCCCCGAGCAGGACGGCGTGATCCACCACACGATGACCTGCCACAGCGGCGGCAGCCTGGAGATCTACATCGAGCCCGTGTTGCCCCCGCCCCGGCTGCTGCTCGTCGGAGAGACCCCGCTGGTCCGAGCCCTGGCCCATCTGGGACGTCTGGCGGGGTTTGCGGTGGTGACAGCCGAGGCCGGCCTGGAGACCACGCGCCGGGAGCCGACCCACGATCCGGAGGCCGATCATCGGCTACCGCTGGATCGGCTCCGGAGTACGGTCACGCCGGACACATACGCGGTCGTCGCGACCATGGGCGCCGACGACGAGGAGGCGCTGGAGGCCCTGGTGGACACCGGGGCCGCGTATATCGGCCTGGTCGCCAGCCGGAAGCGCGCGGAGGCGGTGTTTGCACACTTGAGGGGCCGCGGGGCAGGGGCCGAAGGCGTGCATCGGGTCAAGGTGCCGGCGGGGCTGGACATCGGGGCCGTCACCCCCGAAGAGATCGCCGTGAGCATCATGGCCGAGATCATCCAGGTCCGCCGGTCCCGGACGCGACCCGCCACGGAAGTCTCCCGGGAGGCCGTGGCCACCGATCCGATCTGCGGGATGACCGTGGTGATCGCGAGGGCGAGGTATACCGTCGAGCATGAGGGTGTCAGGTTCTACTTCTGCAGCGACCATTGCCGGCACACCTTTGAGCGGGGGCCGGCGCGATATGTGACGGCCGGGCCGTAGCGTGGCTCTGCACTTCCAGGGAAGCCTGGCGATCCACGCTCCCCGGGACAGGGTCTGGGCGTTCCTGACAGACCCCCGGGCCGTCGCCCGGTGCCTGCCCGATGTGCAGCGGCTCGAGGTGCTGGAGGAGGGCACGTTCAAGGCGACCGTCCGGGTCGGCGTGGGGTTCATCAAGGGGGACTTCGCCTTCGACGTGGCCATGGCGGATCTGCACCCCCCTGTCCGCGCGGTGCTCACAGGCCGTGGAGGAGGACTGGGGAGCGCCGTGGATGTCCGGAGCACCATCGGCCTGGCCGACGGAGAGGGAGGCGCGACGCGCCTGGACTGGACGGCCGACGTGGTGGTCAGCGGGACGATTGCCAGCGTCGGCGCCAGAGTGCTCCGCAGCACCGTCGAGAAGAAGGCCGGCGAGCTGTTCGCGTGCCTGAAGGCTCAACTGGAAGGGTGAGCCGCGGCCTCTCGGGCGGCACGGCGGGGTCGCGGGTGATCGGACTTGGCCGGCCCGCGGGCATGGGGTAAGATGAGAGTAGGCACGAGGGGATGGCGTGGCCATCCCTTCGCGCTTCGACGGGTCGAGTGGAGTGAGGGATGCATCCGGAGATTCGCCGTATCCAGGACCTCCTGGCCGCGCAGGGCTACATCGCCGACCGGACGATCGCGACGGCCGTCTACCTTTCAATCGCGCTGCGCAAGCCGCTGTTGATCGAGGGCGCCGCGGGCGTCGGCAAGACCGAGGTGGCCAAGGTGATGGCCCGGGCGCTGGAGACCGACCTGATCCGGCTGCAGTGCTACGAAGGGCTGGACGCCACCACCGCGCTGTACGAGTGGAACTACCAGAAACAACTCCTGCACATCCGGCTGTCGGAGGGCAGCGACCGGCCGGTCGCCGAGCGGGAAGCCGAGATCTTCAGCGAGCCCTTCCTGCTCAAGCGCCCGCTGCTGGATGCCATCACGCGGGATCGGGCGCCGGTCCTGCTGGTGGACGAGATCGACCGGGCCGACGAGGAGTTTGAGGCGTTCCTGCTGGAGGTGTTGTCGGACTTCCAGGTGTCCATCCCCGAGATTGGGACGATTGCGGCCACGTCGACCCCCTACGTGGTGCTGACCAGCAACCGCACCCGGGAACTGGGGGACGCCCTCCGCCGCCGCTGCCTGTATCTGTGGATCGACTATCCGTCCTTTGAGAAGGAACTCGAAATCGTCCGGCGCAAGGTCCCAGACGTCAACGGACACCTGGCCGAGCAGATCGGTGCCGTCATGCAGATGATCCGGCGGCTGCGGCTGGAGAAGACGCCGGGGGTGGCCGAGACCCTGGACTGGAGCGCGGCGCTGATCGCGCTGCACCGGGATCATCTGGACCGCGAGGCGGTCGAGGAGACGCTGGGCGTGCTCTTCAAGCATCAGGACGATGCGGCCGCGGTGCGGGTCAAGTGGCTGGATCAGATCCTGGACGGCCTTGGCATGCTGGAGCGGGAAGGGCGGCCATGGAGCCAGCAGCTCGTGGCACAGATCGCAGAGCGCCTGCAGGCGCGGCGGTAGACGGCCCGGGGGTCGGCCGGGCGCGCCACGGCGACCTGGCCGCCAACGTGGTGGGGTTCTGCCGGCTGTTGCGCCGGCGCGGCCTGCAGGTGGGCGCTCAGGAGGCTGCCGACGCGCTGCGGGCGCTGCGTGCCGTCGATCTCTCTGATCGCCGCGAGGCCTACCTGGCCCTGCGGGCGGTGCTGGCCAGCGGCCCCGAGGCTCAGCGCATCTTCGACGCGGCCTTCTGGGAGTTCTGGGGCGCGGCGGACGAGCAGCGCCGGCCGTCCGGCGGGCTGGACGCCACCGGCCTCTCGCCCGACGGCCACCAGGCCCTGGAGCGCGTGGTCCTCGAGTGGCAGCAGGAGGACGCCGATGCCGAAGGCGGGGAGGAGGTGCCGGCCTACAGCCCCGTCGAGGTGGTGACGCGCAAGGACTTCAGCACGTTTTCGGCCGACGAACTGGAGGAGATCACGGCGGTGGTGTGTGCCATCGCGCGCCGGGTGGCGACCCGCCTGTCGCGCCGCACCCGCACCGCCCGGCGCGGCCACCTGGTCGACCTCCGGCGCACGATGCGAGCGAGCCTGCGCCGCGGCGGCGAGGTCATGGAGATCGTGCGCCGCGAGCGCAGACTGACCAAGACGCGCGTCGTCCTGCTCTGCGACGTGAGCGGCTCGATGGACCTCTACAGCCGCTTCCTGATCCAGTTCATCTACGCGCTCCAGCATGCCGTCGGTCGGGTCGAGACGTTCGTCTTCAGTACCGGCCTGAGCCGCATCACCGGGTCGCTGGCCCGCGACGACATCCATGCGGCGCTCGACGACGTGGCGCGTCACGTCCCGGACTGGTCGGGCGGGACCAAGATCGGGCGGAGCCTGCGACGATTCCTGGACGAGTACGGGGGGAAGGTCCTTGACGGGCGCACCGTCGTCATCATCATCAGCGACGGCTGGGATACCGGAGAGATCGACCTGCTGGAGGCCGCCATGGCCGAGTTGCGGCGGCGGGCCGCGCGGGTGATCTGGCTGAACCCGCTGCTGGCCAGCCCGGGCTACGAGCCGATCTGTCAGGGAATGCGGGTGGCGCTCCCCTTTGTGGACATCTTCGCCCCCGCCCACAACCTGGAGAGCCTGCGGCAGCTCGAGCGCTATCTGGCGCGGAGGTAGACGCCGTCTGGCACGGGAGATGCCTGGACCGTGAAGGAACTGGCTGACATCCTTGATGCCCTGGCCCGAGCCTCCGCCGCCGGGGAGCCGGTGGCCCTGGCCACCGTTGTCGGCGTCCGGGGATCCACCTACCGGCGTGAGGGGGCTAGGCTGTTGATCACGCAGTCCGGCCGGCAGACCGGGAACATCAGCGGCGGCTGCCTGGAAGGCGACGTGGCCGTGGTGGCCGCAGAGGTGCTGGAGCAGGGCACGCCCCGCCTGACCACCTACGACCTCACGGCCGATGACGACGCAGTCTGGGGCCTGGGCCTGGGCTGCAACGGCGCCATCGAGGTGTTCGTCGAACCCACCACCCTCGACGACCCGCTGTGGCAGGCCGCGCGTGCCGCGCTGGACGATGAGGCCGCGGTGGTCGTGGCTACCGTCGTCGAGGGCGCGCCCGAGGTTCCGGCGGGCCGGCGCCTGGCCATCTGGCCCGACGGCCGCGTGGCCGGGCGCCTCGGGGAGGCTGCCCTTGAGGCGGCCGTCGGCCGGCTCGCGCAGCAGGCCATGCGCGACCTCCGCTCGCAGACCCATCGGATCGAGAGCGCCGCCGGCCCGCTGCGCCTGTTCGTGGAGATCCTGCACCCGCCCCAGCGGCTGGTCGTCTGCGGGGCGGGGCACGATGCCATCCCGGTCGTCCGCTTTGCCGCGCAGCTCGGCTGGCGCGTGCTGGTCGTGGACCGGCGCGAGGCGTTCCTGACGCCGGAGCGGTTTCCCGGCGCCAGCGGGTTCGTCAGGACCGACTTCCCCGACGCCGGCCGCGCCGTCCCCACCGACCGGCACACCTACGTGCTGATCATGACCCACAACTACCTGCACGACCGCGACCTGTTGCGCGCCTTCCTGCCCACGCCGGCCGCCTACCTCGGTGTGCTCGGCCCGCGGGCACGCACCGAGAAGATCCTGCGGGAACTGGAGGCCGAGGGCCTCGCGATCGACGAGCAGCGGCGCGCGCAGATCTTCGGGCCGGTGGGGCTGGACATCGGCAGCGAGACGCCCGACGAGATCGCGCTGGCGGCGCTGGCGGAGATCCTGGCGGTCGCCCGCGGCCGCGAGGGCGGCTTCCTGCGCAACCGCCGCGGTCCCATCCACAGGCCGTCCCAGGATGCCCCGGCCCTGCGCCGGGCATGACCGAGGCACCACCGCCACAACCCTTCGTCGCAGCGGTCGTGCTGGCCGCGGGCGCCAGCGTCCGCATGGGCCGGCCGAAGCTGGCGATCCCCGTCCGGGGCACGCCGATGATTCGCCGCGCCGCCCAGGCCGCGCTGGCCTCACGTTGCCGGGAAGTCATCGTCGTGCTGGGCGCGCACGCGGACGTCTACCGGCCGCTGCTGGACGGGCTCGACGTGCGCCTCGTGGTGAACCCCGATCCCGCGGAGGGCATGGGGTCCTCGATCCGCACCGGCGTCGAAGCGGTCTCGCCCGAGGCGGCCGGCGTCGTCATCCTGCTGGCCGATCAGCCGCTGGTTGACGCCGAGGTGATCGACCGCCTCATCGAGACCGCGATCACCGAGCGGCGCCGGATTGTGGCGTCGGCCTATCACGGGACGGTGGGGCCCCCCGTCTACTTCGACCGTGCCCTGTTCCTGGAGCTGTTGACGCTCGAGGGCGACCGCGGGGCGCGCAGCGTGATCGAGGCGTATCCGCAGGAAGGGGTCGCCATCGCCCTCCCCGAACCCATGGCCGCCGACGTGGATCGGCCAGGGGATCTGGAGGTCATGAGCGCCTGATCAGCCGTCCTGCGGGTTCCACCCTCCTCACGGCGCGCCCAACCGCCGTGCCAGCACGCGGTCCGAGAGCACTTTCCCCCCGCAGCCGGAGGCCCTCCTCCTCGCCGATCCGATCCGTGCGCAGGATGGGTGGCAGCCCTGAAGACCGCCAGGCAACCATCGCTCCCGACTAGCGGTGGCCGACCCCCGGGGGCATCACCAGCAGCACATCGCTGACCGGCCGCTCGCCCGTCTCGTCCGACGGCAGGTTCACCACGACGCCCCGCACGACCAGCGTGGACGAACCGCCGCCGTCCAGGTTCAGGGCGTCGGTGGCCCCCAGCTGGCGCATCAGCACCGCCAGTTCGAGCAGCGTCATGCCCAGGCTGTGGTAGGGCTGCCGGCCGCCGACGACGACCAGGATGATCCGCCCGTCGTCCAGGCGGCCGATCGCGGTGCGCGGATGGCGTCGCTCCACAAACCACGGCCGGAAGCCTTCGCCGCCGACGAACTGCCCGTCGGTCAGCAGGCGCGGACCGCCGCCGAAGATGTGCCGGACGTGCGCCCACCGGGGATCCTCGGACGACGGGACCAGGCGCATCCGCAGGGCCACGCGGTCGCCCGGTTTGAAGGCGGCCAGCAGGGCTCCCCGGCCGCGGCCGTGTCCGGACAGCACGTACCCGCCGGGCGGGATCGGGCTGTTGCCGCGTCCGTCGACGATCTGCGCGACCGCGCCCCCCGAGACGATCACCTCGGCCCCAAAGGCGTTGGTCCGCGTGGTCGGGCCGTGGGCAGGACGGTAGAGGATGATCTCGTTGGGCCCGCGCTCGCGGTTGACGCCGTCGATGGCCACCGTCCCCGCATCGCCGGCGGCCTGGGCATCGAACCTGAGCACATCGAAGAGCACCTGTCCGTCGTCGGTCAGGCCGGCGCAGGTCCGTCCGGCGACCGGTTCGCTGAGCACTTCGCCGTCGATGACCAGGCAGCCCAGGGGATCGCCCGCGCCCGAGAAGAACCCCCCGTTGACCGCGGCCTGAGCGCCGGCCCGGCGCGCGGCCTCACTGGTGCGCCCCCGCCCGATGGTGGTCTCGCGGGCCAGCGCGGGGCGCAGGCGCACGCCGCTGGCCGGCTCCACCACCAGGGTCCCGGTCCAGAACGGTCCGCCCAGCGCTTCGTAGTCGCGCACCGTCAGGATGACCCAGGTGGACAGGCCTTCGTCGGCCATCCGCCGCTCGAAGGCCGCTGCCTCGTCGCGGGTCGTGAAGTTTCCCACGCGCACTTTGAACAGGTCGTCGACCTGCTCTGTGGTCACCGGCAGGCCTCGCGCCCGCAGGCTGTCGGCTAGCCGACGCGCTCGATCCTCGTCCCCGAAAGCCCCGACCTGCACCCGCCAGACCGGCAGGACCTGCAGCACGCCGCGCTTCTCGAGGATGAGCGTGACCCCCGGGCCCACCGGGACCGTGAAGGTCAGCGAGGTGCCCTGCTCGACCGTCTGGAGGTACCCCCAGAGGAGATTGGCCGCTTCGGCGCGCGTCATGGGTGCGAAAGGCCGCACGCGCGCAGACGGCGGTTCGCGAAGGATCGGCGGTCTGGCCAGCGCCACCACCGCGATCGCCCCGCGCACCAACGGAGGCAGGCCGTCGACATCCTGGAAGGGCAGAGCCGCGTTGGTCATGTAGGCGGCCTCGAAGGTGTGTCCCATGGCGCGGACGAGCCACCCGAACGCTTCCCCGCGCAGCAGCGGTGCTCCGGGCCGGAACACCCCGCCGGGCGGCACGATGCCGAACGCGACGGCCGTCTCCACCGCGGGCGCGTGCCCGGAGCCCGCAGGGAGATCGGCGAAGGGCGGGACCGCCTGGCGCACCTGGGGGAGCCCGCGGGCGGCGACCAGCCACTGGACGAACTGTCCGCGCGAGACGGCCTCATCGGGTCGGAAGAGGCCGTCGGCGTCCACCGCGATGATCCCGCGCTCGATCAATTCCCCGATGCGCCCTCCGGCCCAGTGGCCACGCACGTCGGCCGGACGTTCCTGGGCAACCGCCGAGATCCCGGAGCTCCCGAGGACGACCGAGACGATCAGCCACCACATCAAGAATTTGTGTCCGAACAAGAAGGAATATCCATATGTAGTAGCGAACGGGTATGTGACGGCACGCTCCTGCCGTCCATCTTCCAGGAGAAGGAGGCGAGGACGGTGGCGAAGAAGGCAAAGAAGGCCGCGAAGAAGAAGGGCAAGTAGCCGCCCTGCGCTTGCCCCAACGAGACGGCGGGGATCCCCGCCGTCTCGTTGCGTTCCCGGGGCCCCGCCGGAATGTCTAGCCGAACGCATCCAGGCCCGTCAGATCCCGGCCCAGGATCAGCGTGTGGATGTCGTAGGTCCCCTCGTAGGTGTCCACCGACTCGAGATTCGCCGCGTGGCGCATCGCGTGGTACTCCAGGGTGATCCCCGACGCGCCCAGGATGCTGCGCGCGGCGCGCGCGACCTCCAGCGCCGCCCGCACGTTGTTGCGCTTCGCCAGGGACACCTGGGTGTATCGCATCCGCCCCTGGTCCTTGAGCTGCCCCAGCCGGTAGGCCACCAGTTGCGCCTTGGTGAGCTCGGTGAGCATGTCGACCAGGCGCTCCTGGATGATCTGTGTGGCGGCGATGGGCCTGCCGAAGGCGATGCGCGCCTTAGCGTAGGCCAGCGCCTCCTCGAAGCACGCCATCGCCGCGCCGACGGCGCCCCATGCGATCCCATAGCGCGCCTGGGTCAGGCAGGCCAGCGGCGCCCGCAACCCCTTGGCGTCGGGCAGCGCGGCGTCCTCTGAAACGCGGACGCCGTCGAGGACGAGTTCGGAGGTATCCGACGCGCGCATGCTGGCCTTCGTCTTCACTTCGTGGGCGGCGAACCCCGGTGCCCCGCGCTCGACCAGGAAGCCGCGGATCTCCCCTAAATAGTCCAAGGCCCAGACGACGGCCACGTCCGCCAGCGAGCCGTTGGTGATCCACATCTTGCTGCCCGACAGTTCCCACCCGCCAGGGCGGCGGCGGGCCCGCGTCTGCATCGCCGCCGGGTCCGACCCGGCGCCGTGCTCGGTCAGGCCGAAGCAGCCCACCGCCTCGCCGCGGGCGAGCCGAGGCAGCCAGCGGCGGCGCTGCTCTTCGCTCCCGAACGTGTAGATGGGGTACATGACCAGCGCGCCCTGCACCGAGGCGAAGGACCGCAGGCCGGAGTCGCCGCGCTCCAGTTCCTGCATGATGAGGCCGTAGGTGATGTGGTTGACCCCGGCGGCGCCGTAGTCGGTCGGGAGGGTGGGTCCCAGCACGCCCAGTTCGCCGAGTCGGGGAACCAGATGGCGCGGGAACTCGCCGCGCAGCCACCACCCGCCGATGTGCGGGAGGACCTCGCGGTCCACGAACCGGCGCACGGTGTCGCGCACGAGCCGCTCGTCTTCCGTCAACACGTCCTCGAGCTGGAAGTAATCGGACGGGCGGACCGTCAGTTCCCTCACCGGAACGCCTCCGCGGCGCTGTCGTCTCCCTGATTGTATGGGACGGCCGGGGCGCCGGGGAAGGGTTGCGGCAGGAGGAGCCGCCGGGCGCGACGAACCCCCGGAATGGTAAACGTTTTCCATCCTGCCTGTGTCGGTCTCCCGCTCGTGTCGGTGCGGGGGGAGGGCAAGCGGTGACCGCGACGATCCGTGAAGTGGCCAGGGCGGCAGGCGTCTCCGTCGCGACGGTGTCGCGCGTCGTCAGCGGGAGCGCCCACCGGGTCAGCGATCCCACCCGCCACCGGGTCCTGGCCGCGGTGGCGCGCCTGGGCTACCACCCGAATCTGGTGGCGCGGGGCCTGAAGAAGCGCGTCACCGGCACCATCGGCCTGATCGTCCCGGACATCAGCAACCCGTTCTTCCCGGCGATCGCCCGCGGCATCGAGGATGTGGCCAGCCGGGCAGGGCTGGCGGTGCTGCTGTGCAACACCTACGAGGACCTCGCCAAGGAGCGCACCTACCTGGGCGTGCTGCGCAAGCGGATGGTCGACGGTCTGATCTTCGCCACCGTGGGCGCCAACACGGGCCATCTGAGAATGCTGCGCCGCCAGGGCGTGCCCGTGGTCCTGGTGGCGCGGGCGCCCGATGGGGTCGAGATGGACGCGGTGCTGGTGGACAACCGCCGGGGCGCGCGGGAGGCGACCGAGCACCTGCTGCGCCTGGGGCACCGGCGGATCGCGTTCATCGGCGGCCCCGCCACCCTGCCGGTGGCCCGGGAGCGGCTGGCCGGCTACTGTGACGCGCTGCAGGCCGTCGGCATCCCGGTGGATCCGGCGCGGATCGGACACGGGGACTTCCACGCCGACGGCGGGGCGGCCGTGGTGGCCGCGCTGCTCCGCCGCGGGGCGGCCTTCACGGCGGTCGTGGCCGCCAACGATCTCATGGCCATCGGCGCCATGCGGGAACTGCGCCGGTGGGGGCGTCGGCTGCCCGACGATGTGGCGGTCGTGGGCTTCGACGATATTACCTTCGCGTCGCTGGTCGACCCGCGGCTCACCACGGTCGCCCAGCCCAAGTACCGCATGGGCTGTCTGGCCATGGAACGCATGCTGGAACTGCTCGGCGGCGCCGACCGCACGCCACGCCGCCTGGTCCTGGAGCCCCGGTTGATCGTCCGCGACTCCTGCGGGGCGTCGAGGGGGCGCGCGCCCGTCGGCAGGGTCACGGCAGGTGCAGGAAGACGGCGCCACCCCGTATCCTGAAGGAGGAGGAGAGGGACGCAGCGCTCCATGCGGGCGCGAAGCGAGGAGGGAGCCAGATGAAAGGCCTGGTGCTGGAGGCCGACTGGAAGCCCCGCGAGGGATACACCCTCACGGAGTTCGAGCGCACCACCGGCAAGGCCGTGACCGGCAGCAGCGTCTGGAGGCACCCCCGCCTGCACCTGCGGGACGTGCCGGAAGCGCCGGTGGGCCCCCGGGACGTCCGGCTGCGGCCGCGCGCCTGCGGCATCTGCGGGTCGGACGTCCACTTCTATGAGACCGATGCGGAGGGCTACATGCTCTATCCGGGGCTCACGAAGTTCCCGGTGATCATCGGCCACGAGTTCTCCGGCGAGGTCGTCGAGGTCGGCCGAGAGGTGCGCGACCTCCGGGTCGGCGACATGGTGACCGCCGAAGAGATGATCTGGTGCGGCGAGTGCACGCCGTGCCGCAACGGGTACCCCAACCAGTGCCTGCGCCTCGAGGAGATCGGCTTCACCATCCACGGCGCGCAGGCCGAGTCCATCGTCATCGGCGCCAAGTACTGCTGGAAGATCAACGAACTGGCCGAAGTCTACGGCGACGTCGATCGGGCGTACGAGGCCGGCGCCCTGTGCGAGCCCACCAGCGTCTCCTACAACGCCATGTTCAGCCGCGCCGGGGGATTTCGGCCCGGCGGGTACGTCACGGTCTTCGGCACCGGACCCATCGGGTTCGCGGCCATCGCGCTGGCGCGCGCTGCGGGCGCGAGCCGCGTCATCGCCTTCGAGGTCTCGCCGGTGCGCCAGGACCTGGCCAGAAAGATGGGCGCCGATCTCGTCTACAACCCGGTGGAGCTGGAGCGCCAGGGGCTGCGCCCGCGGGACGTGATCCTGGAAGCGACCCGCGGGGAAGGCGCCGACATGCATGTGGAGGCCGCGGGCGCCCCACCGAAGACGATTCCCGAGATGGAAGAGACGCTGGCCGTCGGCGGCAAGATCGTCGTGATCGGTCGGGCGTCCGACCGCGTGCCCATGTACCTGGAGCACTTCCAGACCCACGCGGCGCAGGTCTTCGGGGCCCAGGGCCACTCGGGCTACGGGAACTTTCCCAGCGTGATCCGGCTCATGGCCGCCCGCCGCATCGACATGACCCAGATCATCACCAGCCGCTTCCCGCTGGACCGCGGCGTCGAGGCCGTGCAGAAGGCCACCCGGCGGGAGGACGGGAAGATCATGGTCCGATCGTAGCGCCGCCGCGGGCGGGGATGGCGGGAGGAGGTGAGAGCGCATCCAGACCACAGGGCACTATCACATGCAGGGAGGGGGGAGACCGTGAGGATCACAGCCGTGGTGTTCCTGGTTGTCCTGACGCTGGCCGCCAGCGGGGGACCGCTCGGCGCGCAGGGTCTGCCACCGAAGCCTGCCAAGCTCACCATGGCGGTGGTGGCGGGCGGTGAGACCAAGGGGCTCAAGGCGATCCTGCCCATGTGGGAGAAGGAGAAGGGGGTCAAGGTCGACCTCGTCGAGTTTCCCTACCACACCCTCTATGAGAAGCTCGTAACCACCTTTCAGGCCAAGGCCGCGACCTACGACCTGCTGATCGCCGACGATCCCTGGATGCCCAAGTTCGGCGCGGAAGGCTGGTTGACGCCGCTGGACAAAGAGTTCGGCTACAAGCGCGACCCCGACATCTTCCCGGTGGTCTACGACCTGGGAACCTGGCCGCCGCCGCGGGGGCCGGTGCCGCCCGGCGAGCGGGGCAAGGCGCGCCAGCTCTACGCCATTACCCTGGTCGGCAACGTCGAGTTCTTCATGTACCGGAAGGACCTGGTCTCCGAGCCCAAGACCTGGGACGACGTGCTGGCCAACGCCAAGAAGGTGCACAATCCCGCTGCGCCCATGTACGGGTTCGTCATCCGCGGCGCCAAAGGGAACCCGGTCATCTCGGAGTTCACGCCGGTGCTGCTGTCCTTCGGCGGCCGCATCTTCGACGACACGTGGAAGGTGGTGCTTAACTCGAAGGAGGCCGTGGCGGCCCTGAAGTTCTTCACCAAGGACCTCAAGCAGTACGCGCCGCCCGGGGTGGAGAACTACGACGCCGCCGAGCGCGCCCGGGAGGTCGCGGTCGGCCGGGCCGCGCAGGGGTTCATCTGGCCCGCGGAGATCACCGACATCGTGGAGAACCCCTCGGTCTCCAAGGTCGTGGGCAAGATGGGGTACACCCTGGCCCCCCGGGGCCCGGGGAACATCCACGGCCCGCTGATCGGCAACTGGCTGCTGGGCATCCCGCAGGGGTCCAAGAACAAACGGTGGGCCTACGAGTTCATCCTCTGGGCCACCAGCGCCGCGGTCCAGAAGCCCTACGCGCAGGGCGGGGGCATTCCGTTCCGCAAGTCGGTGCTCGAGGACCCGGAGATGAACAAGCAGTTCGCGTTCTTCAAGGCCATGGCCGCCTCGCTGGCGGCGCCGGCCCACTGGCGGCCGCGGACCCAGGAGTGGTTCGCCGTGGAGGCCATCCTCGGGACCCACGTGAACGCCGCCCTGGCCGGCCTGGCGACCCCTGAAGAGGCGATCGCCAAGGCCGCCAGCGAGATCGAGAAGCACATGCGCCAGGCGGGGTACTACAGGTAGGAGCCGGGGGCCGGCTGGGCCGGCCCCCATCCCCATGGCCGCGGCGATCCGACGTCGACACGCGACCCCCTATCTGCTGGCCGGGATTCCCGTTCTCGTCCTGGGAGCGCTGGTGGCCTATCCGTTGCTCTACACGGTCGCCCTGAGCGTGCGCGACTACCGGAGCGGGGAGTTCATCGGCTTGGGCAACTTCGCCCGGGTGTTCGACGATCCCACGTTCGCGGCGTCGCTGCGCGCCACCGGCCTCTACGTCGCGACAGCGGTGGGGGTCGAGGTCGTCCTGGGACTGGCGCTTGCCCTCTACGTGCACCGCGCCATCCCCAGCGGCGCGGTGCGCACCCTGGTCTACCTGCTCCTGATCATCCCCATGGTGACCCCGCCCATCGTCGCTGGCGTCATCGCCCGGCTGGTCTACACCCCCACCTACGGCATCCTGAACTCTGTCCTGCGGAGCCTGGGGCTCATCGAGCGGGACATCCTCTGGCTGTCCACCGGCGCGGGAGCCATGTTCTCGGTGCTCAGCGTGGACATCTGGCAGTGGACGCCGTTCGTCTTCCTGGTGTGCTTCGCCGGGCTGCAGGCGGTGCCCCAGGATGTGGTGGAGGCCGCCCGGGTGGACGGCGCCGGCGGGTGGGGGCTGTTTCGCCTCGTCGAATTCCCCTACCTGAAGTCGCTGGTACTGCTGCTGCTCGTCTTCCGGTTCACCGATACGTTCCGGGTCTTCGACCACGTCATGGTCCTGACGGCCGGAGGGCCCGGGACCTCCACGGAGTTCATCAGCGTCTACCTCTACCGGATCGCGTTCAAGTTCTTCGACCTCGGCTACGCCGCCGCCATCGGGTTGTATGTGGTCATCGTCTCGTCGGTGCTCTTCTCGGTCCTCGGCCGGTGGCTGGTCGCGGAGGGCGTCATGTGAGCCGCCGGCGTCTGGCGTCGCTGGTGGCCTACGGCCTGCTGGCCGCCATCATCATCGTCTACCTGTTCCCGTTCTTCTGGATGGTGTCCACCGCGGTGAAGTCCAGGGCGGAGCTCTATCGCTATCCGCCCACGGTGGTGTCCGCCGAGCCCAGCACCGAGGCCTTCGCGTCGGTGCTCAGGCATCGAGGGTACACCCGCCTGCTGGCCAACAGCCTGGTCGTCTCGCTGGCGGCGGTCGCCGGCGCGCTGGCCGCCAGCCTGCTCATCGCCTACCCGCTGACCCGGATGCCGGTCCGGCCCGGATTCCGGCGGGGCTTGCTGGGATGGATCCTCAGCCTGCGGTTCCTGCCGCCGATCGTCGTGGTGGTCCCCTGGTTCGACATCGTCCGCGGGCTGGGCCTCTACGACACCCGGCAGTCGCTGGTCCTGCTCTACACGGTCTTCAGCCTGCCCTTCGTGGTCTGGATGCTGAAGGGCTTTCTGGCCGAGATCCCCATGGAGATCGAGGAGGCGGCCCTGGTGGACGGGGCCACCCGCCTCCGCGCCTTCTTCCGCATCCTCCTGCCGCAGCTGGCGCCCGCGCTGCTGGCGGGCGGGGTCATCACGTTCGCGCTGACGTGGAGCGAGTTCATGTTCGCCTTCATCCTCACGGCCTCGCCTTCGTCCCAGACCTTCTCTATCGGCGTGGCGAGCCTGGTGACCCAGTTCGAGATCATCTGGAACGACATGGCGGCAGCCGGGACGATCTCGGCCCTGGTGCCCGTCGTGCTGCTGCTGCTGGGGCGTCGCTACGTGATCACGGCGTTGACGTTCGGGGTGATCAGGGAAAAGGGGTAGGAGCATGGGGCGAACCTTCGGCCTCAACGGGGCGACGACCGGGGACCGTGCGGACCTGCTCACCGACATCCGGGTGGCGGCCGACGCCGGGTACCAGGTCGTCGAGGTGCGGGACGCCAAGATCGAGCGCTATCTGGCTGCCGGTGGGACGCTGGGCGCCCTGCGCGGCCTGCTGCGCAGCGCCGGAGTCGGCGTCGCAAGCGTCAACGCCCTGGAAGACTCGACCCTGCGAACCGGCGAGGCCTTCGTGCCGGTCCTGGCCCGCTGCCGCACCCTGTGCGAGTGGGCCAGGGCGCTGGACTGTCCCTATGTCGTCGCCGTCCCGAGCGTCCTGCCTCCCGGGGGGCTGGCGGAGGGCGAGGTCAGGGCCCGGACGGTGGAGGCGCTGCGGCGCCTGGGGACGGTCGCCGCCGACGCGGGTGTGCGGCTCGGGTTCGAGTTCCTCGGGTTCCCCGCCTGCTCGGTGAACACGGTGCGCGCCGCCCGCAGGATCGTGGAGGAGGTCGGCGACCCCGCCGTGGGGCTGGTCATCGACGCCTTCCACTTCTACATCGGCGGCTCTCAGCCGGAGGACCTGGACGGGCTGGACGCCTCGCGCATCTTCATCGTGCACCTGGACGACGCCGAGCCCGGGGAGCCGGCCAGCCTCACCGACGCCCAGCGCCTGCTGCCGGGCGAGGGGGTCATCCCGTTGAAGGCGCTGGTGGCCCGTCTGGAGCAGTTGGGGTATCGCGGCGCCTATTCGCTGGAACTGTTCAGGCCGGAGTACTGGGCGCAGGACCCGGCCGAGGTGGCCCGGCGGGGGCTGGACAGCCTGCGCCGGCTGTTTGGGTGAGCGGACGGGGAGCGTGCAGATGGCGGTGAAGGTGGGCGTGCTGGGCGCGGGATTTATCGGGCGGATCCACGCGTTGAACCTGAAGCGGGATCCCCGGGTGGAGCTGATGGGGGTGGCGGACGTGGTGCCGGAGGTCGCGTCCCGCCTGGCGACCGAGGTCGGCACCCGGGCTCTGGACGGTCTGCCGGCGCTGATCGATGCCGGGGCGCAGGCGGTCTTCGTCTGTACCCCAAACTCGATGCACGTGGAACCGGTCCTGGCCGCGCTGGGGGCCGGGCTGCACGTCTTCTCGGAGAAGCCGATGGCCACGTCGCTGGAAGACGCCCGCAGGATCCGCGAGGCGGCCAGAGGGGCGAAGGGCCTCTACCAGATCGGCTTCAACCGTCGGTTTGCCCACGTCTACCGCTTCGCCAAGCAGCGCATCGCCGACGGCCGGATCACGCCGCGCCTGGCGCAGATGAAGCACAACCGGGGCGAACTGGTCCAGCCGCCGTGGACGGGGGACCCCGCGGTCACCGGCGGCTACCTGTACGAGACGCCGGTGCACCTGTTCGACATGGCCCGCCACCTGTTCGGGGAGGTCGCCCAGGTGCAGGGGGCAGCGCGCCAGAGCGTCTATCGCGAACTCGACGGGTTCGTGATGCTGTTCACCTTCACCAGCGGGGTGGTCGCCTCGGTGACCAGCGTCGCCCACACCTCCTGGCTGTTTCCCTACGAGCGCGTGGAGGTCTACGGCGACCACTGCACCGTGGTCACCGAGGAACTGGAACGCGCCTGGTTCTCCCCGGACATGCGCGATCAAGTGGAGGCCATCGACTGCTTCCAGATGCCCTTCGAGCAGAAGTGGGGGTACGTCGAGGAAGA
>JAVKID010000058.1:0-19270 GCA_031459655.1 Candidatus Fervidifonticultor octavus | reverse complement strand
CGCCCATGGAAGGCTCCATCCCCTCCATCATATCGGCCGAGGATCGCACACGTGCAGGGGGATGGAGGGGACCTGCCGCGAGCGCAGTCCCCTCGCCGCAGCGCAGCCCGCCTGCCGCAAGCAGCCTACTCTCCGCGGCCTCTCCCGATCGCCGCCTCCAGGTGGTCGCCGAGGATCAGAACGCCGCGCGCACGGCCGCGCACCGCCCTGCCGATCGAGGCAAACGGGATCTTGCGGGCGCGCAGCCAGTTCAGGGTGCGGGCGAAGTCTTCCTTGCTGGCGGGATCGAGCCCCGCCTTTTCCATGAGTTCCCTGATCCCGATGATCCGCCCCCAGGGTCCTTCCATGGTTCCACCTCCCACTGGATGCCGTCGTCCGTCCTGTTCGACACGCCGGCCCGCCGTCCCCCGGGCGACAGTCGGCGGCACCGTCCCTGCGGGTTCGGGACCCCACGGGCCGGCGCGACAGGAGTGCTCCCCGTGCAGCCAGAATCCTTGAACCGAAATCCCACAGGCCTGCAAGGAGGCGGATACCTGTGAGCAGGCTCTCTATCCTGGGTTGCACGGCGGCCCTGGCCATCGCCGCCGCGGCGGTCGGAGCCGGCCCGGTCTTTGCCGGCCCCGCGGTGCGCCTCTCCATCGCGACCGGCGGGACCGGCGGCGTCTACTTCCCCCTGGGAGGCGGCCTGGCGTCGCTCATTTCCCGGCACATTCCGGGCGTGACGGCCACGGCCGAGGTTACGCCGGCCTCGGTGGACAACATGCGGCTGATCCAGGCCAAGCGCGCCGACCTGGCCCTGACGCTGGCGGATACGGCCTACGACGCCTTCAAGGGCGAGGAGGTCTTCCGCGGCTCGCCGGTCCCGATCAGGACGCTGGCGCCCCTGTACAACAACTTCAACCATCTGGTCACCATCGAGGGTACCGGGATCGCCAGCATCGCAGACCTCCGCGGCAAGCGGGTCTCGGTCGGGGCGCCCGGCAGCGGGACCGAGATCACGGCGCTGCGCATCCTGGAGGCGGCCGGCCTCCACCCCGACCGCGACATCCGCCGCGAGCGCCTCGGCGTGGCCCCGTCGGTGGACGCGCTCAAGGATCGCAAGATCGACGCCTTCTTCTGGAGCGGCGGGCTGCCCACCGCGTCGGTCCTGGACCTAGCGGCCTCGCCCGGCGTGCGCATCCGGCTCATCCCGCTGGACGGCCTGGTCCCGGCCCTCCAGCGGAAGTACGGCAACCTCTACTTCCGCTCGGTGATCCAGAAGGAGTTCTACCCGGGCATGGCGGCGGACGCCCCGACCATCGGGGTCGCCAACCTCCTGGTCGTGCACCAGGACTTCAATGCGGAACTGGCCTACCAGATCACGAAGCTCCTCTTCGAGCGCAGGGCGGAACTGGCCCAGATCCACAAGGAAGCGGCCAACATCACCCTGATCGGGCTGGCGGGCCGTTCGCCGGTGCCCTTCCATCCGGGGGCGATCCGCTATTACAAGGAACGGGGCCTCGAAGGGTTCTAGACGGATCGGGCTCGTGGCGGCCGCGGTCGCCCTGGCGGCCGCGGCCGCCATCTTGCTCCTGCCGGTCAGCGTCGTCGAGATCACCCATGCCGGCACCGGCCGGCTGCTCTGGCGGGTCCCGGTCAGCGAGGGCGACCGGGTGGACCTGGACTACGTCAACTCGCTCTTCGACGCCCCGACCACGGAACGGTTCATCATCACCGGCGGCCTGCTGCGGCTGGTGGAGATCAGCAGCACGCAGCAGGCCGTCCTCGAATACCTGGTCCTCGACCCCCCCTACCAGCGCCGCGGCTCCCGTGTGGTCTCCGAAAGGCGGGGCCCGTCCTTTGAAGAACTCACCATCAGGATCGGTCAGACCGGCCGGCAGCGCCTGGTGTTCGGCACGCGGGAGGTCCCGCTGTACCGGGTCGGTACCGGCGAGGCGGTCCGGGTGAGGATGGCCCGGATGCCGCGCGCCCGCGTCTACCTGGACCGACTGCAGTCGCCGTAGGAGGTTCCATGGAACCGCGCGACGAGGCCGTCCTCCCGAAATCCGAAGAAGAACTCAAAGAACTCGTCGAGGAGTACGAGGGCAAGACCCGGAAGCTCGCCGGCCGGTGGGCGACCGCCGTCACGGTCCTGGCGGTCGTCATGTCCCTCTACCACCTGTACGCCGCGCTGGTGCCCTTCATCCGCCAGATCCACCTGGTCCGCCACCTGATGTTCGTCCTGGTGCTGAGCTTCCTGCTCTACCCCGGGACCCGGCGGTCGCTCCGGCGCAGCGGCCCGACGCTCTGGGACCTGGTCCTGGCCGCGGCCAGCCTCGTGGCGCTGGGCTACGTGTTCGTGGACTTTGAACGCTTCATCTACCGAGCCTACGTGCCCAGCAGGCCTGATCTGATCTTCGGGGTGATCACCATCCTGCTGGTCCTGGAGGCCACCCGGCGGACGGTGGGCAACGCCCTGCTCATCGTGGTCATCGCATTCCTCGTCTACGCGTTCGTCGGGCCCTGGCTGCCCGAGCCCTGGACGCACCGGGGGTACGACCTGGTCCGCGTGGTGGGGCAGCTCTACATCACGCTGGAGGGCATCTTCGGCGTCCCGCTGGAAGTGTCGGCGACATTCATCATCCTGTTCACCATCTACGGCGCCGTCCTGGAGGCCTCAGGAGCCGGCCGCTTCTTCGTCGACCTGGCCCTGGCGCTGACCAGGGGCCGGCGGACGGCGCCCGGGCAGGCCACCACCCTCGCCTCGTTCCTGCTGGGCGGTCCGTCGGGCAGCGGCGTCGCCACCACCGTCACCGTGGGCGCCATCACCTATCCGCTGCTCAAGCGCGCCGGCTACGACCGGGAGTCGGCCGGGGGGTTGCTGTCGGCCGGTGGCATCGGCGCGGTGATCTCGCCGCCGATTCTGGGCGCCGCGGCCTTCATCATCGCCGAGATGCTCAAGATCTCCTACCTGACCGTGGTGGTCATGGCCATCATCCCCACATTCCTCTACTATTTCTCGATCATGCTCATGATCGAGTTCGACGCCCGCCGGATGGCCCTCAAGCCGGTCGAGATCGCGGCCGGGGACGCCAGGCGGCTGGTGCTGCGCTACGGCTACCTGCTCTCGGCGCTGGTCCTGATCCCGCTCTTCATGGTCATCGGGTTCACCGCGATCAAGGCGGTCTTCTGGGCGACGGTCATCGCGGCGGTCACGAGCCTGCTGCGGCGGGAGACCGCGCTGGTGACCCTCCGGCGGGCAGACTCAGGCGACCGGGGTCTGTGGGCCGCCGGAGGCGGGGTGCGCCTGGACGGCGTCGTCGTCAATCCCGCAGGCCTCATCACCGCGCTGGACAACGGCAGCCGCCAGGTGCTCAACGTGGCCGTGACCACGGCGGCGGCTGGCATCGTCGTGGGGGTCGTCAACCTGACCGGACTGGGCCTCAAGGTCTCCGACGTCATCATCGCGTACTCCGGCGGGGCCCTGCTGCCGACGCTGGTCTTCGCCGCCCTGGCCCTCTGGCTGCTGGGGCTGGCCCTGCCGATCACCGCCACCTACATCATCGCCGCGGTGATCGTCGCGCCGGCCATGACCAAACTCGGCGTCTCTGAACTGGCGGCCCACATGTTCATCTTCTACTACGCCATCCTCTCGGAGGTCTCGCCGCCGGTGGGGCTGTCGCCCCTGGCCGCGGCGGCGCTGACCGGCGGCCGGCCCTTCCGCACGATGATGATGGCCTGGAAGTACACCCTGCCGGCGTTCGTCGTGCCGTTCATGTTCACGATCCACCGGTCGGGAATGGGCCTGCTCCTCCAGGCGCCGTGGGAGACGGTGGCCTACGTCACCGCGACCGCGGCGTTTGGGGTCACGGCGCTGGCGTCGGCGGCCACAGGCTGGTTCTTGCGCCGGTCGTCCATGGTGGAACGGCTGGTGCTGGCGGTGGCCGGGGTGGTGTTGATCTACCCCTCGGCCCTGCAGGACGTCGTGGCGATCGCGGCCGTGGTGGGCGTGGGGGTGATCCAGTGGTTCACGCGGGAGCGCCCCACGCCGGCACCGGTGGAGTAGCAACACCCCCGACCCGCTCTGCAGTCGACAGGAGGCAACAGCGATGACGGAGTCCCCTTCGCAGCCGGAGGTCCCGCCGCAGTCCGAGGCGGCCCCGCAGGCCGGACCGGCGCCGGAAGCCGCGCCCTCGCCGGAGGCGGCCACCATACCGCCGGACGCGCTGTCCCTGGTCATCACGTGCCTGAACCTCCTGGCCGCCAAGGCGTGGGAGGCCATGGGGCTGGTCCCCAACCCGTCGACGGGGAAGATCGAGCGGAAACTGGACGAGGCCCAGCTGGCCATCGATGCCGCCGCGAGCCTGGCCGACCTGGTCCGGCCGCGGCTCGCTGACGGCGCGCGCCGGGAGGTGGAGACGCTGATCGCCAACCTGCGCATCAACTTCGTGGAGCAGAAGAGCAGGACGACGTAGCACGTGTACGTCCGCCTCAAGCACGCGCTGAGCGCGCTGGCGCTCCGGGCGATCGCCGCTCCCCGTCGCAGTGTCCACCGCGCGGCGGTGGCCTGGCTGGCCGCGTTCTGCCATCTAGCCGCCGGCCGGTCGGAACGCGGGCTTCCCGCAGAGCGGAGGTTCGTCGTCCCGCTGGGTGACGTCGCCGAGGCGGCGCGGAGGCTGGGCGCGGGGCGCGGGCGTCGGGCGCTTGAGCCGTTGGTCGAGGCCGGGATCCTCCAGCGCCGGGGCGATGCGCTCGCGCTGGCGTCCGGCTTCGAACCCCACTTCCCCTACATGGCCCGGCAGGTGCACCGTGCAGCCGGCGTGATCTCCGGGCTTGGGGCGAGGCGCCGCCCACGCGGGATTCCCCCGGTGGTCTGGAAGGGCGCGGTCCTCTTCAACGGCGGGCTCTTCTTCGAGTGCCACGAGTTCCTGGAGGACGCCTGGCGTGCCGCGCCCCCCGAGGAGAAGCCATTCTACCACGGGATCATCCTGGTGGCCGCCGGCTTCTACCATCTGGAGAAGGGGAACCTCCACGGCGCCCGAACGAAACTGGCGGCGGGGATCAACACGCTGCGGGCCCCTCCGGCGGCGTCCTACGGCATCCGGCTCGACCGCTGGCTGCCGTCGCTGGCGCGGTGGCAGGCGCGGCTGGACGCCGGAGCGGGCACGGGCGTGCTGGAGGTCTCCGAGATTCCCCGGATCCCGTTCGACCGACCCGGCACCCGACGCCGGGAGAGGCCATGGGCGACTACATGCAGGGGATCAAGCACATCCCGTTGATCCTGGAGTGCTTTCCGGGGTAGGCGGCGATGAGGCCTGCGTCCCCTGCGCCTATCGGCGACCGCGGGGCGGCGAGGCGTGCTGCCACCCCATGGCCCGCGAGACCCGCTCGGCGGTCTCCCGGACGCGATTGCCGAGGTCACGGCGGATGCGGTCCAGCGTCAGGCTGCGCGCGGAGCCGGAGAGGCTGATGGCGCCCGCCACCCTGCCCTGGTGGTCGAGGACGGCTGCTCCCACGCAGCGGATCCCTTCCTCGTTCTCGACGTTGTCGATGGCGTAGCCCCGCGCCCGGACGGCTTCCAGCTCCGCGAACAGCCGGTCGGGGTCGGTGATGGTCTGCGGAGTGCGCCGCGGCATGCCGCGCCGCGCCAGGATCTCGCGCACCTGCGCAGGAGGCAGGTGAGCCAGCATGGCCTTGCCCAGCGCCGTGCAGTGTGCCGGCATGATCTTGCCCACAGCCGAGGCCATGCGCATCGGGCCGGGCGACTCCACCTTGTCCACGTAGACGACCTGCCCCTGCTCCAGGACGGCCAGGTGGACCGTCTCGCCGGTCCGATCCCGCAGGTCCAGCAGGAAGGGCCGCCCGACGGCGCGCAGTTCGGTCTGCTCGAGCCGCTGGGCCGCCAGCCACAGGATCCGGGGGCCGACGACGAAACCGCCGTCGGTCGCGCTGGCGGCACCGTGACGCTGCAACGTCTGGAGCAGGCGGTAGACCGTCGGACGAGGGAGCGAGACCCGGTCGCTGAGTTCGCGGACGCTGAGGGGGCGGTCGGCTTCGCCGAGGGCGACGAGCAGCGACATGGCGCGCTCGACGGATTGCACGTCCCCCCGTGTGCTCCTGCTCATCCCATCGCCTCCGGCGCGGGCAGCCCGAGGTCGGCAGCCAGCCTTTCAATCTCGGCGCGGACCTCGGGCGGCAGCGGGATGCCCCGCGCGCTGTAGTCGACCATCCGTTCGTGCTCGATCTCGCCGGGCAGGTAGACACGCTCGTGTCCTTCAGCCGGGGGCAACATGCGCACCTGGCGGATGAGGGCGTCTACCCGTCGGGCAAAGACGTCCGCAGGGCCAAACGACTCCACCGGTAGGGCGATCAGCAGGTGCCCCAGGCGCTGCGCCTCGTCCAGGCGCTCATACAGGGGCGGGATCTCCGGCCCGGAGAGCGCCCCGACGAGCAGCCCGGCCAGCACGTCGATCATCAGCGAGATGCCGGAGCCCTTTGCCCCGCCGAACGGCAGGAGGGCCCCGCGCAGCGCCTCGGCGGGATCGGACGTCGGGCGGCCGTGACGGTCCACCGCCCACCCTTCGGGAATGGCCTCGCCGCGCGCCGCCGCGGCCTGCACCCGGCTGTGCGGGACTACGCTGGTGGCCATGTCGAGCACCAGCGGCGGTTCCTCTCCGGCGGGCACCGCGATGGCCAGTGGGTTCGTGCCCAGGAACTTGGCACGCGCGCCCCAGGGCGCCACCTGGGCGTCGGCGTTGCTGACCCCCATGCCGATCATGGTCTGCCGCACCGCCCGCAGCGCCAGGTGGGCCAGCATCCCGCAGTGGCTGCTGTTGCGCACGCCGACGATGCCGATCCCGTGGAGCCGCGCCCGCTCCACGGCCAGGTCCATGGCCCGCGTGGCCATGGCGATCCCGAGCCCGGCACCCGCGTCGACCAGCACGACGGGACCGCGATCCCGTACCGGGGTGAGCGTGGCGTGCGGGTCGTACGACCCGCGCCTCAAACGGGCGACGTAGATCCCGGTCCGGACCACGCCGTGGGTGTGGACCCCGCGCAGGTCTGCGGCCACGAGGCCCTCGGCGACCAGATGCGCGTCGTCGGTCCGGGCGCCGGCCTGCACCAGGGCCCCGACGACGAACGCATGGAGGGCTGGCGGCGCGAAGCGACCGGCCGCCGTGATCGGAAGGCCTCCCTGCGGGAGCTCGCCGGCCGGCCTCAATCCATCCACGCTCCTCCGTTGATGTCCAGCGTCTCGCCCGTGATGAATCCCGCAAGCGGTGAGGCCAGGAAGAGGACCGCTGCCGCCACCTCGTCCTCGGTGCACAGCCGCCCCAGCGGGATCCCGGCGAGCACCGCCGCGCGGGTCTCCAAAGACCACTGGGCGCTCATCTCAGTTTCGACCGCATGGGGCGCCACGGCGTTGACCGTGATCCCCCACGGCGCCAGTTCGCGGGCCAGCGACTTGGTCAGGGCGATGATTCCGGCCTTGGAGGGGCCGTAGCCGGGAGCCGAGGTGAGATCACCGGCCTTGCCGGCGATGGAGGCGATGTTGATGATACGGCCGCCTCCGGCCGCCTTCAGCAGCGGCGCCGCCGCCCTGCAGCAGTAGAAGGTCCCGGTCAGGTTGACCGCGATGACGCGGTGCCAGTCATCCAGGCCCATGGTCTCCAGCGTCCCCCGGCGGATGATCCCGGCGTTGTTGACCAGGATCTCCAATCCGCCAAAGGTCTGCTGCGCGGCAGCGACCATTCGCACCACCGCGTCATAGTCGGAGACGTCGGCCGCAGCGGCAGCCGCCCTGCCACCGGCGTGCCGGATCGCCTCGACGACCGTCTCGGCATCGCCCGCCTGCAGGTCGTTGACCACGACGCTGGCCCCCGACGCGGCGAGCCGACGGGCGATGGCCCGTCCGATGCCCCGCCCGGCGCCGGTCACCAGGGCGCGTCGACCGGTCAGGTCCACGGTCAACGGGAAGGGGTCAAGAGGGCCTTGATCGCCCTGCCCTGTTCCTGTGCCTCGAACGCCTCCTGCCACCGTTCCAGCGGGACCTCCATCGTCAGCAGCGGCCGCGCCCGCACCCGGCCGGAAGCCAGCAGGCGGAGCGCCGTGACCCAGCTCGTGTGTTTGCTGCTGAACGAGTAGTGCACCTCCAGCCCCCTGAAGAGGGCCACATCGGACGGGAATGGGACCGCCGGCTGCCCGGTCACCCCCAGCACCCCGACCCGCCCCAGGCGCCGGACCAGGCGGGGGAGCGCCTCGACGGCCTCCGGCGCCCCCGAAGTCTCGAAGGCCACGTCGGCGCCGCGGCCGCCGGTGAGCGCCGCGACGCGGTCGGCCAGATCTTCTTCGGCGATGTTGACGGTGACGTCGGCGCCGACCTCCCGCGCGACCCGCAGCCGCAGTGGGGCGCTTGAGGCCGTGCCGCTGACGACGATCAGGCCCGCCCCCGCGGCCCGCGCCACCTGCAGGCACATCAGCCCGATGGGGCCGGGACCGCTGATCACCACGGTCTCGCCGGGGGAGACCTGCGCGCGCTCGACGACCGCGTGGACGGCGATGGCCGTCGGCTCTGCGAGCGCGGCTTCTTCCAGTCCCAGGCTGTCGGGGACCCGGTGGAGCAGCGAGGCGGGGGTGACCACGTACGGCGCGAAGGCGCCGTGGGTCCCGATCCCCAGCGCGCGCTTGTCCTGGCAGATCTGGCGGTTGCCGCTGCGGCACAGGAAGCAGACTCCACAACTCCCCGTGCTGGTCTCGGACACCACCCGGTCTCCAGGGGCGTACCCCCTGACGCCCTCGCCGACCGCCCGCACGGTCCCGGCGAACTCGTGCCCGAGGATGACCGGCGGCCAGTAAGGGTGCCGGTCGTGGTAGATGTGCAGGTCGCTGCCGCAGATGGTCGCGCCGGCCACCTCGATGAGGACCTCGCCGGGCCCCGGCTGCGGGTCGGGGACCTCGCGGAGTTCCACCAGGCCGGGCCCTCGACCCACCTTCATCACGCCGCGCATCAGCCGCCTCCTACTGCTTGATGGCCCCCGCCGTCAACCCCGCGACCAGCCACCGCTGCATCATCAGGTACAACACGATGCCCGGCAGCCCGCCCATGAGCGCGCCGGCCATCAGTTCCGGCCAGTTCACGTAGAACTCCAGTACCGTCCGGGCGATGGCCAGGGTCACCGTGACCATCTCCTCGCTGTGGGTCAGGGTCGCCACCCACAGCAGGTCGCCCCAGGCCAGCAGGAAGGCGAAGAGCATGGTGGCCACCATGCCCGGCCGGACCAGGGGCAGGACGATCCCGAAGAAGATCCGGAACCGGCTGCACCCGTCCACCATGGCCGCCTCATCCAGTTCTCTCGGCACGCTGTCGATGAACCCCTTCAGCATCCAGGTGGCAAACGGCAGGCAGATCGTCAAGAAGGCGATGATGAGGCCGGTGCGGGTGTCGTAGAGGCCGACGGCGGAGAGGATCCTGAAGTACGGCCCCACCACCAGGACCCCCGGGAGCATCTGGGTTGTCAGCACGAACCCCATGAGGAATCCGCGCCCGCGCAGGGCGAAGCGGGAGAAGCCGTAGCCCGCCATGGCGCCCAGCAGCGTGGAGATCACGGCCGTGGTCAGCGAGACCACCGTGCTGTTGAAGAAATAGGTGGCGTAGTTCTTCCGGAGCCACATGGTGACGTAGGCGGCCAGCGTCGGCCGGTCGGGCAGCCACACCACCGGGATCCGCAGGGCCTCGGTTTCGGTCTTCAGCGAGGTCAGCACCATCCACACGAAGGGGAAGAAGACGAAGACGCCCACCAGGCCGGCAAAGCCATAGACCAACGCCAGCACCGGGCGCGAGCGGCTGTAGATGGCTGGCAGGTCCACTGGCGCGGCTACTCCTCCCGGACGATCATGCGGACGTAGGGGATCGAGACGACCAGCAGCAGCCCCGTCATCGCGATCGCCATCGCCGAGGCGAACTCGAACTTGAAGAACTGGAAGTACTGCTTGAACACCTGGGTCGAGAGCACCTCGCTGAGCGTGCCCGGCCCGCCGCCGGTCATGGCCTGGACCAGGCCGAACCGGCGGGTCTCCCAGATCGTGTCCAGGGCCAGGGCCACGATGAAGACCCGGCGCAGCCCGGGCAGGGTCACATGACGAAACCGCTGGAGCGACCCCGCGCCGTCGATGGCCGCGGCCTCGTACAGTTCCGTCGCGATGCTCTGCAGGCCGGCCAGGAAGATAATCATGACGAAGGGGAACCCCCGCCACACGTTGGCCAGGATCACGCTGGGCAGGACAAGGGACGGGTTGGTCAGCCACTCCAGCGGGTTGGCGGCCAGCCCCAGGCGGACCAGCGCGTCGTTGAGCACGCCATAGAGGGGGTTGAGGATCCACTTCCAGATGATCCCGGCCACCACGTCGGGGACCACCCACGGCAGCAGGGCCAGGATCCGGAAGCCCGTCCGGCCCCACAGCGGCCGGTTGAGCACCAGGGCCATCGCGAGCCCCAGCACCACGTGCGCCGCCACGCTGGCGGCCACGAAGACCGCGGTCTGCCAGATCACCTGTCTGAAGAGGTCAGACTGCGCCAGCGCCACGTAGTGGACGAGGGTCGGACCCCCGATCCCCCCGCGGGGGCTCACGCTCAAGTGGACGCTCTGGTAGGCGGGATAGGCCAGGACGACCACCAGCAACAGGATCGTCGGCGCGATGAAGACGTACCCCAGGTGGCGGTCGCGCGGCCGGGGGATCCGCGCGATGCGCCTGGCCGCCCCACACAGGTGGGAGGCCGGGCTGAACCGGCCTCCCGCAGTGTTCACCGCGCCCCCAGAATGGTGTTGACCCTCGCGTGGGCGTCGGCCAGGGCGCGGTCAGGAGATTTCGCCCCGATGATCGCCTCCTGCAGCGCGGTGGCGAAGGCGTCGAAGATTTCGGGCCATTCGGGGATGAGCGGTTCCAGTCTCGCGTACTGGAGCTGCGAGACGATCATCTTCGAGAACTTGTCGGTCTGGACCATCGGCAGCGTGTTGACGTCCTTGCGCGATGAGATCACCCGGTTGTCGAAGAAGAATTTCTTCTCGGTCTCCTTGCTGGTGAGGAACTTGATGAACTTCCAGGCGGCATCGGGGTGCCGGGTATGGGGGCTCATGATCCACCCCGACAGCCAGGCCATGGTAATCTGCTTGCGTCCCACGGGCACGGGCGCGGCTTCCAGCGTATCGTACGCCTTCAGGGCCGGATTGATGTCGTTGATGATAGGATACGACCAGCCCGATCCCATCTTCATGGCCACCCGACGGTGGGCCATCTGGGTGCGAACGTCGCCGGGGCCAAAGGTGGTGACGCCTGGCGGAACGACCTTGTGCACCGTGGCCAGCTCCACGATGTAGGTGAAGGCTTCGCGAAACTCCCGCGTGTCCATGGCCGAGCGCCGACCGTCAGGCGTCAGGAAGTCGGCGCCGAAACTCCAGACCACGGGCGCGATCCGCAGCGGCAGGCCGGGGTTCTTGGACGCAGGGATGGAGAAGCCCCACTGGTCGATCCGACCGTCGCCGTCGGTGTCGCGGGTCAGCCGCTTCGCGTAGTCGAGGAACTCGGTCCAGTCCTTCGGAGGCCTGCCCGGATCGAGCCCCGCGGCCCGGAACAGCTCCCGGTTGTAGATCAGGACCATGGACATAAAGTCTCCCGGCATCGCCAGGAGCTTGCCCCTGTAAGTCAGGGACTTGATGGGGGTCTCGTACCATGTCTTGAGGAAGTTCGGCCCCTCTTTCTGGACGAGGGGCGTCAGGTCGGCCGCGCAGCCCAATTCGAAGAACATCGTCAGCGAGAAGTTGTGCAGCTTCACCACGTCGGGCATCCGCCTGGCCGCGCACTCGGCCTGATAGCGCGGCTCTTTCTCAGCGTAGGAGATCGGCTCGGGGGCGATCCGGATCCCCGGGTTCTGACTCTCGAAGATCGCGATGGCTTCGCGCAGCGACCTCCCCCAGACGGTCTCCACCAGGTGCCAGTTGGAGAACCGCAGCGTGACGGCCTCCCCAGACCAGGCGGGGGGAATCAGGCCGACGGTGAGCATCACCGCACTGACGGCCAGGATCCGCACGGGAACCACCACACCCTGCCTGCGCATGCTCCTCACCTCCGAGGTGTCGGCTTGCCAGACCTCCCTGTGATCTTGTCCACAATACGGGCATAATGTCCTCATAATGAATTCTACACGATCGGCACGGCTGCCTGCCTTGTGGCGATGGGAGGCGTATGCTACGCTAGCCTCGCCAGACGGCGGTCCGGCGGGCTGATGTGCGAGCCTCTGAACCGGGGCGTGTGGACCGTAGCAGGATGTGCGGAGGAGTACGGTAGCCCGGTAACCGGCCCGCCTGCTAAGCGGGTGGACGGGTGATGAGCCCGTCTCGCGGGTTCAAATCCCGCCTCCTCCGCCAGCATGCCCTTCCTTCCCGGCACCAGACGATCATGCGGAGGTGACACGGCGCATGACGGCGGCGGGGTTCCCGGTCTCGTGGGAGGATCTCAAGGTGGGTGCGCACCTGCTGCGGCACCTGCCGGGCTTCCTGCGGTCCCCGCTGGCGGCCGCCGAAGCCCGCCAACTCCTGCGCCGGCGCTTCGAGCAGCGAGAAGCCGATTTCCTGGCGCTGATGCGACGGGCCGTCTACGCCCGCCCCGACAGCCCCTATCGCCGGTTGCTGGGCCTGGCCGGCTGCGAGTTCCCCGACCTGCACACCCTGGTGGGCCGGGAAGGGATCGAGAAAGCGCTTTGGACCCTCTACCGGGCCGGCGTGTTCCTCACGGCCGACGAGTTCAAGGGCCGGCGGCCTGTGGTCCGGGGCAGCACGACGTTTGTCGTGCGCCCCGAGCAGTTGAGGAATCCAGGGTCGTCGGTCCACTTCACGGCGCAGACCAGTGGGAGCCGTGGCGCGCGCACGGGGGTCGGCATCGACCTCAGGGGCCTGCGCGACGAGGCCGCAGACCTGGGCGTCGCCCTCGACGCGTGGGGCGGCCGCGGGTGGGTGCACGGCCTCTGGGGCGTCCCCGGCAGCTGGGCCCTCAAGACCCTGCTGCGGCTGAGCTTCTGCGGCGCCCGCCCGGCGCGCTGGTTTGCGCAGGTGGACCCCGCCTCGCCTGAACTGCACCCCCGCTACCGGTTGAGCGGGTACCTGATCCGGTGGAGCAGCCTGCTGGCCGGGACAGCGCTGCCTCAGCCTCGGTACGTCCCGCTCGAAGATCCGCTGCCGGTCGCCCGCTGGATGGCGGAGGTCCTGCGAAGCGGCAAGACGCCCCACCTCACGACCTTCTCCAGCTCGGCCGTCCGGCTCGCGCAGGCCGCCGCTGCCGCCGCGATTGACCTCCGCGGCGCCCGCTTCACCCTTGGGGGCGAGCCCATGACGTCGGCCCGCCTCTCCATGATCCGCCGGATCGGCGCCGAGGCGATGCCGCGCTATTCGACGGTAGAATCCGGTCACATCGGCTACGGATGCCTGGCGCCAGAGGCGCCGGACGACCTCCACCTGCTGCACGACCTCCACGCGCTGGTCCGGGTCGAGGCGGGAGAACACAACGACGGTCTGCCCGCCGGCGCATTGCTCGTCACGTCGTTGCGTCCCACCGCCCCCCTGGTGCTCCTGAACGTCTCGCTCGGCGATCAGGCGGTGGTCGTCCCGCGCGCCTGTGGCTGCCCGCTGGAGGCCGTGGGGTGGACGACCCACATCCACTCGATCCGCAGCCACGAGAAGCTGACGGCCGGCGGCATGACGTTCGCAGACGCAGACGTGGTGCGCGTGCTGGAAGAACTGCTGCCGGCGCGCTTCGGCGGCGCACCGGCGGACTACCAGCTCGTTGAGGAGGAATCCGACGACGGACGCCCGCGGCTCCGTCTGCTCGTGCATCCGTCGGTCGGGCTCCTCGACCCCGACGACGTGGCCCGCACCTTCCTGGCGGCGATCGGAGAAGGCCGGGGCCCAGAGCGCCTGATGGGCCTCCTGTGGCGGGACGCGCGCCTGCTCCGGGTCGAGCGGCGGGCGCCGCAGGCCACCGCGTCCGGGAAGATCTTGCACCTCCACCAGCAGCGCAGGAGTTGACGGACGCCTGCCGGCCGCGGGGCGGACTGGCCGGGCTGGCCGGGCCGCGTTCCGCTGGCAGGGGCGGCTGGGAGTTGTTACAATGAGGGGAGCGGTTGCGCCGGCTGTGCCGGTGATCCGCCGCTGTCACGCGCCCGTAGCTCAGCGGATAGAGCGTTGGCCTGCGGAGCCAAAGGTCGTGGGTTCAAGTCCCGCCGGGCGCGCCACAAGACCCTCAGCAACAAGCGGTGCGACCGGCAAGTGGGGCTTTCAACGCCCCGCGGCAGCTCCGGGGGCGACCCGACGGCACCCGCCCCTGGGCCCGGTGCACCACCTCGCGGGCGACCTCGAGCAGCTCCCGGTACTCGGGTTCGGCCACCGGACGCCCGAAGGCTGGATAGCGCGGCTCGACCGCAATGCGGCTGAGGCGTTCAGCTTCTCTTACCGCCTCCGAAATCACCTCTTCATTCTCCTCCAACAACGCCAGGAGGCGCGCCAGGTCGTGGACGCACGGGAACGGCGTCCTTCGCGCAATGCAGACCGCCTTGATCGCCTTCTCCGCTGGCTGCTGGGCCTGAAAGCACAGATCCTCCAGGTACACTTGGGGTAGCCGCAGAGATGCCTGGGCCAGGTTGCTCCCTGCCGATTCAGCCACTCCCTCGGGTCGTCGGGAGCGAATCGCTCAGGCAGCATACACGACGACGCCCTCTCTCAGTGCGGGGTAGATGACCAGGCAGAACGCATCCTTGTACTGCTCCACCTCCGTTGGTATCACCACGATCACGTCCACCGCGGCCCTCGCGCCCTGGAGGTGCCGCTAGATCCGCTCGGTCAGCCGACCGGGATCGTCGTCGCCGCCCTTGATCACGAGCAGGTCGATGTCGCCAATCGGGCCCATTTCGCGGCGCACTGCTGAACCGAAGAGGATGATCTTCTCCGGCTCCGCGACCTCGAACCGACCCTCCACACCCCTCAAACGGAAATGCGGAGTGCGGGTTCTCGCCGGCTTCCGTCTTCATACGTTGCAGGCCAGGCTCGATCTCTCCAATCATGTTCGCCGCCATACGTGATCCCCGGACCACGCAATGCATGACGGCTCATTCTCCCGGGCGAGCGTCGCACTGTGCCCGAGCAACTCGCCCAGCCTCTCCAGCAGGCAGCGCGAGAGATTCGTCCGAAGGCTCAGGCTCGTCGTCCTGAGATGCACGCAATCCTCGACGGGGCGTCAGCAGCCGCTTACGCTGCTCTACGGCGGCCGGCAGCCGTGCCGCAACGGCGGCCGGGAGGCCCGCACGTGATGGCCGTCGGGCCCCAGTCTCACCCTCCGCGCGCGGGACGGCGGCCGCCCGCTGCAGGATGAGTCGTCTAGACGTCTAATATCTTCTCGTGCGCCGCCCAGCGCTTGGTTTCTTGTTCCTCGGGGAACACCCGCCCGAGGCCCTGCAACACTTAGTCCGTACCTGCGAAGCCCTGGGCGCCGACGTTTTCTGGCTGGCCGACGAGAAGTTCTACCGCGACCCGTTCGTGGGGCTTGCGGCGGCTGCCCTGTCCTCCACACGTATCCATCTCGGCACGTGCGTGACCGAGCCCTACACGCGGCACCCCGCTCTGCTGGCCATGGCCATCGGTACGCTGGACGAGGTCGCCGGCGGCAGGGCCATCCTGGGCCTGGGCGCCGGCGGCAGCGGCTTCCCCGCCATGGGCGTGCGCCGGGCGCATCCGGCCCGCACGGTGACGGAGGCTGTGGAGCTCGTGCGCCGCCTCCTGAGCGGGGACCGCGTCATCTTTACCGGCACGCGGTTCCGGTTCCGGGAGGGCCGCCTCCACTTCCGGCCGCGACCCGACATCCCCATTTTCGTGGCGGCCAGAGGCCGGGGGATGCTGCGCGCCGCGGGTGGCGTGGCTGACGGGGTGATTGTGGCGCCGTATGCCTCGGAACCGGGGCTGCGCTTCGCGCTGGAGCAGGTGCACGCCGGGGCCCGTTTGGCAGGCCGCGACCCGGACGGGCTGGACGTTGCCGCCCGCGTCGACGTCTGCATCGCAGAGGACCCGGCGGTGGCGCGCGAGGCTGTCCGGCCGGCCGTGGCGCTCCCGCTGTGGATCAGCTATCCCAACCTGAGCTACCTCGACCCCGTGCCGGTCCCACCGCCGCCCGCCGCGCTTCTCGATGTCCTGGCCCGCAGGCAGTACGACCTAATCCCCGCGGCGGCCCAACTGGTGCCCGATGCATACCTGGATCACCTGGCCGTGGCGGGGACCGCCGACCAGGTGCGCGACCGCCTGCAGCGCCTGCTGGCGTGCGGGATCAGCCAGCTGCTGCTGCGGCCGATTCCGCCACCCGGCGGCGATCTGCCAGAGACGCTCCGTCAGGTCGCCGCTGTGGCGCACGCCGCCGCGGAGGGGGGAGCGGCGCTCCGCACCGCGACGGACCGGCCGTGAAGTTCGGCGTGGGCCTGCCCACCTGCACCGAGGGCATGATGTACCCCGTCCCCTTCGCGAGGCCGGCCGACGTGGTGCGCATCGCGGTCGAGGCCGAGGCCCTGGGCTACTACGCGGTCATGGGGAACGACCACATGACGACCCAGCGATACGTCCGGGCTGAATACCCCGATCCGCCAGCGTTCTACGAACCCCTGGTGACCTATGCGGTGCTGGCGCCGCAGACGTCGCGCATCCGGTTGATGACTGGCGTCATCGTCCTACCCATGCGGACGCCGGTGGTCCTGGCCAAGCAGGTAGCCACCCTCGACCAATTCTCGGGCGGGCGCGTGCTGCTCGGGGTGGGAGTCGGCGCCTACCGCGAGGAGTTCGAGGCGCTGGCGCCCGGCGTGCGCGCGAGGCGTGGCGAGATGTTGGAGGAAGGGATCGCCGCGCTGCGCGAGCTCTTCACCGCGCGCCGGAGCACGTTTCGCGGCCGCTACTACGCGTTCGAGGATGTCGAGCTGTCCCCCAAGCCGCTGCAGGATCCGCTGCCCATCTACGTCGGAGGGAACTCGCCCCGACATCACCGCCGGGTGGCGCAGTACGCCGACGGCTGGCTGCCCGCCGCGCTGACGCCGGACGAGGTGGCTGCCGGCCTGGCAGCGATTAGAACGGCCGCGGCGGCCGCCGGCCGCGATCCGGCCCGCCTGGAGGTGGCCCTGCAGGTGGTCGTCAGCATGGCGCCCACGCGCGATGCGGCTGTGGAGCGGTTCCTGGGCTCGCAGCTGTACAAGCACTTGGTCTCGCTGGGCGGCTCGACCATGCGCGGCCTGGCGGTGGAGACGTTCGCCGCCCGCAACCTCCTGGGCACGCCCGACGAGATCTGCCGGCAGGTGGAGGCCTACCGAGCCGCAGGGGTGACGCATCTGGCGGGGTTGCTGTTCGTCGCCAACACGGTGGAGGAGTTCCTGGCGAGCCAGCGCCTGTTCGCCCGCGAAGTCATGGCGGCATTTCCCGAGGAGGCCGCCTGATGGGCCCGGTGCTGCTGCACGCCGCGCGGGCCGACGCGCTCATGGCGGCCTCCGAGCTGGACGCGCTGGTGGCCACCACCTATCAGAACGTCTACTACGCCAGCGGGTTTTGGAGCTTCTCCCAGCCGATCCTCCGGGCCACACAGGTCTATGCCGTGCTGCCTCGTGGCGCGCCCGATCGCGTGGCGGTGGCGTTCCCCGCAGGCGAGGCCGATATGGCCGCAGAAGCCCCGCCGCAGGCAGCCACGCTCATCCCCTTCGGCATCTTCTACGTGGAGCGGGGGGCCGCCTCCCCAGACGGCGCCGGCGACGCGCGCCTGCTGCAGCTGACCCTCGACACCATGCCGTGCCCGTCTCCCGCCGCCGCGCTGGCTGCCGCGCTGGACGCCGCAGACGTGAGCGCGGGACGCGTGGGGGTCGACGAGACCGCCATGGCGGCCGAGGTGCTGGAGCAGGTGCGGGCACAACGGCCGATGATCACGTTCGTCCCTGCGGCCGGCCTCTGGCGGGCGATCCGGGCGGTGAAGACGGCCGAGGAGATCGCCCGCCTCCAACGCGCGGCCCGCATCACCGAGGACGCGGTCGAGGCGGCCCTGCAGGCCGCCGCCGCAGGCGTGACCGAGCGCGCCATGGCCCAGGTCTTCGAGCAGGCTATCCTCGCCGGTGGCGGGCGGCCGCTGTTCACGGTGATCGCCTTCGGGTCGCACGCCGCCTACCCCAACGCGCAGCCGGGCCTGCGGCGCTTGGCGCCCGGCGACCTCATTCGGTTCGATGTGGGCTGCCTGTACGAGGGCTACTGCTCCGACATCGCCCGCACTGCGGTCTTCGGGGTTCCCTCGCCCCGTCAGGTCGCCACCTATCAGGCGCTGCTGGACGGGGAGGAGGCGGCGCTGGCGGCGATCCGGGCAGGCGTATCCGCCGGGGCGGTGTTCGAGGCGGCCGTGCGGCGCGTGCGCGACAGCGGCCTTTCCCACTACCGGCGCCACCACGTTGGCCACGGGGTAGGGCTGGAGATCTACGACGAGCCGCTGCTGGCACCGGACCAGACAGCCGAGCTCGAGGCGGGGATGGTCCTGGAGGTGGAGACGCCCTACTACGAGGTCGGGTTCGGCGGTCTGCAAGTGGAGGACACGGTGCTCGTCACCGACGACGGCTGTCGCTTGCTGACCGGGGGCGATCGGAGCCTGCGCCGGGTCGCATGACGCTACGCATACGGCAGGAGGTCGGGGAGGGCGCGATGGGACCGCAGGACGAGGGGGCCGCTGGCCGCGTGACCGGCCTGCAGTGCCTGCGCTGCGGCACCACCTTTCCCCCGGTGGAGATGCCCCGCGGCTGCCCCGCGTGCGCGGATGCGCGCGGCGCCAGCAACGTGACGCCGGTCTATGCCCGCGGCCTGCAGGGCGACGCGCTGCGGACGGCGGTCGCCCGGGGGCCAGCGTCGCTGTGGCGCTACAGGCCGATGCTGCCGGGGGAAGGGCCACCGGTCACGCTGAACGAGGGGTGGACGCCGCTGGTGCCGCTGGCGCGCCTGGGGGCCGCGTGGGGCCTCCCCCGCCTGGCCGCCAAGGACGAGACGCGCAACCCCACGGGATCGTTCAAGGACCGTATGTGCGCCGTGGCGCTCACCCGCGCCCGAGAGGTGGGGGCCCGTGTGGTGGCCCTCGCCTCGTCCGGCAACGCGGGCGCGGCGGCCGCGGCCTATGCCGCACGCGCAGGCCTGCGCTGCGTCGTCCTCACCACGCCGGACGCGCCGGAGGCGCTGCAGAGCCAGATGCAGGCCCTGGG
>JAVKID010000057.1:0-19336 GCA_031459655.1 Candidatus Fervidifonticultor octavus | reverse complement strand
GGATCGACGCCGCCACCGTCCTCGTGGCAGGTGGGCCCTGGACCCGCCGCCTCCTCGCCCCCCTCGGCGTCGAGGTGCCGATCCGGACGACGCGTCACCAGGTCGTCCTGTTGGAAACCCCTGCCGGGGTTCGCCCGCTGGATCCGGTCCTGGTCGATCTCGACGCCGGCATCTATGTGCGGCCTGATGTCGGCGGGCAGTTCATGGTCGGCTCGGTGGAGGAGCGCCCGGAGGAAGAAGTCTCTGAGGACGCCTTCAACGAAGGGACCGATTTCGCCTTCGTGGAGCGCGTCTCGCACCGGCTCGTGCATCGCGTGCCCGCCTTCGCCGGCGTGGCGGTGAAGGGCGGATACGCCAGCCTCTACGATGTGACGCCCGACTGGCAACCCATCCTGGGAGCCGTGCCCGGGATCGAAGGGCTGTTCGTGGCCGCGGGATTCAGCGGGCACGGGTTCAAGTTGAGCCCGGCCCTGGGCGGATGCCTCGCCGCCCTGATGGTCGGCGGCCGGTCGCCCATCGACCTCTCGATGTTCAGGATCACACGCTTCGCGGAAGGCGCCCTCGTCCACAGCCCGTATGCCCACGGCATCGTGGGGTAGGACGAGGGAAGCGGCCGCGCCGGGTGGCCCCTCTCCATCTCACCTCCCCTGGCATCCGGCACCTGGCGTGGTGTCCCTCGAATGGATCGCTGCGGGGAATTCATTTTTCACTCTATGGCCTCCTGGGAGTTCCTCCACCTCGAGCACTGTGCCGCGGCCGGCGGCTTCGGCCCGGGCCAGCGCCAGCGCCGCGACCGCCAGGTCCTGGACCGCGTGGCCGACGGACTTGAAGACGGTGACCTCCTCGGGATGGGTGCGGCCCGGGGCGGTCCCCGCGGCCACCTCGCCGATCTCGGCCCGGATCGCCTCGGGCCCCAGCAGCCCCTCCCGGATCGGGATGATCAGGTCACCCGCCTCCGCCAGCGCCGCCTCCCGACTGTCCACGACGATCGCCGCCCGCGCCAGCACCTCCCCGGGGACCTCGCGCGCATCGGGGGAGAAAGCGCCGACCGCCGTGATGTGGACGCCGGGGCCGACCTCGGCGGCCGGGAACACCGGCGTGGCGCTGGTCGTGGCGGTGACGATGACCTCGGCCCCCCGGACAGCCAACGCCGGATCGCGCACCGGGATAACGGTGGCCCCGCCTAGCCAGGGCTGGGCCCGGGCCCACGCCGCGAAGGCCTCGGCGTGCTCGGGCCGCCGGTCTACCACCCGCACCTGGGTGATCCGGCGCACGGCACAGAGGGCTTCCAGTTGCGTCCGGCCCTGGACCCCGGCCCCGAAGAGGGCGACGATGGCCGCATCGCGCCGGGCCAGCAGGTCGGCGGCCAGCCCGCCGGCGGCCCCGGTCCGCAGGGCGGTCAGCGAGGTGCCCTCGATCAGCGCCGCCGGTTCCCCGGTGTGGGGGTCTGCGAGGACGACCAGGGCGAAGACCGTGGGCAGGCCCTGCTGTGGGTTTCGAGGGAACACCGTCACGAGCATGGCGCCGAGCCCACCGGCCGCCGGCAGGTACCCCGGCATCGCCAGCAGGACCCCGGCCTCCCCGACGGGCACGCGGGCGCGCTGGGGGACGGCGACCCGGCCCGCCGACAACTCGATGCATGCCTGGCGGACCGCGGCGATCGCGTCGGGCATCGGCACCAGCGCCAGGACGTCGGCGGCGGTCAGGAACCGCATCCCGCGCTACCCCCGCACCAGGTGGCGCAGGATGAAGAAGAAGTTAGCCGGTCGCTCGGCCATCCGTCGCATGAAGTACGGATACCAGTGGGTCCCGTAGGGCACGTAGATGCGCACCCGATAGCCCTGGCGGCGCAGCCGCTCCTGCAGGTCGCGGCGGATCCCGTAGAGGAACTGGAACTCGAAGCGGTCGGAGGCGATCCCCTCGGCCCGGGCCTGGCCGATGGCCGCGTTGATCAGGGTCACGTCGTGCGTGGCGATGGCGTGGCGGATCTGGTCGCGCAGCAGGCGCTGCTGGATCCTGAGGAAGTTGGCGTTGACGTCGCGCATGCGCGGGTAGGCGACGGTCGGCGGTTCCATGTACGCGCCCTTGACCAGGCGGATCGGCACCCGCAGCCGCAGCAGGCGGTCGGCGTCGCCCTCGCTGCGGTACAGGTAGCTCTGGATGACGGCCCCGAGCCCGCCGTAGCCCTCGGCCCGCATCTGCTCGATCGCATCGAGCGTGGCGTCCACGCAGGCCGAGTGTTCCATGTCGATGCGGATGAACGTCCCCACGGCCCGGGCCGCCTCGAGGATCCGCCTGAGGTGCGCGATGGCCAGGGCGCGGTCGACCTCCAGGCCAAGTTGCGTGAGTTTGATCGAGATGTAGCAGTCGCGCCCGGCCGGCCGGCCCCGGAGGCGCGCGGCCGCCTCCAGGTAGTCGGCGGTGGCCAGGTCGGCGTCGCGGGGATCGGTGACCCGTTCGCCGAGGTGGTTGAGGATGCCCAGGTATCCGGTGTCGGCGAGCCGGTCGATCACCTCCATGGCTTCGTCGAGCGTCTCCCCGGCCACGAACCGCCGGGACGCCCGACGGGCGACCGGATGCGACAGGATGAAGTCCCGCGCGCGGGCGCTCTCCGACAAACGAAAGAGCACGCGCCGCAGCATGGCGGGGGCGCGGGCTACGGGTAGATGCCGCGCAGCATCAGGGCCTCGGCCACCCGGTCGATGGCGCGGATCAGCGCCGCCGTCCGCAGGTTGACCCGCCGCTTCTCGGCCACCTGCGCCACCTGGGCGAAGGCCCGCGTAATGATCCACTCGAGTTTCTCGTTGACCTCTTCCTCCGTCCAGAAGAACTGCTGCAGCCCCTGGACCCACTCGAAGTAGGACACGATCACCCCGCCGGCGTTGGCCAGGATGTCGGGGATGACGGTGATCCTGCGATCGTCGAGGACATCATCGCCCCCGGGCGTGGTGGGCCCATTGGCCCCTTCCACGACCAGCCGGGTCCTCAGGCGCGCCGCGTTGTCCTCCGTGATCTGCCCTTCCAGCGCGCTGGGCACGAGGATGTCGCACGGCAACTCCAGCAGGTCCTGGTTGGTGATCGTGTCGGTGCCCGGGAATCCCTTCACCGACCCTGTCCGCTCCTTGTGTTCGAGGAGCTTCGTGGGGTCGAGTCCCTTCTGGTTGACCACCCCGCCGCCGGTGTCGCTGGCGGCGATGATCCGACACCCCATCTGAGCCAGCAGGACAGCGGCCACCGAGCCCACGTTGCCGAACCCCTGAACCACCACGGTGGCGCCGTCCAGGGACAGCCCGAGGCGCTTCGCCGCCTCACGCGCAATGATGGCCACACCGCGGCCGGTGGCCTCCACCCGGCCCAGCGAGCCCCCGATGGGCACCGGTTTCCCCGTGACCACGGCCGGGGTCGAGTAGCCGCGGTGCATGCTGTAGGTGTCCATGATCCACGCCATGGTCTGCGGGTTCGTGCCGACGTCCGGGGCCGGGATGTCAGACTCAGGCCCCATCATGATGGAGATCTCGGTGGCGTAGCGACGGGTCAGGTGCTCCAGTTCGTTCAGGGACAGGTCCTTGGGGTTGACCACCACGCCGCCCTTGGCGCCGCCGTAGGGCAGGCCCACCAGCGAACACTTCCAGGTCATCCACATGGCCAGGGCCCGCACCTCGTTCAGCGTCACGTCGGGATGGTACCGGATGCCGCCTTTGGTGGGGCCCAGCACCGTGCTGTGGTGCACCCGGTGCCCGGTGAACACCTTCACCGAACCGTCGTCCATCTTGACCGGGAAGTGTACGGTGAGCTCGCGCTTCGGGTAGGCCAAAAACTCCCGGATCCCGCGCTTCAGCGGCAGGTGGTCCGCTGCCCGGTCGAACTGCTTGAGGGCCGAGTCCCAGGGATCCTCCTTGGGCGCCATCACCATGACCTGCACACTCATGCTCTCCCCTCCTCCGGGTTCGTGCTCGCGGCCTCCTCGCGCCCCCTACCGGACGAGGGCCGAGACCGGCACCAGCGTGATCCCCTGGCGGTCGAACTCCCCGACCATCCGGGCGACGACCCGCGGGGTCTTGCGCTGGGCGTGGCCGATTGCGATCGCCTCGCCCCGCCGGCGGGCGGTGGCGATGAGCCGCTGGATCTCGCGCTGAATCGCCTCCTCCTCGTCGGTGTTGTCCAGGAAGACCGTGCGGACAGCCGTGCGCACTCCGAGATCGGCGGCCACCGACGGGACCACCGAGTCCGCGGTCGTCCGGCTGTCCAGGAAGAACAGCCCGCGTGCACGGGCCACCTCCAGGACCGCCCGCATCACCCGTCGCTCGGCCGTGCCGCGGGAGCCCATGTGGTTGCTAATGCCCACGGCCCCGGGCACGCTGGCCAGGCCCGCCAGGGTGGCCTCGCGAATCTGGCGTTCGTCCATGTCGACGGTGATCCCGCCGGGGCCCAGGGCCTTGGTGGCGTCGGTGGCTTCCAGGGGGAGGTGCAGGATGACCTCGAGACCGGCCGCGCTGGCTCGCCGCGCGACCTCGGACGAATGTGCCAGGCCAGGGAGCACCGCCACGGTCACAGGCCGTCCTATCGCGATGATGTCTTCGACGTCGTCCAGGCTGCCGCCTGCGTCGTCGAAGACGATGGCCACCCTCCCCGCCGGCGGCGAGGGAGCCGGTGACGGCTGGGGCCGGACCGGGCGGACCGTCGAATGCGGGGAGGCCGGCGGCGTGGTCCGCGCTGCGGGGGCTGCCACGTCCGGCCGGGGAGCCGGCCCCCGCCGCTGGGACGCCAGCCACCATCCGGTGCCGATCCCCACCACCACCACCAGCAGCGCCAGGACCGCACCCCGTCGTACCGCCGCCGATCTGCGCTGTCGGGCCACGGATGAGATCGTCGGCCTGCCGGGGGCCCTAGCGGTGCTGGGGGATCCGTTGCGTCAGGACGTGGATCGCCCGCTGCATCTGTTCGTGCTGGATCCGCTGGATGTCCGCCTCGCTCTTGCCTTCCAGCCGCTCCCCGGCCGGGTGGTCGGGGATGATCCCCTTCCCGTGGATGTCGCGGTCAGCCGGCGTCAGGTACTTGGCGGTCGTGATGGCGGCGCCCCCACCGCCGGGCAGGGGGAACACCGACTGAATGACCCCCTTCCCAAAGGTCTGCTGCCCGACCACGACCGCACCGGCCGAATCGCGGAGCGCCCCGGCCAGGATCTCGGACGCGCTGGCGCTGAACTCGTTGACCAGGACGACGACGGGGAGGGTGACCTTGGATCCGGCCTGGGCGCGCTCGGTCTGGCGCCGCCCGTTGCGGTCGACCACGTGCACCACCGCCCGACCCGCGGGAACGAACCGGGCGGCCACCTTCAGCGCCTCGTCGAACAGACCGCCGCCGTTGTTGCGCAGGTCGAGCAGCAGGCCGCGCGCGCCGGCTCTAAGCACGCGGTCCAGTTCGGCGCCGAACTCCCTCGACGTGTGGTCGTTGAAGAACAGGACGCGCACGTACCCGATCCGGTCGGCGGCGAGGCGACGCTGCACCGCCTCGTCCAGGACGCCGGCCCCCTGCACGCTGACGATCTCGACCCGGGCCCGCGTGATCTCCACCTCGAAGGTCTGATCCCCCCGACCGATGGTCAGCCGGACCCGCGTGCCGGCGGGCCCGCGGATGCGACTCACGGCTTCCTGGATCGCCATGCCCTCGGTGGGCGTGCTGTTGATCCTGCGGATGCGGTCCCCCGGGCGCAGACCTGCCCGGTGGGCGGGGGTGCCCTCGATGGGCTGGGCCACGATCAGGTGGCCGTCCCGGATCTCAATGAAGATCCCGATCCCGTAGAAGAACCCCTGGGTGGTCTCGGAGAACTCCTTGAAGGCCTTGCTGTCCATGTACCGCGTGTAGGGGTCGCCAAGGGCCTCCAGCATGCCCCGGGCCGCGCCGTCGAAGAGCCGGGGCGCCTCCGGGAGCGGGAACAGGAAGTGCTGCCGGACGGTGCCCAACAGGTCGCGCAGCAGGGCAAAGCCCTGGTCATCGGCGGGCCGGGCCGATGCGGTGCGCTGTCCCGCGCCGTAGCCGGCGGCGAACAGCCCGACGGCCAGCACCAGGACGAGGAGCACCGTCCCCCCTCGATTGGGTGTCTTCACGCGACATCGCCTCCCCGCCGGCTCTGAGGAGCCGGCGGCAGTAGATTACCGTACCTGGAGCGCCGGGTCGATGGGGCGGCCGTTGTGGCGGATCTCGTAGTGGAGGTGGGGCCCGGTGGCGTACCCTGTGCTACCGACCCGCCCCAGGACCTGGCCACGCGCCAGGCGCTGGCCAGGAGCCACCACGATCTCGGCGAGATGCCCGTAGAGGGTGCTGATCCCCTGCCCGTGATCCAGGACCACCAGCTTGCCGTAGCCCCCGTACCACCCGGCGAAGATCACCGCCCCGTCATACGCGGCGCGCACGGGCGACCCGCGGGGGCCGGCGATGTCCACGCCGGTATGGTGGTGGCGGCGCCTGAAAATGGGATGGACGCGGAACCCAAACCGGGAGGACAGTGGCCCGCGCAGCGGCCACAGGAACGCCGCCAGCCGCAGCCCGATGCCGCCCCCTGCGGGCTGCAGGCGCTGGATCAACGCCGCCAACGCCGCCGAATCCTCTTCCAGCTCCCGCACGGCCTGCTCGGTGGCGGTCCGCTCACCCACGATGCGCCGCAGCAGATCCCGTTTGGCCTCGATCTGCTCTGCCAGCACGCGCTGGCGCGCCTCCGTCTCGACAACGAGCGCCTTCATCTGCGCCTGCCGTTCCTCCAGCTGCCGACGCCATCGCGCGGCGTGCTCCCGGTCCGCCTCGTACGCCTTGATCAGCCGCGCGTCCTCCTCCACGATCGCGCCCACCAGACGCGTCCTGGCCACGAAGTCTGCAAACGTGGTCGCGCCCAGCACCACATCCAGGTAGCCGGCTCGACCGTACCGGTGGGCGTCGACCAGCCTGGCGGCGAGCGCGGTCTGGCGCTGCGCCAGGGCGCTCTCGGCCCTGGCCACGGCCGCAGCGGCGCCCTCGGCCTGCTGCCGCACGCGGCGAAGGTCGGCGGCCAGCCGCGCGAGCCGTCGCTCGGTTGCCTCCCGCTGACGATCGAGCCGCTGGATCTCATCGGAGAGCCGGCGTTCGCTCCGCCGCGCGGCCTCCAGGCGCCGGCGCTGGACGTCGAGCCGCCGCCTGAGGTGCCGCAACTCCTCTTGCCTGGCCGAAAGCGAGGATGCTGCCGCTGGCGCGCTCCCCGCGCGTGGTGCCGGAATCGCCCAGGCCCCGGTCGGCGCCGCCAGCAGGAACGCCAGCCCCCCGGACAGGACGGCAGCCGGCAACCGCCCGGTCATGCGTCCGCGCTCACGTCGCCAGGTACCGGCGCAGACCGATCGCGCTGCCGCCGACGCCGACGGCGAGACTGAGGAGCCAGATCAGCCCGATCGTCTGTGGGACCACCGCGGCCGGCGGCAGCAGCGGCAGGAACGGGAGGGACGTCGACGCCGCGTTGGCCAGGCCGGTGTAGGCGGCCACCAGCAGGACGCTGGCGAGCACGGCGGCTGCGATGCCCTGCAGGGCGCCCTCGACGAGGAAGGGGCCGCGGATGAACCCTGCGGTCGCGCCGACGAGGGTCATGATCTCGATCTCCTGCCGGCGGGCCGCGATGGTGAGCCGGATGGTGTTGGCGATGATCAGCAGGGCCGAGGCGACCAGGAGCGCGGCCAGGGCGCCGCCGGCGATCCGCACCGCGCGGGTGAGGGCCACCAGGCGGTCCACCACGGGGGCGCCGAAAACGACGTCCTCGATGCCGTCGGTGCGGCCCAGCGCTTCGGCGACGGCGCGCACGCGGCCGGCATCGGCCACGCGGACTTCAATGGAATCCGGCAGCGGGTTGCCGGGCAGCAGGCTGCGGACGGACGCCATGGCGCCGTAGGTCTGCTGGAGCCGCCGCAGCGCGTCGTCCTTGCCGATGAACGTGACGCGCCGGACATCCGGTAGCGCCCGGACCGCCTCCAGGATCTGCTGCTGCCTGGCCGGGGAGAGGCCCCGCCGGAAGAAGCCCACCACTTCCACCTGCGCTTCCAGGATGGCCGCCAGGTGGGAGAGGTTGGCCGAGAGCACGAACCCCGCGCCGGCGACGGCCAGGGCGATCGCCATGGTCGTGGTGGCGGCGGCGGCCATCAGCCCGTTGCGCCGGAGACCGCCCACCGCGTCGTCCAGGATCGCGCGCACCGTGGCAGGCCAGCGGCGGGCGCGGAGCGCGGCCCCGGACAGGGGGTCAGGGCGCGGTCTGGTAGAGACCTCGAGCCTCATCGCGCACGACCCGTCCGGCGTGCAGCTCGATCACGCGCCGGCGGAGGATGTCCACCAGCGTGGGGTTGTGGGTGGTGACGACGACGGTCGTCCCTCGCAGGTTGATGGCGCTGAGCAGGTGCACCAGCTCCCACGCAGCCTCCGGGTCCAGGTTGCCGGTGGGCTCGTCGGCGAGCAGGATGGCGGGCCGCGTCACGACGGCGCGGGCCAGGCACACGCGTTGCTGTTCGCCGCCGGAGAGCCGCGCGGGGAGGTCATCGGCCCGATCCGCCAGGCCCACGAGCTCCAGCGCCCACTGGATCCGCGGGCCGATCTCCGCCGGATCGGCGTCGGTCACGCGCAGCGCAAAGGCCACGTTGTCAGCCACGGTCCGGTCGGCCAGGAGCTTGAACTCCTGGAAGACCACGCCCAGCCGGCGCCGCAGGAACGGCACCTGGGCGGCCGGCAGGGCCCCCAGGTCGATGCCGTCGACCACCACCCGGCCCGCCGTCGGCCGCTCGATGCGCTGGATCAACCTGAGGAACGTCGACTTGCCGCTGCCGGTGGGGCCGACGAGGAAGACGAACTCCCCGGGAGCGATCCGAACGGTAACGTCCTGGAGGGCCACGACGCCGGTCGCATAGCGCTTCCCGACGCCGTCGAAGTGGATCATCCGCTGCTCCGACGAGAGAGTCCGACGGTTGCGACGATGTCAGTGGCGGGGATTCGCTGGCGGCGAGGCGAATTCCTGCCCGCCCCGGGCCCGGACGGCTACGGCACCGAGAGCCCCCAGGTGCTCATCTCCCGCAGGAGCCGCTCGTCGGTCATGTTCAGCCAGATGGGCGTCACCGAGATGTACCCGGCGGCCAGCGCCCAGGCGTCGGTCCCCTCCTCATCCCCACAGGGGTCGCGCCGTCCGGTCAGCCAGTAGTAGGCCTGCCCACGCGGGTCGGTGCGTTTCTCCAGGGCCGCGAGGTAGCGGCGCCCGCTCTGCCGGGTCACCGCCACGCCTGTGATCTGGTCGGGCGGGAGGTTGGGCACGTTCACGTTGACCAGCACGTCGCCGGGCAGCGAGCGGTCCACGAGGAGGCGCGCCAGGCCCAGCGCAAAGCGCACCGCAACGTCGAAGCGCACGTCCTCCAACGCCGCCACCGAGACGGCGATGCTGGGAATCCCCAGGATGGCGCCTTCCATGGCGCCGGACACCGTGCCCGAATAGGTCAGGTCTCGCCCCAGGTTGGCGCCGACGTTGACGCCGGAGACGACGACATCGGGGCGGTGGGGGAGGAGCTCCATGACGCCGAGCACGACGCAGTCCGCCGGCGTCCCGTTCGTCGCCCAGGCCACCACGGTCCCGGGGTAGGTGGTCACGCGCCGCGCGCGCAGGGGCTTGTGCAGGGTGATGGCATGGCCGGTCGCACTGCGCTCATGTTCCGGCGAGACCACCACGGTCTCGTGCTCGGCGGCGAAGGCCTCGGCCAGGGCGTGCAGCCCCGGCGAGGCAATGCCGTCGTCGTTGGTGAGCAGGACCCGCACCGTGGTGGCGCTACCCTCAGGTGACTTCCAGGGATGCGGCCACGTACCCGACGACGCGGTCGCGTCCGCCGGCGACCTCGCCGGAGGTGGCGTAGCGGAGCACCTCCACCCGCGTCCCACCCAGCCGGCGGCCGGCTTCCAGCACCGCGGCGGCCGGGCCGACGCCGCACATGGTGATCTGCTTCCGCCGCACGTCGTCCAGCAGCCGTCGGCCGTCGCACGACACCAGCGCGTCCAGCACGACCCGGTCGGCGGCAACCGCCTCTTCGTGGGACAGGTAGTGGCTGAGATCCGTCGAGGCGACCATGACGGCCTCCTGACCGGCGAACACCTCGGCCAGGATCTCCGCCAGGCGCAGCGCCGTCGCCGGCTCCTGGCCGGCCATCACCATGGGGATCACCGGCCCGCGGTATCCGAGCACCTGGAGGAAGGGGAGCTGGACCTCCACGCTGTGCTCGTGCCGCAGGCCCCGATCGTCGAGGGCGACGTGCCTGGCCGCCAGGGCGGCCTTGGCCGGGTGGTCGGTGTCCACCTCCCCCAGCGGCGTCAGCCACCGGGCCTCAGTAGCGGCCGCGACCGGCGACCCCAGGCCGTAGTGGTCCGGTCCGATGATGACCGTGACCTGTGGCATGGGCCCTTCGGCCAGCCGCAGGTACGCATGAGCGGCGACCGGGCCGGAATACATCAGTGCCGCGTGGGGCACCACCAACGCCCGCAGCGGGCGCGTGCCCCAGGGCCGGGGAAGCCGGCCCGGCCCGACCGGGTGCTGGAAACACTCCTGGACCTGCCGGCGCAACCGCTGCGGGTCGGCCTCGTAGAAGGTCCCGCTGACGGCGGGAGGGCGCGGGGACCCGCCGGCCACCCTCATGCTCCGGGGGGATGCGCCGGCGCGCGGACCTGCGCTTCGAGCCAGGCCAGGTATGGCGCCGCCCCGCCCTGCACCGGGAGCGCGATCACCTCCGGCACGGTGTACGAATGCAGGCCCTGCACGCGGGCGACGACCTCGTCCAGCCGGTCCCTGGAGGTCTTGACGATCAAGAGGAGCTCGTCGGCGTGCTCGACCCGGCCCTGCCACCGGTAGACCGACCGGAGCCCCGGGACCACGTTCACGCAGGCGGCCAGGTGCTCGTCCACGAGCGCCTGGGCGATCCGCGAGGCTTCATCGGCACGGCTGCAGGTAACCAGGATCACGAGGGGTTCCATCGCTCAGTGCGGGCCCGGGGAGGGTCAGTCCTGCTCTCGCCACCAGTCCGGAGAGAGGTCGCGCTCGGGCCTGACCCTGCGCACGCCGGGTCGGGTCCCGGCCCGCTCCTTGGCCACCCGGGCGCGGAGCTGTTCGAACTCGCGCAGGTCCGTCAGCACCTTGAGCGTGTTCCAGACCGCCTCCTCGACATGCTCCCCGCCCTCTTTCTGGAGCAGCGCCACCAGGGGCTCAATCACCCGCTTGTTGCGCAGCTTGCCCAGGATGCGGACGGCCAGGCGCTTGACCTCCACGTCCTCGTCCTCCAGGGACGTGATGAACTGCTCGCTGGCGCCCTCGCCGAAGAGCGCGAAGAGGACGCGCAGGGCGAAGCGCCGCACCTTGGGCATGGGGTTCTCCAGCGCCACCCGCAGCTGCTCCACCACCTCCGCGCGCGGGCGCCCGGCGAACGCCTCCACGACCATCCTGGGCGGCAGGATGTCGCGGTCGGCGTGCACCTCGCCGCCGTTGAGGACCCCGCGCTCCTCCAGGCGCGCCAGGGTCGCGACCACCGCCTCCTGCATCTTCGGATCGCGCAGGAACAGCTCCACCAGGGGCTTGACGATGCGGCCGTCGCCGACGCGGCCGAGCACGGAGATGGCCGTCACCCGGATGACCTGGCTGTCCTGGTGGAGGGCCTCCAGGAGGGCGTCGATGGCCCGCGGACCGATGTCCACCAGGATCTTCATGACCTGCGTGCCGATCTTGCGGCGGAGCTGCTTGTCCTCGAAGGTGGCCATCAGGGGGCCCACCGCGTCGGGTCCGATGCGTACCAAGGCCTCGGTGGCCGCCAGCTGCAGCGACCGCTCCCGGCGGCCGAGCACCCGGATCAGGGGCTCGACCGCGCCCCGGTCGCGCATGTCCCGCAGGCCGTTCACCGCCTGGAGGACCACCTGCTCGCTGCGGTCGGCCAGGGCCGCCCGCAGCGCCTCGGCCGCGGCCGGGCCGCTGATGCGCCGCAAGGCCGTGACCGCGCTCTTGCGGACGTACTCGTCCGAATCCTGCAGCGCCCGGGCCAGCGCCGCCACAGCCGCCTCATCGCCCAGTTTGCCGAGGGCGTGGGCGGCGTCGCTGCGCACGGTCACGTCGTTGCTCTCCAGCTGGCGCAGGTACCGCTGCAGCTCGTCGGCCCTGGCGGCCTCCGGCATCGATGCTCCTCCTGCTTCAGATACGTACTTGAAAGGCGCCCCGGACCCGGCGCCTCGTAGGATCCCCCACCACCGTCCTGGGTAGATTATGCCTCATTTTGGGGATTTCAGCCAGCGGGAGCCACCCCGGGCGTTTCCGGACCGTCCGGGGTCTGGGCTGTCGGCGGCGGTTGCATCCTGGTGCGTGACTTCCTATACTGGCAGGTAATGGACGAGGCGCACACCGTCCGTTTCGCGCACGCCAGCGAGGCGGAGTTTGCGCGGATCCTGGACTTTTACGGCATCCGCTGGGCATACGAACCCCGCTCCTTCCCGCTTGAGTGGGACGAGGACGGCCGGGTTCGGGAGAGTTTCAGCCCCGACTTCTACCTCCCCGACTTCGATCTCTACATCGAATTGACCACCCTCAAGCAGAGCCTGGTGACCCGCAAGAACCGCAAACTGCGCCGGCTCCGCGAACTGTATCCGCAGATCCGGGTCAAGATGTTCTACGGCCGGGACTACCGGAACTTGCTGGCCAAGTACGACCTGCAGCCCGCCGCCCGGCGCTGATGACCCGGCCCCCGATCAGCCAGGTCCTGCTGACCGAGGAGCAGATCCAGGCGCGGGTACGTGAACTGGCCGGCGCCATCAGCCGCGACTACGCCGCCCGCGACCTGCTCCTGGTGACGGTGCTCAAGGGCGGGGTGTACTTCCTGGCCGACCTGACCCGCGCCCTGGAGATCCCCGTGGCGATCGACTTCATGGCCATCAGCAGCTACCGGGGCGGGAGGGGCTCCAGCGGCGCCGTGCGCCTCATCAAGGACCTGGACGAGGAGCTCACCGGACGGCACGTCCTGCTGGTCGAGGACATCATCGACACCGGGCTGACGGCCTCCTACCTGCTCCGCGCCCTGCAGGCGCGCGATCCCGCCGACCTGGCCATCTGCACATTGCTGGACAAGACGGCGCGCCGCATCGTGGACACCCTGCCGATCCGCTACCGGGGGTTTGAAGTCCCCGACGAGTTCCTCGTCGGGTACGGCCTGGACCACCGCCAGTACTACCGCAACCTCCCCTACATCGCGGTGCTCAGCCCGGACCTGCTGGCGCGCGAACCGGCGCCGCTGTAGCCCTGTGCAGGCTCCCCAGACGCTGGCCGACCCCTCCCGCGCCGATCGGTCCGACCTGCTCGTCCTGAAGGACATCACCAAGACGTTTCCGGGGGTGGTGGCCAACGACCGGGTGACGCTGCAGGTTCGCGCCGGCGAGGTGCACGCGCTGCTGGGCGAGAACGGCGCCGGCAAGACGACCCTGGTCAATGTCCTGTACGGGATCTACCAGCCCGACGGCGGGGAGATCTGGCTGCGGGGGCGGCGCGTGCGCATCCGATCGCCCCGCGACGCCATCGCCCAGGGCATCGGCATGGTGCCGCAGCACTTCCTGCTGGTTCGCCGGCACACCGTGGCCGAGAACATCGCGCTCGGACTGCCCGGCGAGCCCTTTCTCTTTCCGACCCGCGGCGTCGAGGCACGCATCAGAGAGCTGGGATCCCGGTACGGGCTGTCGGTCGATCCGCGGGCACGGATCTATGAACTGTCACCCAGCGAACAGCAACGGGTGGAGATCCTCAAGACCCTGATCCGCGGCGCCCAGATCCTGATCCTGGATGAGCCGACCAGCGTGCTCACCCCGCAGGAGACCCGCGGGCTGTTCGAGGTCCTCCGGCGGATGAGAGGGGACGGGCACGCCGTCATCTTCATCTCGCACAAACTGGACGAGGTCACCGCCGTCGCCGACCGCGTGACGGTGCTGCGCCGGGGACGCGTGGTGGGCACGCTGCCCATCGGGGAGACCGACAAGCGCGCGCTGGCCCGCATGATGGTCGGCCGGGATGTGGAGTTCCGGCACGAGCGGGAATCCAGGGCCCCGGAGGGCGACGGGCTGGTCATCGAGGAGCTGGTCGTGTTCGGCGACCGGGGCCTGCCGGCCCTGCGGGGGATCTCGCTGACCGTCCGCCGGGGCGAAATCGTCGGGATCGCCGGGGTGGCCGGCAACGGCCAGCGGGAACTCGTGGAGGTCGTCACCGGGCTGCGGCGGGCGCAGGGCGGCCGCATCCGGGTCTTGGATCGCGATGTCACGAACCGCCCGGCCCGGGCGATCTACGAGACGGGGGTGGCGCACATTCCCGAAGACCGCCTGCGCATGGGCATCGTCGCCGGCCTGTCGGTGGCGGAGAACCTCGTGCTCAAGTCGTACCGCGATCCGCCGTTTTCCAGGGGGCCGGTCTTGGACCGGCGGGCGATTGAGGCGTTTGCCCGCCGGATGATCGCCGAGTACGAGATCGTCACGCCCGGGCCCGAGACGCTCGCGCGGCTGCTGTCGGGCGGCAACATCCAGAGACTCATCCTGAGCCGGGAGCTGTCGACGCAGCCGCGCGTGATCGTGGCCGCCCACCCCACCTCGGGCCTGGACGTCAGCGCCACCGAGCAGATCCACGCCCTGCTGCTGCGCCGCCGGCGGGAGGGCGCGGCGATCCTCTTGGTGTCCGAGGACCTGGACGAGATCCTGGCGCTGTCGGACCGCGTCGCGGTCCTCTTCTCGGGGGAGATCATCGGGATCCTCGATGCGGCCGCCGCCGACCGCGAGCGCATCGGCCTCATGATGATGGGGCAGCGCACATGAGCCGGATCGGCCCGCTTCTCGTGGAGCGGGTGCCGGCCCCGACCAGGACCTGGGTGCTCGCGGTCTCGGTCCTCGCCGTGGCCGCCGCCCTGGCGGGCGCCGGCGTGATCTTCTGGGCGTTTGGGATCAACCCCCTCCATGCCTACGCGGTGGTCTTCGCCGGCACGCTGGCCGACCGGCGGGCGGCGCCCGAGATCCTGCGCCAGGCCATCCCGCTCCTCCTGTGCGGGGTGGGCCTGGTCATGGCCTTCCGCGCGCAGTTCTGGAACATCGGGGCCGAGGGCCAGTTGCTCGTCGGCGCCGTCGCCGCCACCGGGGTCGCGCTCTTCGTCCCCCTGTCCGGTCCGCTGGTCCTGCCCGCGATGTTCCTGGCGGGGTTCACCAGCGGCGCGCTGTGGGGACTGCTGCCCACCCTGCTGCGCCTGCGGCTGGACGTCAACGAAGTGATCTCCACCCTGATGATGAACTACATCGCGCTGTTCTTCGTGGACTGGCTGATCCACGGGCCCTGGAAGGGCACCACCACCCTGGGGTTCGCCTACACCGATACCTTCCCCGAGGCCGCCTGGATTCCGGTGCTGGCGGGGACGCGCGTCCACTGGCCCACCCTGGCCCTGGGCCTGGCCCTGGCCGGCGCGCTGGCCTTCCTCCTGGCGCGCACGCGCCTGGGCTTCGAGATCCGGATCCTGGGCGAGAACCCCACCGCGGCCCGGTATGCCGGGATCGACCCGGTCCGGACCACGGTCGTGGCCATGCTGATCTCGGCCGGCGCTGCGGGGCTGGCCGGGGCGGGCGAGGTCGGCGGCATCCACCACCGGCTGCTGTTCCCCACCCAGGTTTCGCTCGGCTACGGCTACGCGGCCATCATCGTCGCCTGGCTGGCGCGCGGCAGCCCGCTGGCCGCCATCCTCACCGCGCTGTTCTTGGGCCTGATCTTCACCAGCGGCGACGTCATGAAGGTCACGCTGCAGATGCCGTTTCGCGTCACCGACATCTTCAACGGACTGATCCTCTTCTTCCTCATCGGCAGCGAGCGGCTGCTCCGCTACCGTATGCGGTGGGTCCGCCATGCCTGAGTGGATGGCCACCACGGTCATCCGGGCGGTGGCGGTCAGCACGCCGCTGCTGTGGGCGGCCCTCGGGGAGATCTACGCCGAACGGTCCGGCGTGGTCAACCTGGGCGTCGAGGGCATGATGATCCTGGGCGCGTTTGTCGCCTTCGCGGTCGCCCAGACCGTCGGCAACCCGGTGCTCGGCCTCACCGCCGCCGCCGCGGTCGGCGGGCTGGCGGCACTGCTCCATGCCTTTGTGACCGTCACGCTGCGAGCCAACCAGTATGTCTCGGGGCTCGCCCTGGCCATGTTCGGCCTGGGCCTGGCCGGCGTGCTGGGCCGGGGGTACGAGGGGATTCCCCTGCTGAACACGCTCCCCGAGATCTCCGGCCTGACCTACCTCGGGTTCCTGCTGGCGGTCGTCCTCTGGTTCGTGCTCTACCACACGCGCCTGGGGATCGTGATCCGGTCCGTGGGGGAGTCGCCGGCGGCCTCCGACGCGCTGGGCGTCAACGTCTCCCTGGTGCGGTACCTCACCGTCCTCTTCGGCGGAACGGTCGCGGGCGTGGCGGGCGGCTACCTCTCGGTGGCCTACCGGCCCTCATGGACGGAAGGCATGACCGGCGGCATGGGCTGGATCGCCATCGCCATCGCCATCTTCGCCGGGTGGGATCCCCTGAGGGCGGTCTGGGGCGCAGTCCTGTTCGGCGCGCTCTACTACCTCTCGTTCTTCCTGCAGACCTGGGTGGCGCCGGAGGTCTTGAGGATGCTGCCGTTCGCGTCCACGATCCTCGTGCTGGCCGCCACGGCCAGGCGTCGCCGGGGACAGGGTGCGCCCGAGGCGCTGGGGCTCCCCTACGCCGGCGGCGAGAGGTAGCGCCGGAGGAGCGGCAAGAGAATCCGGTCGCCGCGGCGAATGGAACTGCCGGGAGAGACGAGATCACGACACAGGAGGGGACCCATGCGCTGGCTGGTGATGGTGGTCGCAGTGGCGCTGGTCGCGGGCCTGGCGGCGACCGGGGCCGCCCAGCAGAAACTCAAGGCGGGCTGGATCTACGTGGGCCCGATCGGCGACTACGGCTGGACCCACGCCCACGACGTGGGCCGCAGGTTGGCCGCCCAGAAGTTCCCCTGGTTGGAGACGATCTACGTGGAGAGCGTCCCCGAGGGGCAGGTGGAACCGTTTATCGACAAGATGATCCAGCAGGGCGCGCGTGTGATCTTCACGACCAGCTTCGGGTTCATGGACGGAACCCTGGCCTCCGCCAAACGGTATCCCAACCACATCTTCGCCCACGCGTCGGGTTTCAAGCGCCACTCCAACATGGCGACCTACATGGCCGACTTCTACCAGGTCTACTACCTCAACGGCCTGATGGCCGGCGCGCTGACGAAGACCGGCAAGGTGGGCTACGTGGGCGCATTCCCGATCCCGGAGGTCAAGCGGCACCTGAGCGCCTTCGCGCTGGGCGTCCGGGCGGTGAATCCCAGGGCGACCATCCACGTGCGCTGGATCATGGAGTGGTTCAGCCCGACCGCGGCCAAGGAGGCGACGGAGGCGCTGATCGCGGAAGGCGCGGATGTCTTCGCCTTCACCGAGGACTCGCCCACCGTGGTCCAGGTCGCGGCCAAGCGCGGCCTGCCCAGCTTCGGCCACTACTCCCCCATGCAAAAGTTCGCCCCCCAGCACGTCGTCTCCGGGCAACTGGTGCACTGGGAGAGGATCTACATCGACTTCCTGGGCAAGGTGTACGCGGGCAAGTACACCACCGAGAACCTGAAGGACGTGGACTACTGGTGGCTGCTGGCCGAGCAGGCCGTGGAACTGGGCGGCGAGATGGGCGTGCCGGTCAACCCGGTCTGGAAGCCCAGGCTGGAGGCGGTCACGGTCAACGCGCCCGGCATCGGCCGGATCAACGTCTATGACCTGGTGATGCGGCGCCTGGCCCAGATGTCGGACCCGAAGGTGACCTTCGATCCCTTCACGGGGCCCATCCATGATCGGAAGGGGGTCCTGCGCGTGCCGGCCGGCAAGCGGATGACGGTGGGAGAACTCACGACCATGGAGTGGGCGGCGCCGGGCATCGTGGGGCCCTGGCCGAAGGAGCCGTAGCTACGCTCCCCGGTCGCGGAGCACGTCCAGGACCTGCGCCAGCGGCACGTCGCGGGCCGCCAGCAGCACCAGCAGGTGGTAGAGCAGGTCGGCGGCTTCCTCCGCCAGGCGGCGGTCGGACTCCGCGCGGGCGGCCTGCACCACCTCTGCTGCTTCCTCGGTGATCTTGGACCCGACGGCGTCTGGGCCTGCGCGCAGCAGTGAGGCGGTGTACGAGCCCTCCGGCAGGCGGCGCTTTCGGTCGGCGACCACCGCTTCCAGCCGCGTCAGGACCGGGCCCACGGCGGCCTGCTCCCGGCCGTCTGGCGTCCGGAAGAAGCACGAGAGACGACCGGTGTGGCACGCCGGCCCGCCGGGGACCACCTGCACCAGCACGGCGTCACCGTCGCAGTCGATGCGCACATCTGTGACCCGCTGGACGTGGCCGGAGGTCTCGCCCTTGTGCCACAGCGTCTGGCGCGAGCGGCTCCAGAACCAGGTCTGGCCGGTCGTCTGCGTGCGCTCGAAGGCCTCGCGGGTCATCCAGGCCAGCATCAGTACCACGCCGGTGCGGGCGTCCTGGACCACGGCAGGCAGCAGCCCCTCTCCCCAGGCCAGCGGCGGATCGCTCACTCGCGCACCTCGCTCATCCCCGCCCCTCCCGTCCGTTCAGCCGCACCGGCACGCCGCTTGAGGCCAGGTGCGCCTTGACGACCGGAATGGGATAGCGCTCGAAGTGGAAGATCGATGCGGCCAGCGCCGCATCGGCGCCTCCGGCGGTCAGCACCTCCCGCAGGTGATCGGGGTCCCCGGCGCCGCCGGAGGCGACCACCGGGACGCCGACCGCCTCGGCGACGGCGCGGGTCAATTCCAGATCATAGCCGTCGGTGGTCCCGTCGCGATCAATGCTGGTCAGCAGGACCTCGCCGGCGCCCAGGCGCACGGCGTCCCGGGCCCACGCCACGGCGTCCTTCCCCGTGGGCCGCCGCCCGCCGTGCGTCACGACCTCGTACCAGGTCCTGCCGCCGTCGATCCGCCGCTTCGCATCAATGGCGATCACCACGCACTGGCTGCCGAACCGATCGGCTGCGTCGGCCACAAGCGCGGGCCGCGCCACCGCAGCCGTGTTGACCGCCACCTTGTCCGCGCCGGCCAGCAGCAGGTCCCGCACGTCGTCGGCAGACCGCACGCCGCCGCCCACGGTCAGGGGAATGAAGACGCACTCCGCGGTCCGCGAGACGACCTCCAGGAGGGCGCCGCGGCCCTCCACTGAAGCGGTGATGTCGAGGTAGACGAGTTCATCGGCGCCGTCGCGGTCGTACCGGCTGGCCAGCGCGAC
>JAVKID010000056.1:0-19628 GCA_031459655.1 Candidatus Fervidifonticultor octavus | reverse complement strand
CGTGCACCTCTCCGAGCAGCTGGCCCGCGGGGTGTTCCCCGACACCCTGTCGACGCGCCCGTGGGTTTTCAACTGGGCCAAGCCCGTCTACGCCGCCATGCGTCCGGAGGACGAGTACGTGGCCACCCTGCTGGCGGGCGTGGAGATGCTCAGGACCGGGACCACGTGCTGCCTGGACATGGGGGCGCAGTCGGATCTGGGCGCGGTGGTCCGGGCGCTGGAGCGCGTGGGGATCCGCGCGGTCACAGGTCGCCACGCCGCCGACCGCCTGCCCGAGACGCTGCCACCCCATTGGACTCCGGAGATGGTCGAGCACCACTTCTTCCCGTCGGCGGCCGCCGCGCTGGCAGAGCTGGAGCGGTGCGTGCGGCAGTACCACAATGCAGCCGGCGGCCGGATCCGGGTGTGGGTGAACATCGAAGGCAAGGAACCCTGCTCGCCCGAACTCCACGCCGGGGCCCCAGCGCTGGCCCGCCGGCTGGGCGTCGGCACCACCTACCACATCGCGTCGTCCATCGAGGAAGCCCGGGTGAGCGAGCGGAAGACTGGGAAGTGGCCGGTGACGCTCCTGCGGGAGTGGGGGGCGCTGGCGCCCAACCTGGTGCTGGCCCACGTGGTGGCCGTGCGCGACGAGGAGCTCGCGTACCTCGCCGAGGCCGGCACCAAGGTGGCCTTCTGTCCCGGGACGTCCCTCAAGCTGGCCAAGGGCGCGACCCGCATCGGCAAGTACCCCGAGATGCTGCAGGCGGGCATCACCGTGGCCCTGGGATGTGACGGCCCCTCCGCGGCGGGCTCGCTGGACATGCTGCGACAGATGTACCTGGCCGCGGGTCTGTTCAAGGACGCCCGGATGGACGCCTCGCTGGTAGGGGCGCACCGAGCGCTGCGCATGGCCACCATCGACGGCGCCCGGGCGCTGCTGTGGGACAATGAGATCGGCTCCATCGAAGTGGGGAAGAAGGCCGACCTGGTGCTCTTCGACCTGGACCACCATGACTGGGTCCCCTATGGTGACCCGGTCCAGACCCTCGTGTACTCCGTCGGCGTCAGCTCCGTCTACGCCGTCCTGGTCGACGGCCGGGTGGTGGTGCGCGACCGGCAGGTGCTGACCGTCGACGAGCAGGAGATCTACGCCCTGGCGCGGGAGCATGCCCGCCGGGTCATCGAGCGGGCCGGCATCCGGCCGGGCGTCACCCCCCTCGTCAGCACCACCTACGACTAACCGCCGACCGGAAGGTGGCCCATGCCTGAGGAAATCCGCGAGCGTCTTCGTCAGACGATGGACCGCCGGGGGCTGGAGGCCATGGTCCTCATGGCGCCGGAGCACGTATGCTGGAGCACGGGCGCGTTGCTCCCGTCGCAGCGGATCGTCCGGCACCGGCATGCCATCGTCCTCGTGCCGCGCGAGGGCGAGCCCGAGCTGTTCGTGGTGGACGTGGAGGAAGGGTACACGCGGGCGCATGCGGATGTGCCACGCATCACCGCGTACAACGAGTTCACCCAGAAGCCGGTGCTCCTGCTGGCCGAAGCCATACGTGCCCGGGGCCTGCGGGGACGTGTGGGGATCGAGGCGGGCTACCTCAACCACGCCGACTACCTCCTCCTGGAACGGGCCCTGGACGGAGGGGACCGGCTCGTGCCCGTCGACGACGACCTGGCGGCTTTGCGCATGGTGAAGACGCCGGCCGAGGTGGCCCGCCTGCGCCGGGCGGCACAGATCGCCGAGCAGGTGGCGTACGAGGCCCTGCGGACGTGGTGGCCCGGCATGACGGAGGCCGACCTCGGACGGCGGATCGCCGATGCCTTCAGCGCTGCCGGTGGGGACCACCTCACCATGTTGAGCGTCACTGCTGGCGAGCGCACGCCGATGCTCAACGGCCCGCCGACGCCGCGGGAGATCCGCATGGGGGAAGTCGTCCGCATCGACGTCATCGGCACCGTGGCGCACTACGTCTGCGACGTGGCCCGCACCGCCGTGGTGGGCGAGCCGACCGACGAGCAGCGGGCGCTGTGGCAGAAGCTGGTGGAGGGGCGGGCGCGGACCCTGCAGATGCTCCGGCCCGGTGCCAGCAGCCGGGCCATTTTCCAGGCGTACGCCGAGGGCATGGCGGCGTGGGGGCTTCCGACGTTCCACTTCCTGGGTCACGGGCTTGGGCTGACGCTGCACGAAGAGCCCTACCTCAACCGATATGCGGACATCACGCTCCAGGAAGGCATGGTCCTGGCCATCGAGCCGCTGGTGACGTTTCCCACGCTGGGGATGCAGCTGGAGGACGCGGTGGTGCTCACCGCGGACAGGTGCGAGGTGCTGACGGACCGGTACGACACGCGGCAGCTGTGGACCATGGAGGTAACCTCCCGACCGTGAGCGCCGTGACGGACGCGCCGGTGGTAGCGGGTGCCGTCCCCGCGCTGGACCTGCGCGGCCGCGTGGTGGCGGTGCTGGGCGGCGATGGTCGCGAGGTGGAGATCGCCCGCCAGGCCGCCCGCTGTGGTGCCAACGTGCGCACGTGCGGGCTGCCGCCGACTCCGGACCCGGTGGGTACGGTGTGTGCGACCGTGGCAGAGGCGGTTCGCGGCGCCCACGTCGTGATCTGCCCGGTACCGCTGCCCGGACCGGACGGCACCCTGTTCGCCCCGCACGCTCCGGGTCCGCTGGTGGTGGGCACCGAAAGCCTGCGGGACGTCCGTCCCGGCGCCGTTCTCATCACCGGCCGCGCGAGTCGCCAGATGACGGAGGCGGCCACAGCGCTGGGCCTGCACCTCAGGGAGTACGAGGCTGACGAAGACTTGATGCTCTTGCGCGCGCCAGCCATCGCCGAGGGCGCCATTCGGGTGGCCATCGAGCACACAGACGTGACCCTGCACCGCCACCCCTGTATGGTGGTGGGATTCGGCCGGATCGGGGCCGTGCTGGCCGCCACGCTCCGGGGGCTCGGGGCGCACGTGACGGTGGCCGCCCGGAACCCCGTGCAGCTGGCGCGGGCCTGGGCGATGGGGTGCGAGGTGACCGCGCTGGAGGCGCTGGCCGACCGGGCCCCGCGCATGTGCGTCATCTTCAACACCGCACCGGCCCTCCTGTTCACGCGCGAGGTCCTGGCGCGCCTGGGGCCTGAGCCGGTGCTGATCGATTTGAGTGGTCCTCCCGGCGGGGTGGACCGGGAGGCCGCACGGGAGCTGGGCGTGCGCACGGTGTGGGCCCGCGGGCTGGGTGGTCGCGCGCCCCGCACGGTGGGCCTGAGTCAGTGGCTGGGGATCACGCGGATCCTGGCCGACGAACTGAGCGCGCCGTGACGACCTGGAACCTGGTGCTGCCCGACGTGGCCGTGCCCGGGCATCCGGGGCGCGCAGACCTGACCGTCGCCGACGGCCGGATCAAGGGCGTGGGGCCGCGACCGGCGTGGCAGGGGCATGTGGAGTGGGATGGAGGGGGTCGCTGGGTGCTGCCTGCCCTCGTCGGGCCGCCCGCCGGCCCCTCGATCAGGGAGGGACACCTGTGGACTACACCCTAGACATCAACGATACGGCCTTGCTGGTGATCGACGCCCAGAACGCCTTCCTCCACCCGGAAGGGACCCTGGGCCTCAGCGGCGTGGACATGAGATTCCTGACGGCCATCGTGCCACCGCTCCGACGCCTGATCGCGGCGTGCAAGGCCTCCGGGATCCCGGACGTCTGGAGCCTGCAGCACCACCTGCCGGAGGACCGCACCCGCGCCTTGCACCGGATCCAGCCGCACACCGCCAAGCGTGCCCGGCTCGCCTGCCAGCCTGGCACGTGGGACGCGGAGATTGTGGACGAACTCAAGCCGCTGATCGACGCGCGCAGTCACCTGATCGAAAAGCACAAGTTCAGCGTGTTCTACGGGACGCGCCTGGAAGTCTTGCTGCGCATTCTGGGCCGCCGCACGCTGATCATCACTGGCTCCACCACCAACGCGTGCGTGGACACTACGGTTCGGGAGGCGTATATGCGCGACTACGACCTGCTCATCGTGTCGGACTGCATCGGCGGTGTGCGACGCGACTGGCACGAAGTGGCCCTGGCGGTCTGGGCCCAGTACTGCGGCGCCGTCGTGACCTCCGACCAGGTGCTGGCCATGCTGGAGGTGGCCCATGCCGGGCGCTGACCTCGTGGTCCGCAACTGTCGGGTCGTCACCCCCGAGAGCATCTTTCAGGGGTGGGTGGCGATCCGGGAAAGGAGAATCGTCGGTCTTGGGGACGGCGATCCTCCTCGGGCCGAAGAGGTCGTCGACGGGCATGGGCACGTCCTGCTGCCGGGACGGGTGGAACCCCACATCCACCTTGGGGTGCACTACCCATTTGACGTGGACGTGGAGCAGACTAGCGCGGCCGCCCTGGCCGGCGGCACCACCGTCGTGATGCCCCACATGCGGGCCAAGACCTCGTACCTGCAGGCCTACCCTGCCTGGGAGCAGGTGGTGGCCGCTCGCTCCTACTGCGACGTGCTGGTCCACCTGCAGATCCAGAATCGCCAGCACATCGAGGAGATCCCGCTGTACCGGGAGCGCTTCGGGGTGCTGTGCTACAAGCTCCACCTGGACTACCGAGTGAAAGCCGTGGCGGAGCTGGATATCGAGCCCCTGGACGACGGCGACGCGTACCTGACCATGCAGCAGTGCGCGGGGTTCGACGGGCTGTGCGCCCTGCACTGCGAGGACGTGGAGATCATCCGCTATACGCTTTCGGAGGTCCAGGCCACCCGGCGGCGAGACCTGCAGGCATGGACCGATGCGCGCCCGGCCTTCTGCGAGGTGGCCGACATCCACACCATGGCCTACCTCAGCGAGATGACCGGATGCCGTGCGGTGGTGCTCCACCTGGCGGCGGCCGACGGCATCGAAGCAGCGGCCAAGTGGACCCGGCGGCCCCTCATCCTGGAAACCTTGGTCCAGTTCCTCACCGTGTTCCCCGAAGAGGCCGGCGACCGGATCGGCGCCATCGGAAAGATGAACCCGCCGCTGCGCGACCGCGCCAACGGCGAGCGGCTGTGGGCCGGCGTGCGGTCGGGGGCCATCGCCACCGTGGGCACCGACCACATCTCCTGCGACAAGCATGAGACCGACGACCTCTGGCGCGTGACCGCCGGGATGCCGGGCATCGAGGTCGCGTTGCCTCTGCTCCTCTCGGAAGGGGTGCACAGGGGCCGCATTACGCTGCACGATCTCGTCCGCGTGGCGTGCCTCAACCCCGCGCGACTCTACCACATCGACGACCGCAAGGGCTCCATCGCCGTCGGCAAGGACGCCGACTTGGTCCTGGTGGACATGGAGCAGGAGCGGGTGGTCAGCCCGCAGACCACCTACTCGCCCCTCAAGACGGCGGCCCACGGCATGACCGTGAAGGGGTGGCCGGTCCTGACCATCAAGGGCGGTCGGGTGGCATTCCGCGACGGCCAGCCGGTCGGGCCTCCCACCGGTCGCCTGCTCCGGTCGTACTGAACGACAGGACCGCCCGGGATGGGCACAACGAGGATGACGGTGCCATGAGGATCGTCAACCTGGACCTTCTGCTGATGGGGGTGCCACCGCGGCGGGCGCACCGGTGGGCGGAACTGCGGGGGCCCATACAATACTACGGGGAGACCCCGGCAACGGTGCGCCACGTGCTCACCGACCTCATCCTCCCCGCGCGGGCGGACATGGACGTCTTCGACATTCCGCGCGTCCACCACATGATGGACCAGGTGTGAAGGGCCATCCCTACGCCAAGGCAGCCATCCACATCGCCCTCCACGACCTCAAGGGCCGGGCGCTCGGTGTGCCGCCTGCGCGCTGGTGAGCCATCCCACCTACCGTCGCTACCTCCGCGCGGACCAGCGCGGTCGGCCTCAGAAGATCCGCGCGCACGTGCTGCTGCGCCGGCTAGCGCTGCTGCTGGTGCGGGTCAGCGGGCGCCGGACCACCCAGCGGTGGCCACGAGGCCCCTTGCCCTGGCGCCGATCCTCATGATAGGAGGGTAGGTCGTCCTTGCCATCGAGAGAACCCGGTGGAGCCATGGGCGGCTCGCAGCCTCCCTCTTTGAGCCGTCAGGCAGGTCTTTCGCCGCTCCTCATCGGGCGCGCCCTCCACCGTGGAGGAAACCGGGCGGCGATGTTCAATTTGTTGGGAACCAGTGGCGGGGCCCTGGAACCTGACGCCCGGGAGGTGTGGGAGGGATGTGCGGACCCCTGGTCATGGAGGCGGTACAGAAGCGGGTGAGCCGGCGCGATGTGCTGCGCCTGGCGGGAGCGGCGACAGTGGCGGTAGTGGGCGCGCAGTGGCTGGACGGCACCGAGGTGCTGGCCGCGCCCATGGGCATGCGGTTCTCCCGCATCCAGGACCTCACCCATACGCTGAAGCCCACGTTCCCTTCGTTTAGCGGGCAACCCGTCTTCAAGTCGGACGTGGCCGTCACCGTCAAGAAGGACGGCTACTACGCCTTGAACATCAGTTACTTCGAGCACATCGGCACCCACATGGACGCCCCGGCGCACTTCGGCGATGGGGCCCCAACCGTCAACCAGCTGGCGCCCTCGACCCTCGTGGCGCCGGTCGCCGTCATCCACGTCCATGAGCGGGCGGCCAGCGATCCGGACACGCGGGTGACCCCCGACGACATCCGCGCCTGGGAGCGGCGGCACGGCCGGCTGCCTGGGGGCGCGGCGGTCTTCATGCACAGCGGATGGGAGTCAAGAGTCGGGAGCGTCCAGGCGTTCCGCAACCCCGACGCCGGCGGGGTCATGCACTTCCCGGGCTTCCACCCAGAGGCCGCGGAGTTCCTCCTCCGGGAACGCGATGTGGTCGGGATTGGGGTGGACACCCTCAGCCTGGACTACGGGGCGTCCAAGGACTTCAAGACCCATACCACGTGGCTGCCGGCCGGCCGCTGGGGCCTGGAGAACCTAGCCAACCTGGCGAAGATCCCGCCGCGCGGCGCGTGGGTGTTCGTCGGCGCCCCCAAGGTGGCCGGCGGGTCGGGCGGGCCCTGCCGGGTGATGGCCATGTGGTAAGGGCCACTGGCGACGGCGTGACGGCGGGAGCGGCCCCGGAACGTGCCGGGTCGGCTCGCGCCGCCGCATTCTTGAGTCAGATGTGTTAGAATGGTCGGTGACCATGCGCGACCAGTATGGCCGGCCGCTGACCGACCTCCGGGTCTCCCTGACCGACCGGTGCAACCTCCGGTGCGTCTACTGCATGCCCGAAGATGGCATCGACTTCCGGCCGCCGGCCGAGTTGCTCCAGGATGATGAACTGGTCCTGCTGATCGAGATTGCCGCGGAACTCGGCGTCCGCAAGGTCAGGCTGACCGGGGGCGAGCCCACGGTCCGGCCGCGAATCGTGGACCTGGTGCGCCGCATCGGCGCGATTCCCGGCATCACCGACCTGGCGATGACGACCAACGGCATCCTGCTGGAGTCCCTGGCCGGCCCGCTGGCCGAGGCCGGCCTCACCCGCCTGAACGTCAGCCTGGACACGTTGGACCCCCAGAAGTTCAGTCGCATCACCCGGGGCGGGCATGTGGACCGCGTCGTGGCCGGCATCGCGCGGGCCGAGGCGGTCGGCCTGCGGCCGATGAAGGTCAACACGGTCGTCGTCCGCGGCTTCAACGAAGACGACGTCGTGCCCCTCGCGGCGCTGACGCTGGATCGCCCCTGGGAGGTCCGGTTCATCGAGGTCATGCCGTTCGGCACCGTGGCCGATGTCGCCGACGCCGGGATCGTCACCTCTGAGGAGGTCCGGGCCCGCATCGAGGCCGCGTTGGGGCCAATGGAACCGCTGGACCTCACCGGCGACCAGCCGGCCCGCACCTACCGTCTGCCGAACGCCGCCGGGACCATCGGACTGATCAGTCCCGTCAGCGAGCCGTTTTGCATCAAGTGCGGCCGGCTGCGGCTGACCGCGGACGGGAAGTTGCGCCTGTGCCTGCTGCGGGATGACGAAGAAGACCTGCTGGCCCCGCTGCGGGCCGGGGCCTCGCGGGACGAGATGAAGCAGCGCTTCGCCTCCGCCGCCTACCGTCGGCCGTTCGGGCACGCGCTGGCGGAGCGGCTCTACCCCGAACAGCGCGTGATGATCCAGATCGGCGGCTAGGGAATCACCGCGATCGCTTCGATCTCCAGGAGATAATCAGGAGACGCCAGCCCCGCGACGACGACCAGGGTGCTGGCCGGCGCGTGGTCGCCAAACTCGCGGGATCGGACCTCGCGGATGGCGGGAATCCCGGCCGGATCGGTGCAGAGCGTGGTCAGCTTGACGACATCGCGCAGGGTCGCGCCGACGGCGCCGAGGATCGTGCGGAGGTTCGCAAAGACCTGTTCGGCCTGGGCGCGCACGTCTCCGCGGCCGACGAGCTCGCCCTGCGCGTTGAGCGCCACCTGTCCCGAGATGAACAGCAGATCGCCCAGGCGCCAGGCGTGGGCGTACCCGCGGGTGGGATGTATGCCGCTGACGGGAACCATCTCGGCCTTTGCCATGCCCGCCTCCCTCTCCCCGGCGGCGCCACGGAGCGCCGGCGGAGACCGCTGCTCAGTCGTTCTCCGGATCGAGCAGCTCTTCTTCGTCCGGATGGAAGACCGCCGCGCAGCGGGGGCACGCGACGGCCTCGCCCGGGCCCAGGATCTCCACCCGAAGGAACACCAACCTGCACGTGGGACAGACCATCCGCAGCATGGACCGGTCGGGCGGGGCCGGGCTACGCGTCTTCGCCTTCGAGGTTTCGTTCGAGCTTGCGCTTCACGCGCTGGAGGGCGTTGTCAATGGACTTCACGTGGCGGTTGAGCTCGTTGGCCATCTCCTGGTAGGACTTCCCCTCCAGGTAGGCGGTGAGCACCTTGCACTCCAGTTCGCTGAGGTTCTTGCGGATCCGCTCGCGCATCGTCGCCGAGGCTTCCTGGTTGATGACCAGCTCCTCGGGATCGGAGACCTTGATGCTGCTGATGACGTCCAGCAGGGTGCGGTCGGAGTCCTCGTCGTAGATGGGCTTGTTGAGCGAGATGTACGAGTTCAGGGGGATGTGCTTCTGGCGGGTCGCGGTCTTGATGGCGGTGATGATCTGCCGGGTGATGCACAGCTCCGCGAACGCCCGAAACGACGAGAGTTTGTCGCGCCGGAAATCGCGGATCGCCTTGTAGAGGCCGATCATCCCTTCCTGGATGATGTCCTCGCGGTCGGCGCCGATCAGGAAGTAGGCCTTGGCCTTGACGCGGACGAAGTTGCGGTATTTGCTGATGAGGAACTCGGCGGCGCGGTCATCGCCGCCCTTCGCGTGCTCGACAAGTTCTTCGTCAACCAGTTCGTGGTAGCCCAGCCCTTCCCGTCGCGCCAGCGCCACTCGCTATCCCCTCCGGCTCACCGAGGCATGAAGGGCTGTGACTGGAACGCTACCGTCGAGCACGCATCCCATGTGCAAGACAGCCCCATTATAGGAACCGCTCCCACAGGCGTCAAGGCAATGTTGCGGGCCGCGAGGCCGGCGTGGCCGCCGGGCCCGCGCCGATGAAGATCGTGCGCGGCGTCGGCTGGTAGTAGGAGCGGGCCACGACCTCCTGGCGAACTACCGCGCCGTCCTGGCGGACGATGCGCAGCGTGCGGGCGCGCAGGCCGGGGGACGCCGGCTCGATCCGGATCTGGCCGGTCGGGAGCTTTGGATCCCGCCTGGTCACCGTGTGGGTGGGTGCGGGCAGGACGACACGGTCGGCGACCACGATGGCCACCTCGCGGCCCGGCTGCCGGGGGCCGTACACCGTCACCGTCACGCTGCGCCGCGTCACATCGGTCCAGAGGTAGAGGTACTGCCCCGTCGTGTTGCGCAGGCGGAGGTCCAGCGACCCGTATTCGACGGTGGCGTCGAGCCCGGCGGCCAGGTACGGCACCGGCCGGGAATGGTTGACCCGGGTCTCGACCGCCATCTCGGCGAGCAGCGCCGCGTTGAAGAGCGTCGAGGAGACCTGGCAGACACCGCCCCCGTCGCCCGGGACCAGCACGTTGTTGATCAGGACCGGGGCCTTCCGGTATCCGCGGGCCGGGTCCCGGGGGCCGACGATCTCGTTGTAGGCGAGCAGCGCGCCGGGAGGCAGCAGCACACCCCTTAGCGCCGCCGCGGCCAGCCGGATGTTGTGGACCCGGTCGGGATTGTCCGGGAAGGACGTGGTGAACCGGGCGACGGGCTCGGCCATCCGGTCAGCGATCTCGGTGGTGAACGCGGGCCGGCGCAGGGCGATCACCAGGTCCACTGCGGCCTCGCGGCGGACCAGCGCGGAGATCACCCGGAGGACCGACGCGCGCAGGTCCACGACCACGCCGTCCTGGCTCGGGCTGACCACCGTCAGGCGACCGCCGGTCACCGTGACCCGGGCGTCTTTCGGCTCGACGACCACGGAGGCCGCCACCCGCTCCACGGCCTGGCGGGCGACCGCCGGATCATACCAGTACTGGATCGGGACCTCGATCGGGCGGCGCAGCAGCACAGTCCGGTCGAAAAGGCGGTCGACGAGGGCGCCGGAGCGCCCGACGGCCATCGCCGCCGCCACCGTCCGGTCCACGGCGGGTCGCATGCCCAGCTCGGAGGCGGTGGCCCGGGCTTCAACCGGTCCTGCCCGCACCCAGAGCGGGCGCGCGGTGGTCGCGGCCGCCCGCTCCCGCACCCGCGCGGCCACCTCCGGCCCGGTCAGGCCGCCGACACCGACACCCTCCACGGTCACGCCGGGCAGCACCCGGCCGGCGGACCGCCAGTCGGTCACCACACACCACGCGGACAGGCCGAAGACGGCGCCAGCCAGGAGGCCGAGGCCGAACGCGGTCAGCCGTCGACTCATCGGACACCCGCCAGCCGCCCGCGCATCTGCCGGCGAACCTCGAAGAGCAGCAGCGCCGCCGCCACCGAGACGTTCAGCGAAGCCGTGGCGCCGTACATGGGGATCCGCACGAGCCGGTCGCAACGCTCTTTGACCAGGCGGGCAAGCCCACGGCCTTCGCCTCCCACGACCAGCGCCAGCGGCGGCTCCAGGCTCACGCCGTACACCTCCTCGGACGCCCCGGGGTCGGCGCCGAACACCCAGATCCCCTCGCGCCTGAGCCGGTCGATGGCCGACGCGATGTTGGAGACCTGCGCCACCGGGACGTGCTCGATGGCGCCCGCCGACGACGCCGCCACCGCTGGGCTCAAACCGGCCGACCGGTGCCGTGGGATGACGACGCCGTGCGCGCCGGCCGCATCGGCCGAACGGAGGATCGCGCCCAGGTTGCGGGGATCCTGCACACCGTCGAGCAGCAGGAGGAACGGCTCCTCGCCCCGCGCTCGAGCCCGCGCCAGGACGTCGTCCAGGCCCACGACGGCATGGGCTGCCGCGTAGGCGATGACGCCCTGCGGGGTCTGGGTCTGGGCCAGGCGGCGCAGGACGGCAGGGTCCACTTCCTGGACGGGGATGCCGCGGCGGCGGGCCTCACCGATGAGATGACCCAGGCCTCGATGCGCCCCCGAAGCGCGGCTGACGATGAGCTTGCGCAGCGGGCGGCCTGCCCGCAGGGCCTCGGCGACCGGATGGCGGCCTTCGATCTGGATCTCGCCGGCCGTCAGGTCCTCACGCCGCGCCGCGGCACGGCGCGCCATCTGGAACCTCCGGGCAGGTCCTCCACGACGATGCCCAGGTCGTGGAGCCGCTGGCGGATCGCATCCGCCAGGTCGAACCGCCTGGCCTGGCGGGCCCGCTCGCGTCCGGCCAGAACCGCCGCCACCAGATGTTCGGCACTGTCGCCGGCCACACCGTCGGAGAACAGCGCCGGCTCCTGGGTTCGCAGGTCGGCCAGCATCGCGGCCAGTGCGTCTTCGATGTGCCGCGGCAGGGCGACCTCGCCGATCCTCAGGCCCAGCACGCCGGCCAGGGCCCGCAGGACCCGCGCGGCCTCCGCCAGGCCCCCCGCGGCCTGCCGATCACCCTGGAGGGCTGCGGCGGCCCCGCGGTTGATCTCGGCGGCGAGGTCGAACAGCGCGGCGATGGCCTGGGGCGTCCCGAAGTCGTCGTCCATCGCTCGCTCGAAGGCGGCACGGGCCGCGTCGGCGGCGTGCGCCATGGGCCCGTCGTCCGGCAGGTTGGGGGTCCGCTCCAGGGCCGCATCGGCATTGGCCAGCGCCGTCCGCAGGCGCTCCAGGCCGCGCCCGGCGGCGTCGACGGCCTCGTCGGTCCAGCGGGTCGGCGTGCGGTAGTGGGACGACAGCACAAACAGCCGGATCACGTCCGCATCGTATTTGCCCAACGCCTCGCGGATCGAGACGAAGTTCCCCAGGTGCCGGTGCATCTCGTCACCCACCGGCGGCTTCATCAACGCGTTGTGCATCCAGATCCGCACGAACGGCGACTTCCCGGTGTAGGCCTCGGACTGGGCGATCTCGTTCTCATGGTGCGGGAAGCGCACGTCCTCTCCGCCGCCGTGGATGTCCAGTTGCTCCCCCAGGAACTGCATGGACATGGCCGAGCACTCGATGTGCCAGCCCGGCCGGCCGGGCCCCCAGGGACTGTCCCACGTCGGTTCCCCGGGCTTGCCGGCCTTCCACAGGGCGAAGTCCATGGGATGCTCCTTGCGCTCGTCCACCTCCACGCGCGCGCCGGCCATCATCTGCTCCAGCGAGCGGCCCGACAGCGCCCCGTAGGAGGGGAACGATGTCACCCGGAAGTAGACGTCGCCGTCCAGCACGTAGGCGTGCCCCTTGGCGATCAGCCCCCGGATGATCTCGATCATCATCGGGATGACCTCGGTGGCCCGGGGGTAGTGGTGCGCGCGCCGCACGTTGAGGGCGTCCATCTCCTGGAGGAACCGATCGATGTACTCGGCGGCGATGTCGTGAATGCTCCGTCCCTCGCGCTGCGACCGCTCCACGATGCGGTCTTCGATGTCGGTGAAGTTCTGGACGTGGCGCACGGTCAGACCCTTGTACTCCAGATAGCGCCGGACGACGTCGAACACGATGTAGGACAGCGCGTGGCCCACGTGGGCGGGGCCGTAGAGGTTCGGACCGCACACGTACATGCGCACGATCCCGGGCTCCAGCGTCTGGAGCGGCTCCAGCCGCCGCGTCAGCGAGTTGTAGATGACCAGCGCCATCCGTCCACCCCGTGTGTCCAGTCTACCCGGGCGCGCCAGCGCGCGACAAGCGCCAAAGCGGCGCCCTCGGCGTCCGGCCGCCGCACCTACCGCACGCGGGCAACCGGGATGGCGTCGAGTTCCGCGCAGAGTTCCCAGTCGCGGCGCAGCCGCAGCGTCAGCGGATCCATGCGTCGGATGTGTCGGATGTCGAAGACGCCCCGGTCGGTGAGCACCCGGTGGTAGGAGGCGTCCACCTCCCGCCGGGTCGCGACCACGCGCGTGATCAGGTGGAACTCGGTCCCCCGCCAGAACCCCACGAGGTGCGGGCGGCGGGCCATCGGCCGGTCGAGTTCGACGGCAATCGGCTCTCGCAGCGCGGCCCGCTGGATGAACAGCAGGTCGGTCCGTCTGTCCGCGGGCTGGCCCCCGGCGCGACCGGGACGACCGGCGCCCCTGCGGCCCGGCGGTGCCTTCTGGCCGCGGCGGCCTCGGATCCGCCGGCTCATCTAGCGATCCTCCTGCAGGAGGGCGACGGCCTGCGCGGCGATCCCCTCCTCCCGGCCGATGGGCCCCAGGCCTTCCCCCGTGGTCGCCTTGACGGCGACCCGCTCGGGCTCGACGCCCAGCGCCCCGGCCAGCCGCTCCCGCATCGCGGCCACGAACGGCGACAGCCTGGGGGATTCGGCCTGCACCACAGCGTCCACATTCACGACGGACCAGCCTTCCGCGCGCAGGCGGCGGGCGACCTCCGCCAGCAGGCGCAGGCTGTCCGCCCCGCGGTAGGCGGGGTCATCGGGCGGGAAGTGCGCGCCGATATCGCGCTGGCCCGCGGCGCCCAGCAGGGCATCGGCGACGGCATGGGCCAGCGCGTCGCCGTCCGAGTGGCCGGCCAGGCCCCTGGGATGCGGAATCCTCACGCCCCCCAGGACCAGGGGGCGGTCGGGGACCAGCCGATGGGTGTCGTAACCGACGCCGACGCGGACCGGGGTGCCGGTCTCGACCAGCCGCCGCGCCAGCTCCAGGTCCTGCGGCGTCGTGATCTTCAGATTCCCCGGATCTCCGGGCACCACCACGACCTCGGTGCCCAGGCGCTCGACGAGCTCGGCGTCGTCGGTCACGGGCTGAGACCAGCCGATGCGGCGGTGCGCCTCGCGTAGCACCTCGCCCCGGAAGGCCTGGGGGGTCTGCACGGCCCAGAGGGTCGAGCGGTCCACGGTCCGTCGGACCCGGTCGCCGGTGACCTCCTTGAGCGTGTCCGTCACCGGGAGCCCGGCGGTGGCGGCGCCGGATCGCCGGGCCGCCTCCAGCACCCGGTCGATCAGCGCCGGCGTCACGAACGGCCGCGCGCCGTCGTGGACGACCACCCACCCGGCGTCCGGGAGCGCCTCCAGCCCCGCGGCCACGGAATCGCGCCGGTCGGGCCCGCCGGCCACGACGGCCCCCACCTTCCCGCGCAACCGCGCCCGGGCCGGCGCGACGTGCGCCGTGCCGACCACGACCACGACGCGCTCGATGCTGGCCGTGGCCTCGAAGGCCGCCAGCGCCCGCTCCAGGACCCACCGCCCGCCCAGCGGGAGGAACGGCTTGGGGACCTCGCCGGGCAGGCGCGTGCTCGCCCCGGCGGCGACGATGATGGCGCCAACGTGGCCCTCCCGAAGGGTGGCCCGGAGGGGAACGTCCACGTTACCGCCGCTTGACCGACGGCGGACCGGCCGGCTCGCTGGACTTGGGGCGGGCGAAGATCATGCGTCCCGCCGAGGTCTGCAGCACGCTGGTCACCACCACGTCCGAGGTCTCGCCGATGAGGCGCTTGCCGCCCTCCACGACGATCATCGTCCCGTCTTCCAGGTAGGCGATGCCCTGCCCGGCCTCCTTCCCGTCGCGGAGCACGTGCACCGAGAGTTCCTCGCCCGGCATCACCGTCGGACGCAGCGCCTGGGCCAGTTGATGGACGTTGAGCACCCGCACGCCCTGCAGTTCGGCGACCTTGCTCAGGTTGAAGTCCGTCGTGACGATCGCCGCCCGGTGCGCCCTGGCCAGCGCCACGAGCTGGGCATCCACATCGGCGCCGCCGGTGTCTTCGAGGATCTGCAGTGCCGCCAGTTCCTTCTGCAGCCGGTTGAGGATGTCCAGCCCGCGCCGGCCCCGGTTGCGCCGCAGGACATCAGCGGAATCGGCGATGCGCTGTAGTTCCGCCAGCACCGACCGCGGCACCAGGAGCGGGCCCTCAAGGAACCCGCTGAGGCAGATCTCGGCGATGCGGCCGTCGATGATCACGCTGGTGTCCAGCAGTTTTGGCGTGCTGGTCCATGCGGCACGGTCCGATTCCGCGCGGTGCGGGTCGCGTGGCAGGATGCCAGCGACTTCTTCGCGCCGCTGCAGCGCCAGGTGCAGGCCCAGATACCCCAGGACGACCCCGGCCACCGGGCGCATATACGGCCCGACCAGGGGCAGGCCGTCCAGCAACGCGCCGACCACGTAGGCCAGCACCAGCCCGGTCAACAGCCCGGACGCGGCCAGCACGAGATCCCGGAGCGAGAGTCCGGCCATCCCGTAGAGCAGCCACGCCATGGCAGCGGAAAAGCCCCGCGCGACCGACGGGAAGACCAGCAGCCCGACGAGCCCCCCGCCCGCGATGCTGGCGGAGGTAACGAGGAACCCGGTGGAGGCAATCGACGGGTTCCACAGCGCCGCCAGCTGGACCGCCTGGTACCCGGCAATGCCGCCGAGGAGAACGCCAACGGCCCGCAGGAGGAGGTGTTTGCGCATACGACTCCGACCCGCCGGAGATGCCGTGCCCGGAGACGGGCCTGGCATGAGCCGGCTTACGCGCCCGAGTATAGCACACTCCTTCGCGGGCCGAGAAGCCGCACACGGCGGCAGCGCGAGGATGCATTTGACAGTCCGTGCGGCCGATCTCTATAATGACACTCGACGTCGCGGCGTGGAGCGGCGCCTTCCGGCAGGGCGAGGTGAACACGACGTGGCAGAACTCAGCGAGGGCACCTTCCAAAGCACCGTCACCGAATACCTGATCCGCCACCGGAGCATCCTCGATGTGGAGAGCAAGCTGGCGGAAGCCACGGCCCGGGTGAGCCGGGCCATCGCCAAGGCTGTCACGACCTGCGGGTGCATCTCGATCCACGCCACCCGCCAGCGCTTCCCCGCCACCGTCAGTCTGGCCGAAGTCCGCGACCTGGTGCAGAGCCACCTCGAAGGAAAACTGTGCGACCGGTGCCGGGAGGCGCTGGAGACCGAGATCGGGATGACCCTCTTCTACCTGGCGGCCGTCTGCAGCCTGTTCGGGATGGACCTGGATGCCATCCTCGAGAAGGAACACGCGCGCGTGGCGACGCTGGGCGTGTTCCACCTGACCTGAGCCTACGTCAGCACGCGCAGCGCCCCGGCAAGATCGGTCACCGGGATCACCTCGAGGCCCGCGGGGCTCCCGAGGCCGTCGGTCCGCGGCACCACCGCCCGCTCGAATCCCAGCCGTGAGGCCTCCGCGAGCCGCTTGCCCAGTTGCGGGACGGACCGCACTTCGCCCGCCAGGCCCACCTCGCCGATGATGACGGCGCGCGGATCCACGGGACGGTTGCGCAGGCTGCTGGCCACCGCCACCGCGATCCCCAGGTCCGCCGCCGGCTCCTCCACCCCGACGCCCCCGGCCACGCTGACATAGACGTCCTGGCCGCCCAACTGGAGGCCGACCCGACGCTCCAGGACGGCCAGGAGCACCAGGAGCCGGTTGTAGTCCACGCCGGAGGCGGTCCGCCGCGGCATGCCGAAGTGCGTGGGACTGGTGAGGGCCTGGACCTCCACCAGCAGCGGCCGGGACCCCTCCAGCGCGCAGACCACTGCGGAGCCCGGCGCGGCCTTCGGCCGCTCCGAGAGGAATGCCGCGGAGGGGTTGGGCACCTCCACGAGTCCGCCGGAGGCCATCTCGAACACACCGATTTCGTTGGTGGAGCCGAACCGGTTCTTGGTGGCCCGCAGGATGCGGTACGCGTGGTGGCGGTCTCCCTCGAACGAGAGCACGGTGTCGACTAAGTGCTCCATGACCCGCGGACCGGCCAGGGTGCCTTCCTTGGTGACGTGGCCTACCAGGAAGACGGCGATCCCTTGCTCCTTCGCCAGACGCACGAGGGCGGCGGTGCACTCGCGCACCTGGGCCACGCTGCCCGGTGCCGACGCCACGTCGGCGCGGTAGACGGTCTGGATGGAATCGACGATGAGGAGCGTGGGCCGCAGGCGCCCGGCGGTCTCGGTGATTGCGTCCAGGTCGGCCTCGGCGAGCAGCAGGAGCGAGGGGGCTGAGACCCCCAGCCGCTCGGCGCGCAATTTGGTCTGACGCACGGACTCCTCGGCGCTGGCATACAGGACTCGGGCGCCGGTGCGCGCCACCCGGTCGGCGCACTGCATCAGCAGGGTGGACTTGCCGACGCCGGGATCGCCGCCCACCACCACCACCGACCCGGCGACCACCCCTCCGCCCAGCACCCGGTCGAACTCCGCGGAGCCGGTCGGCAGGCGATGTTCCGCTCCCGCGGCCACGTCTTGCACCGAGACGGGCTCGGGCGCGGCGGTCCGCCGCGGCCGCGACGCGGCCGGCACCTGTGGCTCCTCGACCAGCGTATTCCACTGGCCGCAGCCCGGGCAGCGGCCCAACCATTTGGCCGACTCGTGACCGCACTGCTGGCACACGAAGCGCATCCGGCCTCGGTCCATCCTCCACCCACCCGGTCTCGGTGCGGCGGACCGCGGTCTGCGCGGGTTCCTGCCGCCTCCCCAACAACCAGGAGACCCGGGCCGCCAGGGCGCCGGGTCTCCGACCGCCTGGGTGCTGCGCCGGCCTACTCGGCCAGCGCCGGCTCCCGCTTCCGTTCGAACACGATCTTCCCGTCGCGGGCGTCGACCACCACCGTGTCGCCCTGCTTGAACTGCGCGCGGAGCAGTTCATCGCTCAGGGGATCTTCGACGAGCCGCTGGATGGCGCGGCGCAGCGGCCGCGCCCCAAACGTCGGATCGAACCCCTCGCGGGCCAGCAGGGCCTTGGCCGCGTCGGTGACCTCCAGGTCCATGCTCTGCCCGCGGAGCTCGCGGCGCACCCGCTCCAGCAGGATCCCGACGATCGCCTCGATCTGCTGGCTGGTCAGCGGCCGGAAGACGATGACCTCGTCGATCCGGTTCAAGAACTCCGGCCGGAAGGTCCGGCGGAGTTCCTCCATGACGTGCTCCTTCATCCGCTCGTAGGCGCGCTCGCGGTCCACCGACTCATCGCGCCCGGCGGCCCGGAACCCGATGCCGATCTCCTTGTCCAGTTGCGGCGCGCCGACGTTGCTGGTCATGATGATGACGCAGTTCTTGAAATCCACCGTGCGGCCCTGGGCATCGGTGAGCCGGCCATCGTCGAGGATCTGGAGCAGGACGTTGAAGATCTCGGGGTGGGCCTTCTCGATCTCGTCGAACAGCACCACCGAGAACGGGCGGCGCCGCACCGCCTCGGTGAGCTGGCCCCCTTCTTCAAAGCCCACGTAGCCCGGCGGCGATCCCACCAGCCGGGAGACGGTATGGCGCTCGCTGTACTCGGACATGTCGATCCGGATGAGCGCCCCCTCGTCTCCGAAGAGGAACTCGGCCAGGGCGCGGGCCAGTTCGGTCTTGCCGACGCCGGTGGGGCCGAGGAAGATGAACGACCCGATCGGCCGGCGGGGATCCTTGAGCCCGGCCCGCGCGCGGCGGACGGCCTTGCTGACCGCCCGGACCGCCTCGTCCTGTCCCACGATGCGCTCGTGCAGCGTGTCCTCCATGCGCAGCAGTTTCTGCGTCTCTTCCTCCACCAGCCGGGTCACCGGGATGCCGGTCCAGGCGCTCACGACGTCGGCGATGTCCTCGTCGGTCACCGTGCTGATGTTCGTCCGCCCCTTCTCGCGTTTGATGGAGCCCTCCAGTTCTTCCAGCTTCTGCCGCAGCACGCGCTCGCGGTCGCGCAGCTGCGCGGCCCGCTCGAAGTCCTGCGCCTTGATGGCCTCTTCTTTCTCGCGCTTCGTCCGCTCCACGCGCTCAATGGCCTGGCGCAGCTCCTGGGGCAGGAACGACGCCTGGAGCCGGATCTTGGACGAGGCCTCGTCCATCAGGTCGATGGCCTTGTCGGGGAGGAACCGGTCCGAGATGTACTTGTCCGCCAGGGTGGCGGCCGCCACCAGGGCCTCGTCGCTGATGGCCACCCCGTGGTGGGCCTCGTAGCGGTCCCGCAGGCCGCGCAGGATCTCGATGGTCTGATCCACGCTCGGTTCGGCGACCAGGATGGGCTGGAACCGCCGCTCCAGGGCGGCGTCCCGTTCGACGTACTTCCGGTACTCATCCAGGGTGGTGGCGCCGATGCACTGGAGTTCTCCGCGCGCCAGCGCCGGCTTCAGGATGTTGCTGGCGTCGATGGCACCCTCGGCAGCGCCGGCGCCGACCAGGGTGTGCAGCTCGTCCACGAACAGGATGACCTCGCCCTGGGCCTTGCGGATCTCCTCCATCACCTTCTTCATGCGCTCT
>JAVKID010000055.1:0-19878 GCA_031459655.1 Candidatus Fervidifonticultor octavus | reverse complement strand
GATGGCTGCTCAGGTCGTGGGGATCAGCGTGGACCTGCCGCCGTCGCAGAAGGCCTGGGCCGAGCATCTCGGGCTGAAGTTCACGCTGCTGTCGGACTTCAATCGGGAGGGCATTCGCGCCTTCGGCGTCGAGGATCCCAACTTCTGGGGAGGCCTGCTGCCGGGGGTGGCCATGCGCTCGGTCTTCGTCCTGGACCGGAATGGGATCGTCCGGTACAAGTGGGTGGCCCCCACGCAGGGGACCGAGCCGAACTACGACGAGGTGGAGGCGGCGGTCCGATCGCTGTAGTCCTCGCCTTCCCAGGCGGCCTCGCACGACGCCCGCGGTGCGCTGCTCACTGCTCACTCACCTCCCCAGGGGCCAGCTTCGCGGCCCGCACCCCGAGCAGCCGCACCGGCCGGTCGATGGTCACGCGCTCCAGCAGGCTGAGGGCCACCTGGGCCAGGGTCTTTGCGTCCCCGATCGGCGCAGAGAGCGTGTGCGAGCGCGTCACCGTCCGGAAGTTCGCGAACCGCACCTTGAGGGTGATCGTGGCCGCCCGGTAGCCGTCCTCCCGCAGATCCCGCGCGACCGCACCAGCCAGGTCGACGATCTTCCGGCGAATGGTGTCCGGGCGGCGCAGGTCCACCTGGAAGGTCTCCTCGCGGCTGAGCGATTTGGGCTCCCAGGCGGGTTCCACCGGGCTCTCGTCGATGCCGCGCGCGCTCTCGTACAGCGCGGCGCCGTGGGTCGGGCCGAACTCCCCGACGAGCTGTGCTTGGCTCAGCGCGGCCAGGTCACCCACGGTCGCGACCCCGAACGTCTCCCTCAGGCGCGCCGCGGTCTTCGGCCCGACGCCCCAGAGGACCGTGACCGGCAGCGGGGCCAGCCGCGCCTGCACGTCTTCAGGCGCGATCACCGTGAGGCCGTCGGGCTTGTTGAGCCCCGAGGCGATCTTGGCCACCAGCTTGTTCGGCCCGACCCCCACGGACGCGGTCAGGTGGAGTTCGCGGGCGATGCGTTCCTTGATCCGCTGGGCGATGGCCTCGCCGGGCTCCCCCAGGTCCGTGACGTCCAGGAACGCCTCGTCCAGGCCCAATGGCTCCACGCGCGCGCCGGTCTCTCGCAGGATCGCGTGCATCCGCTCGGAAACCTCCCGGTAGGCTGCCACGTCCACGGGGAGGAAGACCGCGTCCGGGCAGAGCCGGTACGCGGTGCGCAGCGGCATCGCCGAGTGGATCCCGAAGCGCCGGGCCTCGTAGGAGGCCGCAGACACCACGCCGCGTTTGTGCGGGTCGCCGTCGCCGCCGACCACCACGGGCCGGCCGCGCAGTTCGGGCCGCCGGAGTTGCTCGACGGCGGCGAAGAAGGCGTCCATGTCCACGTGCAGGATCGTACGGGCGGCCATCGGTGGTCCCCCGGCGCTCTCGTTCGCGGCGTTTGGCAATTCTATCCTACCAGGAGAGGACGGCCACCATCATGATCAGGCTCGACGGCAAGGTGATGCTGGTGACCGGGGGGACGTCGGGCATCGGCCTGGCCACCGCTCGCCTGGCGCATGCGCTGGGCGCGCGGGTCGCCGTCAGCGGCCGACGGGAGGACCGGGGCCACCAGGCCCTGGCGGCGCTGGGCCCAGAGGCGATCTGCATCCGGGCCGACGTCATGGTGGAAGACGATGTCCGGCGGATGATCGCCTCGGCCGTTGACCGCTTCGGCCGCCTGGACGTCCTGGTCAACGGCGCCGGGGCGATCCGCAGGGTGCCGGTGATGGAGGAGGAGGCGTCGGGCTGGGACCAGACCCTCGCCCTCCACCTGCGGGGGGTGTTCCTCTGCTGCAAATACGCCCTGCCACACCTCATCGCCACGCGGGGCGCGATCGTGAACGTCTCCTCGGTGCTGGCGTTCCGGACGCCGCAGGGCCGCACCCCTGCCTACGAGGCCGCCAAAGCCGGGGTGCTCGCCCTCACCCGGGCCATTGCCGTCCACCACGGCCCTGACGGCGTGCGGGCCAACGCCGTCTGCCCCGGCTTCGTGCCCACGGAGTTGAACCGCAGTGTCTGGGAAGCCTGGACCGAGGCGCAGCGCGCGGCCATGGTCAGGACGTATCCGCTGCGCCGCCTGGGCACGCCGGACGATGTGGCACGGGCGATCGTGTTCCTCGCCTCGGACGCGGCCGGGTGGATCAGCGGGGAGGCGCTGAGGGTCGATGGAGGGCGGTCGGCGGCAGACCTCCGGCCGATCCCGCCGGGCGGGTGATGGCCGCCGACGCCGCAACGGTTGTCCGCAGGGACGGCGCCGACTATACTGAGGGGTGGACGGCAATTTCATAGTGTCCTCTGGGGGAGCTCGGGGAAGCCGGGCTGAGAGTGCGACCGGCCGCATGGCCGCATGCGGCGCCGTCGCAGACCCCATGCACCCGATCCAGACAATGCTGGCGTGGGGAGTGAGGTCGTTGACGCAGCCGCCAGTCCGATGGACCGGGCGGCTGTCGCGTTTGGAAGGAAGGCAGGACCGGTGGTGATCATCCTGAGGAGCAGGGCGTGGCTGGCGGGCGCGGCGCTTCTGGCGGTGCTGACCGTGCTCGCGGCCTCGGGGGTCGGCCAGACCGCGCTCGTCCTGGCGTTCACACCGTCGTCGGATGCCCAGAAAGTGCTGGAGACCGGGAGCACGCTGGCCCGCATGCTGGAGGTGGCGACCGGCTACCGGGTCCGAGCGCAGGTTCCGACCAGCTACGCTGCGACGATCGAGGCGCTGTGCGCAGCCCGCGTCGACGCGGCGTTCCTGCACCCATTTGCGTATGTGCTGGCCAGGCAGCGGTGCGGGGCGGATGTCCGCCTGGTCAACGTCAGGTTCGACCTTCCGTTCTACAAGTCGCAGATCCTCTACCGCCGTGGCCTGCCCGCCAAGGGACTGGCCGACCTGCGGGGCCGGAGGTTCGCGTTTGTCGATCCGGCGTCGGCTTCAGGCTACCTGTTTCCGGCGGCGCTGCTCAAACGCCACGGGATGGATCCCGACCGGTTCTTCGGCCAGGTGCTGTTCGCCGGCGGCCACGACAAGGTCGTCCTGGCCATCTACTCCGGGGCCGCTGATGCCGGAGCGACCTTCGGGGACGAGTTCGGCAATGATGCTCGCGACCGCGTCGTGCGGATCTACCCCGACGTGAAGGAGGTGGTGCGGGTGCTCCTCTACACCGATCCGATTCCCAACGACACCGTGTCGTTCCGCCGCGACCTGCCCGAGGAGGTCAAGGCCCGTACCGCCGGGGCGTTGATCCGGATTGCCCGGACCGCGCCGGGCCGGGAGACCCTGGAGGCGCTCTACCGCATCCACGGCTTTGCCGACCTGGAGGCGCTGCAGACCACCTACAAGATGAAGATCACGACGCTGGACGACTACTTCCGACCCGTCCGCGAGGCGGCGCGGGTGTTGAGGCTCGACCTGGAGGAACTCGTCCGCTCCCAGTAGCGGGGGCTGCGAGGTCTACGTGGGGGAGAACGGGGATGGAGCACGGAGGGTTGGTGGCAGGCGTCGCGGTGGCCTCGCTGGCGTTCGCCCTCCTCGGGCTCCTGCACGCCCGCAGCCGGCGCTGGTCTGTGGAAGACTACATCAGCGCCCGCTATTCGGCGGGGACCTCGGCCACGGTGGTGACGCTGGTGGCCTCGGCCATCGGCGTCTGGGTGCTCTTCAGCCCGGCCGAAGCCGGGACCTGGGGAGGCGTCACCGCCCTCCTCGGGTACGGGCTGGGCAGCGCCGCGCCGTTCTTGGCGCTCATCCCCCTGGGCAGGCGGATGCGCGCGCTCGTCCCTGGAGCACACTCCCTGACGGAGTACCTCTGGTGGCGCTACGGGCCGGGCATGTACGCCCTCGGGCTGACGATCGTGGTGTTCTACATGTTCATCTTCCTCACCGCCGAGGTGACCGGGATCGCCCTAGCCGTCAATCTCGTGGCCAAAGCGCCACTGCCGCTGATCGCCGCGCTGGTCGGGCTGGCCACCGTGGCCTACACCGCCTACGGCGGGCTGCCCTCCACCGTGTTCACCGACCGGATTCAGTTCGCGGTGATCCTGCCGCTGCTGATCGTCACCTTCGCCGGCGTCGTCGTGGGGCTGGGCGGGGCCGACGCCGTGGTGGCCCAGGTGCGATCCGGCGCTCCGGCGCTGCTGGCGCTCGACCACCGGCCAGGCCTGGAGGCGGCGGCGACGTTCGTCGTCGCCATCCTGGCGGCCAACCTCTTCCACCAGGGCTACTGGCAGCGCGTCTACCTTGCCCGCGACCAGCGGGTGCTGCGGCGCGCACTCCTGATCGCCGCCACCCTGGCGGCCCCCATCGTGATCCTCCCGGGCCTGCTGGGGATCGTCGCGAAGGCCGCAGGACGTGCGGACGTGCCCTCGGTCGCCTTCTTCGGCCTCCTCCTGGGACTCGCCCCGGACTGGCTCGTGCTCGGGGTCCTGGTCCTGGCCGTCGCGCTGGCCATGAGCAGCATCGACACGCTGCTCAACGGCCTGGCGGCAGTCTTCACCGCCGACCTGGCGCGGCTGCGGCCGGCCGCCCGCGCCGGGCAGTTGCTCCGGTCGTCGCGCCTCATCACGGTCGCCCTCGCGGTTCCCGCCATCCTGATCGCCTCCCGCGGCTACAGCGTGCTCTACCTGTTCCTGGTCGCCGACCTGGTGTGCGCCGCGGCGATGGTCCCGGTGTTCCTGGGGCTCTACGTGCCCCGCCTGGCCGGATGGGCCGCGGCCGTGAGTACGCTGGCCGGCATCGCGGCCGGCGCGGCGTTCTTCCCGGATCCCGGCTTCATGCGGGGTCGTCTCCTGACCGCCTTCGTCCTGGCCGCCGCCGTTCCGGCCGGGCTGGCGGCCCTCCTGACGCTTGCCAGCCGCCCGACGGACCTCGGCCGGCTGGCCGCGGGCATCCGCCCGCTGGCCGAACCCGTCGAAGGACCTGTCTCCGACGCGAGGTGATGGCATGGACACGCGAAAACTCGTCCTGGCTGCGCTCTTCGCCGCCGTGCCGGTGGTGCTCTCGTACGTGCCGGGCGCGATTCCGGTCGCCGGCGCCAAACTGCTGCCCTGGCAGCACATGGTGAACGCCATGGCCGGAGTCCTGCTGGGGCCGTGGTACGCGGCGCTGGCCGCCACCCTCGCGGCGATCCTCCGCAATGCCCTTGGGGTAGGCACGCTGCTGGCGTTTCCCGGCGGCATCCCCGGCGCCCTGATCGTCGGGTTCGCCTACCGCCTCTGGCAGCGGCCCTGGGTGGGGCTGCTCGAACCGCTGGGCACCGGGCCGGTCGGGGCTGTCGTCGGGTCCTTGCTCGTGGCGCCGGCGCTGATGGGGAAGGCGATTCCGCTGGCGACGCTGCTGCCGCTCTTCCTGGCAAGCAGCGTGCCCGGCGCCGTCCTGGGCGTGCTGGTCCTCAGGCTGCTTGCGCGGGCCGGCGTGCCGATGGTGGCGGGCCAGCCCAGCCGGTAGGTCGCTGCGAGATCCGGATGGCGCTCGACGTCGCCGGACATGCCGCGTCCCTGCTGGAACGCCTCCGCGCGCGCCGGCCGCTGGTCCACCATCTGGCCAACTTCGTGACCATGCAGGCCGTGGCCAGTGTCACCAGGGCGCTCGGCGCGCTGCCGGTGATGGCGATCGCGCGCGGCGATGCCGAACAGACAGCGGCGACGGCCGACGCGCTCGTCCTCAGCCTGGGGACGCCGACGCCGGAGCGGCTGGAGGCCATGCTGGCGGCGGGCCGGGTCGCCGTGGACCGGCGCATCCCCATCGTGTTCGATCCGGTCGGCGCTGGCGCGACCCGGTACCGCCATGACGCGGCGCGGCGCCTGCTCGACGGCGTCCGGGTCACGGTCGTGCGGGCGAACGCCGGGGAGGCTGCGGCGCTGCTGGGTCGGTCTGGCCTGGTCCGAGGCGTGGAGTCGGTGGCCGAGGCCGAGACCTCCGACCCGCCGCGCGTGGCGCCTGAAGCGGCGCGTGCGCTCGGGTGCGTGGTCGCGGTCACCGGACCGTACGATGCCGTTGCCGACGCGCACCACACCTTCATCATCGAAGACGGCCATCCCTGGCTGCCGGCGATCTCCGGTTCGGGCTGCATGGCCACGGCCGTGGTGGGCAGTTTCTGTGCCGTCGCCGCGGACGGCGAGGACGACGCCGTGGCCACAGACTACGCGGTGGCCGCGGCAGCGGGTCTCGCGTGCTTCCGCGTGGCAGCGGCCCTCGCGGCGAAGGAGGCGCGCGGCCCGGGTTCCCTCGGCTCGGCCCTGCTGGACGCGCTCTACCACCTGACCCCGGACCAGGCGCAGCAGGCCGCTCGCATCCGGGTCGTCTGATGCGCTTCGATCCGGCAGTCTACGTGATCACCGACCGCGAGATCGGGAAGGGCCGCCCCCTGGAGGAACTCGTGGCCGCGGCGGTTCGGGGCGGCGCGACCATGATTCAGTTGCGCGAGAAGACCTGGCCGGCGCGCCGGCTGCTGGAGGCCGGCCGCCGGCTGCTGGCCATCACGCGGCCGGCCGGGGTGCCGCTGGTCGTCAACGACCGGGTGGATCTCGCGCTGGTCCTGGAGGCCGACGGCGTCCACCTCGGGCAGGACGACCTCCCGGTCCCGGATGCCCGACGCCTGCTCGGGCCGGAGAAGATCGTGGGCGCATCGGCCGCGACGGTCGAAGAGGCGCGCCGCGCCGAGGCCGAGGGCGCCGACTATGTGGGTGTCGGTAGCGTCTTCCCGACCGCCTCCAAGCCCGACGCCGGGGACGCCATCGGCCCGCAGGCCCTGACGCCGATTCGCGCGGCCGTCCGCATCCCGGTCGTGGCGATCGGCGGGATCACGCACGCCAACGCGGCGGAGGCGATCCGTGCGGGCGCAGATGGGGTGGCGGTCATCTCGGCGGTGGTGGGCGCCGATGACGTGGAGGAAGCGGCGCGACGCCTGCTGGCCGTGGTGCGGGCCGCGCAGGGTCGGCCGTGAGGGAGACCGTGCGAACGCTGGCCGTCCCGCCGGCCGCGCCAGGACCACCATGACGCGCGTGGCCGATGTGGGCGAACTGGCGCTGCTGGCCCGGATCGACGCCCGCATCGGGCCCGCATCCGGTGACGTGGTGATCGGCGTTGGCGACGATACGGCCGCGCTGCGCTGGCCCGCCGGCCGTCTGGTCCTGATGACGACCGACGCGCTGGTCGAGGATGTCCACTTCCGTCGGGCGACGGGCGAACCGGCCGACGTGGGTTGGAAGGCACTGGCGATCAACGCCAGCGACATTGCGGCGATGGGTGGGACACCGACCCATGCCGTCGTCTCGCTGATGCTCCCGGGCGACCTCGATGTGGACTGGGTGGACGACCTGTACGAGGGCCTCCTGGAGATGGCGCGCGGCGCCGGCATCGCCCTGGTCGGCGGGAATCTGGCCCAGGCGCCGGCGATCATCGTGGACGTGGCGCTGCTGGGAGAGGTCGACCCCCAGGTCGTGGTCCGCCGGTCGGGCGCGCGGCCCGGGGACCTGGTGGTCGTTACGGGAACGCTGGGACGCGCGGCCGCCGGCCTGCTGGCGCTCGAGGGCGGCGGCAATGCCGGGCTAGGTGCCCGGCCTCGCGCGGCTCCCGGGGCCGTGGCGCCCGGCGGCGCGGTGCCCGGCGGCACCGCGCTGGAGTGGGTGCTCGCCGCACAGCGCCGCCCCCGGCCGCGCCTGGCCGAGGGACGCGCCCTGGCCGCGAGCCGCGTCGTCCGGGCGATGATCGACCTCTCCGACGGCTTGGCCCTGGACCTCTGGCGGGTGTGCGAGGCCAGCGGGGTGGGCGTGCGCCTTGACGGCGACCGACTGCCCGTGGATGCCAGCGCCGCCGAGATCGCCGGCGCCGCGGGCCGCGATCCGCTGGACGTGGCCCTCTTCGGAGGGGAGGACTACGAGCTGCTCTTCGCCGTGGCGCCGCAGGACGCCGACCGGGCCCTGAGGCTTCTCTCCGAGGAGGTCGGGACGCCAGGGACCGTCATCGGGACCTTCGTGCCGGCGTCGGCCGGCCGGACCATTGTTGTCGGCGGCAGACCCCGGCCGCTGGAGCCCGGGGGCTGGACGCATTTTCGCCACACGCCGGCCCGTTGACGAGCAGGTGGGCCGTGCGGCTGTGGAGGATGGAGGCGATCCTGTGACGATCCGCCGGGCCATGACCATCGCGGGCTCCGACTCGGGCGGCGGGGCCGGCATCCAAGCCGACCTGAAGACCTTCACCGTCCTCGGCGTGTTCGGGACCTCGGCGATCACCGCCCTGACCGCGCAGAACACCACGGGCGTGACCGGTGTCGTGGAGATGCCCCCGGAGTTCGTCGTCGAGCAGATCGACGCCATCATGCGCGACATCGGGACCGACGCCGCCAAGACCGGCATGCTGTCCAATGCGGGAATCATCGAGGCGGTGGCCGGCGCGGTGAGGCGATGGGAGATCACCCGGCTGGTGGTCGATCCCGTCATGATCGCCAAGAGCGGCGCGCCGCTGCTGCGACCCGGGGCCACCGAGGCGCTTCGCCGCGCGCTGCTGCCGGTGGCGCTGGTCGTCACGCCGAACCTGCACGAAGCCGGCGCGCTGGTCGGCTGGCCGGTCCGGACCCTGGACGACATGCGGGAGGCAGCCCGCAAGATCCACGCCATGGGGCCGCGCCACGTGGTGGTGAAGGGCGGCCACCTGGAGGGCACCGATCAGGCCGTCGACATCCTCTTCGACGGGGTGACCTTCAAGGAATTCGCGGCGCCCCGGGCGGAGACGAAGCACACGCACGGCACGGGGTGCGTGTTCTCCGCGGCGATCGCCGCGGGCCTGGCCAAGGGGCTGGAGGTGCCCGAGGCCGTGGGGCAGGCGAAAGCGGTCATCACCGTCGCGATCGCCGCGGGCCTGCCGCTCGGCCGGGGCCACGGCCCCGCCGACCCGACGGCGGCGCTGCACCTGCCGTCCGGCGGTCGTGCCGGTGGATAGCCGGCGCAGGTCACGGCGGGGATCCTACCCTTCTGATCCCACCACATCAGGTATGCCTGCCCGTAGGTGCCTGGTCGCCCGTTCCTCACGACCGTCGATCCGCACCCGGTCCAGTCCCGCCTGCCGAGCCGCCTGCTCCACCAGGCGCGGGCTCCATCCGAAGGTGGCCATGATCTCCTCGTCGGGTGAAGCACCCACGATCCCCAGGTACCGTTCCAGCACCTTCGCCGCCGCCACGACCGTGGACAGGCGCGAGGCCTGTGCCACGACCTCCGGCATCCACCGATGGAAAGCGTCCCAGACGAACCCGTTTCGCCACTCCTCTTCCTCGGCCACCTTGGCCACCAGGAGGCGCTCCTGGAGATCGTCCAGCGCGCGATGGAAGCGGGTTCCGCGCTCCCCCCGCGGCACGAACCGGCGCCGCAGGGTCCAGGTCGACACCGGTCCCTCGGCCAGGATCGCCTCGTAGACCGTCCTGGCCATGAGGCTCAGCCGGCCTTCGCGGTAGGCCTGCAGGTGGTCGTCGGGCTCGCCGACGTTGCCCGAGAGGGCATAGAATGCCGGCAGCAACGCCAGCGAGATGTAGGAAGGCTTGCGTCGGATGACCTTGCCGTAGTACGCCCAGCGCCCTGTCGCCAGGTCGTCCTTCCACTGCCACGCCCAGGACCACATCCGGTCACTGCTGCGCGTGGCCAGGACGTCGAACAGCCCCGGCAGGCCGCCGGGCCCTCCGGTGAAGGCGTAGCAGAAGCCAAGGGCGTCGATGAAGCGCAGGGCTGCTCGCCGGGTCCGCACCCGATGCGCTCGGAGCACGGTGCGGCGATACCGTCGAACGGCCGCAGGCGTCAGCACCCGCATCCCCTGGGGGATACGCGGTCGCGGCGGGCCCCTCCTCGCTGACATCCCACCTGGGTGGGGGAGGGGAGCGCTGCGCCGGAGACGAACCTACGACGGGTTGCCGCACGCCAGCCGTCCGGACCGTGCCGCCAGGGAAGATCGCAGCCCGGGAAAAGGGGGCGGGCCGACGAGTGACTGATCGCATGCAGGAGGTCTTGGCGTCCACGCTCCCCAACGGGCTCCGGGTCCTGATCCAGGAGTCGCACACGGCGCCTGTGGCCACGTTCTGGATGTGGTATCGCGTGGGAAGCCGCAACGAGATGCCCGGGCTCACCGGCATCTCCCACTGGGTCGAGCACCTGTTGTTCAAGGGGACGCCCAGGCATCCCGCGGGCATGCTCACCCGCCTCATCGACCGGCTCGGCGGCCGGTGGAACGCCTTCACCTGGAAGGACTACACGGCCTACTTCGAGGTGCTCCCGGCCGAACACCTCGAGACCGCCATCCGGCTGGAGGCGGACCGCATGCAGAACACCGTCTTCGACCCGGAGGTCGTCGCCAGCGAGCGCACCGTCATCATCTCGGAGCGGGAGGGCGCGGAGAACTTCCCCAGCTACCTCCTGGGGGAAGAGGTGGAGGCGCTGGCCTTCAAGGTCCATCCCTACCGCCACCCGGTCATCGGATGGAAGGAGGACCTGCGCGCGATCACGCACGACGACCTCTACCGTCACTACCGGACCCACTACCACCCGAACAACGCGGTGGCCCTGGCTGTGGGCGACTTCGAGCCCGAGGACGTGCTGCGGATGATCGAGGAGGCCTTTGGCCCGATCCCGCCGGGCGACCCGCCGCCGCCGGTGCGATCGGTCGAGCCCGAGCAGTCGGGAGAGCGCCGGGTGACCCTCCGGCGTCCGGGCGGCGGGACCGCCTATTTCCACCTGGCCTTCCATGCTCCGCCGGCGGCCCATCCGGACCTGCCGGCGCTCATGGTCACGGACGGCCTCCTCACGGGCTTCAAGGGGGTCGCCTCCTTCAACGGGGCCGGCAGCGGGCGCAGCAGCCGCCTCTACCGCGCCCTGGTGGACGGCGGGCTGGCCGCCACCGTGGGATCGGCGATCACTCCCAGCATCGACCCCACGCTCTTCCGGATCACGGCGACCGTCCGCAGCGGCGTCGAGGTGGCCGCGGTGGAGGCCGCGGTGACCGCCGAGATCGCGCGGCTGCACGACGAGCCGGTGGAAGAGTCCGAACTCGCCAGGGTCAGGCGGCAGGCCCGCGCGCAGTTCGTCTACCTGCGCGACGGCGTCTTTCCGCTGGCGCGGGCGCTGGGCGCCCTGGCCGTGGTGGACCGGCCCGAGGCCCTGCCTGCCCTGGCCGACGCCATCGAACGCACGACGGGGGAGGACGTGGCCCGCGTGGCGCGGACCTACCTCACCGACCGGCGCCGGACGGTCGGCTGGTACGTCCCGGACGACAGCCGCCCCGGGCAGGCTTGGGGACGCCGGTGCGCGACCGGGGAGGGCGCGGCATGACCGTCCCGATCGCTGCCTCCCAGGTCGCGCGGACCGTCCTGCCCAACGGCCTGACCTGCCTCGTCCGGCCGTTTCGCGAGACCGGCGTGGCGACGATTCACGGGTATGTGAAGGCCGGCGGGATCTTCGATGGTGCGCGGCCGGGGCTGGCACGTTTCGCCGGCTCGACGCTCATCCGCGGCACGCGCCGGCGGTCTGCCCGGCACCTGGCCGAAGACCTCGACGCCATGGGGGCCTCCCTCGCCGTCTCGCCCGGCACCGAGACCACGGTGATCACCGGCCGCGCGCTCGCCGAGGATCTCCCCAGACTCCTGGCCATGGCCGCCGAGATCCTCGTCGAGCCCGCCTTCCCTGCCGATGAGGTCGAGAAGGTGCGCGGCGAACTCCTCACCGCGCTGCGCGTCAACAGCCTGGACACGCGTCAGGTTGCAGAGCGGATCTTCCGCCGGCTCACGTATCCCGAGGGCCATCCCCACAGCCGTCATCCCGACGGCGAGGAGGCGGTCCTCGAAGCGTTGCAGCCGGATGACCTGCGCGCCTTCCACGCACATCACTTCCAGCCTGGGGCCACGGTGATCGCCGTGGTGGGCGACGTGGACCCCGGATACGCGACCGACCAGCTGGCCAGGGCGTTTGGCGAGTGGGTTCGCGGTCCGTGGCGAATGCCGGCGTTCCCTCCCCCCGCCGGATCGGTCGTCCGTCGGCAGGAGGAGGCGGTTGTCCCGGGCAAGACCCAGTCGGACCTGGTCCTCGGCGGTCCCGGCGTGGCCCGGACCGATCCCGACTACTACGGGGTCATGATGGCCAACCTGCTCCTGGGGCAACTGGGGATGATGGGCCGCATCGGCCGGGCCGTGCGTGAGCAGCAGGGGATGGCGTACTACGCGTACAGCGAACTGCGAGCCGGGTTGCTGGCCGGGCCCTGGTGGGTGCGGGCCGGGGTCAATCCGGTCAACGTGGAGCGCGCCATCGCCCAAATCCTCCGCGAGGTCGCCGACCTGCAGGCTCACGGACCGGCCCCAGACGAGCTCGCCGACGCCAGGACGTTCCTGGTGGGCTCCCTGGCGGTCCGCCTGGAGTCCAGCGCCGGTATCGCGCAGACGCTCGCCGACATCGAACTCTATGACCTGGGCCTGGACCACCTGGAGCGCTATCCGTCCATCATCGCCGGGGTCAGTCGGGACGACGTCGTGGCCGCCGTCCGGCGGTTTCCCACCGACGGCGCCGTCCTGGCGATTGCCGGCCCCCAGCGTCAGCCGTGACCTCCTCCGCCGCCGAGGTGCGGCCGACGCCGGAGACCATCGCGATCCTGGGCGGGACGGGCAATCTGGGGCTGGGTCTGTCCGCCCGGCTGTGCGCGGCGGGGTACGACGTCGTCATCGGATCCCGGGATGCCGCGCGGGGAGAGGTTGCCGCGCGGCGGCTCAACCTGCCCAACGCGCGCGGGGCGACCAACGCCGAGGCGGCCCGGGCGGCCTCGATCGTGATCGTGGCGTGCCCGGCCGAAGGGCATGCCGCGTTGGTTTCCAACCTGGCCGGGCTGCTGGCGGGTCGGATCGTCGTGGACGCCACGGTCCCCATGGCTCCGGGGTATGTCTATGCGCCACCGGCGGCGGGGTCAGCCGCCGCGGAGACCCGGATGCTGGCCCCGGGCGCGCGCGTGGTGGCCGCGTTCCACACCCTCTCGGCGCGGCTGCTCGCGGACCTCTCGCGGCCGCTCGACCAGGACGTGCTGGTCTGCGGCGACGACCCCGAAGCGCGAGCGCGGATCATCGACCTGGCCAATGCGATCGGCGCCCGCGGGGTGGACGCCGGGGACCTGGCCGCCGCCGCGACCATCGAGGCCCTGGCCGTGCTCGTCATCGGACTCACCGTCCGCTACCGGCGCCGCGATCTCGGCATCCGCATTGCCCACCTCCCGGCCCACGCCCGGCCGCGCCCCTGAGGCGCGCAGAAGCCGGCCGGGCGCGACCTCGATGAAGACCCTGATCGCCTGGGCACCGGAACCGTTCCCGGAGATCCGTCCCGGCGATGATCTCACCGGCGCCATTGCCGCCGCGCTGCGCGGCGCGGGTCTTGTCCCCGAGCCGGGGGACGTGGTTGTGGTGGCCCACAAGATCGTTTCCAAGGCGGAGGGCAGCGTCGTGGACCTGCGCCGCATCACCCCCGGCCCTGAGGCGACGGCGCTGGCGGAGCAGGCGCGCAGGGATCCGCGCCTCGTCGAGGTCATCCTGCGCGAGTCCCGGGCCGTGCGCCGGGTGCGGCCCGGCCTGATCATCGCCGAGCACCGGCTGGGATTCGTCTGCGCCAATGCGGGGGTGGACCATTCCAACGTCGGCCTGGGCGACGACGTGGTCGTGACGCTGCCGCGCGACCCTGACGCCTCTGCCGAGCGGATCCGGGCCGGGCTGCGCGAGGCGTTCGGCACCGATGTTGGCGTGATCATCAACGACAGCCACGGCCGGCCCTTCCGCCACGGGACCACCGGGGCCGCGATCGGCGCCGCCGGCCTCCGGGTCCTGCGCTCGTATGTCGGCGAAGCGGACCGCTACGGCTACATCCTGCGGGTCTCGGTGGAGGCCGTCGCCGACGAGTTCGCGGCGCTGGCGAATCTGCTCCAGGGCCAGGCCGCCGAGGGCAGGCCGGTGGTGCTGGTCCGGGGAGTTGACTATGCGGGGACCGATCGGGCCGCGGATCTGGTGCGGTCCGAGGAAGAGGATCTGTTCAGGTAGCGACTAGGCTTCTTCTAGAGCCTGTGGTACACTCGGGGGCGAGATCATCAGATCGTCCTGCGCATCCTCGACCGGAACCGCCGCGAACAGCTCCGGCCGTTCACCACGAGTTTCATCGTGGCCGAGGCGCATGCGCTCATCATCACCCGGCTGGGGGCCCAGGTCGCGAGGGGACGGTTGCAGACCCTGCCGGTCCCGAAGGGACCGGTGAGCGAAGCGGACTCCGCTCAGGGAAGGCGCATTGTCCACAGGCATGGGGACAACTCCTACTCGCTGACCGATGCGATGTCGTTCGTCGTCATGGAGTTCTTCGGCGCGCGGCTGGCAGTTGCCTTCGACGTTCACTTCGACCAGCAGGGATTCCAGCGGCTCCTCCCCTGATGAGGCGCGGCCATGATCGTCATCGCCACTGGCATCTCCGGCAGCGGCAAACTCAGCGAGGCCGGCGGCGGACCGGGCTACCTCGTCCGGCTCATCGAGGAGGGCACGCGTCGCATCGCCGCCGCCCAGCGGGAGGGCCGGTGGACCTCGCCGATCCGGCGTCTGCGCTACATCGACATGGGCGGCCTCATGCTGTCGCGGGCGCGCGACCTGGGCATGGACGTGCGCACGGAGACGATCCTGGACATGGCGCCGGAGGCCCTCCAGGAACTGCGCGCCATCGCGTTCACCGAGGTCGTCAACGACCCGGCGCTGTGGGAGTCGGACCTGTGCACGATCCTGGTCACCCACGCGTGCTTCTGGTGGAAGGGGCACCTGATCCCGGGCCTCGACACCCACTACCTCAAACTGCTCTTCGACGAGACGCGCCGTCGCATGCCGCCCCAGGACGTGCGGGCCGTCCAGGAGACCCTGCCGGGCCTGCGCCTGGCCCCGCCGGTCCGTCCCGAGGGGATCTTCTACGTGACGATCATCGACGGCATCTACCAGATCCAGCGCCGGCTGGACGCCACCGAGCAGTGGCGGGGTCGGCTGACCCCCAACGAGCTCATCGCCTGGCAGGAGCAGGAAGTCTTCATTTCCAAGATGTTCGCCGCCTACGAGCGGGTGCCGCACTATCTGATCGCCCACGACGAGCCGACGAGGACGCTGTTCGACCTCATCTGCTTCAAAAGGCCCCTGATCTATCTGGGCTATCCCATCACCAACCTGCGCCGCGAAGGGCAGACGCGGCTGATTGAGATGGCACGCGAGTTCGGGGAACGTCTGCGCGAGCACTTCGTCGTCTTCGATCCGCTGTCGGTCAAGGACGAGGAGGCCGCGGCCTTTGCGAAGATCGGCGAGGAGGAGTTCCAGCAGCAGTTCTCCCCCGCGCAGCGGGCCGAGATCGAGGCCTGGGCCGGCTCCCTGGAGGCGCTGCGCGAGTGGGCCCGCTCCCTGGATGAGCGGACGCGGCTGCAGTTGGGGCGCGCCACCGTGGTCCGCGATCTCCGCCTCATCGACCAGGCAGATCTCAACGTGGTCTTCTACCCCACCAGCCAGATGTCGTTCGGGGTCCTCTCGGAGATGATCCACGCGCACACGACGGGCAAGAAGGTCTACATCGTGTACCCGTTCCGCAGCCTCTCGCCGTTCTTGGAGTTCTACGCCACCCGGGTCTACAATCCGGGCCCTGGAGAATCAGATCCCCAGACCCCTGCGGACATCGAAGCGTTCATGGGACGGGCCGCTGACCGGTTGCTCGAGGATCTCCTGGCCCAGACCGGCTGAGGGACGGCACCGCCCTTTGCTACAATGCTGCTGCAGCCATGCCTGCGAACCTGACGCCCGAATACCTGGCCGCAGACCGCAAGTTCAAGGAAGCCACCACACCCCAGGACAAGCTGGCGGCGCTCGAAGAGATGCTGGCCGTCATCCCCAAGCACAAGGGGACTGAGAAGATGCAGGCCGACCTCAAGCGCCGCATCGCCAAGCTGCGGGCGGAGATGCAGCGCCGCAAGGGCGCGGCCCGGGCCCGGCCCTTCTACCACGTGGAGCGGGAAGGCGCCGGCCAGATCGTCCTGGTCGGCGCTCCGAACGCCGGCAAGTCGTCGCTCCTGGCGGCGCTCACCAACGCCACGCCCGAGATCGCCCCCTACCCGTTTGCGACCCGCGTGCCCCTGGCCGGGATGGCGGCCTTCGAGGACGTGCAGATCCAGCTCGTGGACCTGCCGCCGGTCAGCCAGGAGTCGGCGGAGGGCTGGCTCTTCGCCCTCATCCGCGGCGCCGACGGCGCGCTGGTGGTCGTCGACCTGTCCGACCAGGACCTGCTGGCGTCGACAGAACAGGTCCTGACCCTCCTGGCGTTTGCCCGCGTGACGCTGATCCCGCCGGGAGGGGCGCGCAGCGCCGGCGAGGTGCCAGCCATCTTCGTGGCGGCCAAGCTCGACGCGCCGGGCGCCCGCGACACCCTTGAGGTCTTCAAGGAGTTCTACGGGTCCCGCCTCCCGGTGCTCCCCGTCTCGGCGGAGCAGGACGTCAATCTCGACCACCTGCGGCGGGCGATGTTCGAGATGCTGGGCATCATCCGGGTCTACAGCAAGAAGCCCGGCAAGAAGCCCGACCTGCAGGTCCCCTACATCCTGCGGCGCGGGACCACGGTGCTGGACGCCGCCGCGGTGGTCCACAAGGACTTTGCGGAGCGGCTCCGGTACGCGCGCCTGTGGCGGCGGGGGGAGATCGAAGGGATGATGGTCGGCCGCGACCACCTGCTGCAGGACAGCGACATCCTCGAACTGCACGCCTGACCGCGGCCTCCGCGGCATCCCGCGAACCCCGGAGGCGGGGCCCGACGCCTCGCCTCCCACGCAGGCGCCCTCTCCCGGCAGGCCAGAGGGAACCTTACCGTCCCAGGGTCGCGCGGAGCCGCTGGATCATGACCACGATCAGTCCGGCGGACAGGCCCGCCAGGGCCAGAGAGACCACCCCGACGCCCAGCCCGGCCAGCATGAACAGGGCGTCCCGGTTCAGCAGCCCCATCCCGATGAGCATGACGGCGATCGCCGGGAGCGTGTTCAGGAAGGGCAGGGGGCTCAGCAGGATCACGCCCATCAGGAACACCATGACACCGGCCGCCCGGAGGACGACCTTCTCGGGGACCACGGCCCAGCGGGGTCGGGAGAGCCGTTCGAGCCTCCGGATCCACGGCACCCCCCGCTCCCGCAGCGCGCGGACGGCCCCGGCGCCAAGGACCATCTGCCGGAAGCGCACGGGCACCCAGGGCCGGGGCTGGCCCAGCAGCATCTGGACGGCGAAGACCGCGTAGATGGGTCCGACGACCGTCGAGGAGCCGGGGGGCAGGACTGGAATGAGCATGGGGAGCCCCAGGAGGATCATCCACAGGCCGTACCCTCGCTCGGCTGTCCGGTCAACCAGTTCCCCGAAGCGAACCGGTCGGGTCTGGGCCTCGTCGAGGACCGTCTCGATCAGGGCGGACAATCGGGCCTGCCGCTCGTCGTGGCCCCCCTGCGGAGATGCGACCATCTGCGGCCCGCATCACCCCAGCATCATGCGGGGGTCGAGCGCGTCCCGCAGGCCGTCGCCCAGCAGGTTGAACGCCATGACCGCCAGGAAGATGGCCAGGCCGGGGAACGTGGCGATGTACCAGGAGGAGAACAGGTACGTCTGTCCCTCCCCCAGCATCGTCCCCCACTCCGGGGTCGGTGGCCGCACGCCCAGTCCCAGGAACCCGAGGCCGGCCGCGGTCAGGATGGCCGTGCCCAACTGCAGGGTGGACTGGACGATGACCGGCGGCAGCGAGTTGGGCAGGACGTGGCGGCCGATGATCCGGGCCTCCGGGACGCCGACGGCCCGCGCGGCCTCGATGTAGATCTGGGACCGGATGGACAGAGCGACCCCCCGCACGAGCCGGATGTAGACCGGCGCCGTCGCCAGCCCCACGGACACCACCACGTTGGTCACGCCCACGCCCAGCACCGCGATCAGCGTCAACGCCAGCAGGAATCCCGGAAAGGCCAGCAGGAGATCCACCATCCGCTGGACCGCCAGGTCGACCACCCCTCCGTAGTATCCGGAGACCAACCCGACCGGCACGCCCAGCGCGGCGCTGAGGCCCACCGCCAGAATGCCGATCAGGAACGAAACGCGGGCACCGTACACGATGCGCGCCAGCAGGTTGCGGCCCAGCTGATCGGTGCCGAGCGGGTACGCCCGGGACGGCGGCTGGAGGACCCGGTCGAAGTTGACCTCGTTGGGATCCTCGGCGAACAGCACCGGCGCCAACAGCGAGGCCGCCAGGAACGCGGCTAGCACCGCCAGGCCCACGACGGCGGTACGGTGACGGCGCAGGCGCCGCCAGACACCCGGTCGCGCCCGGACCTCCACCTCGGCGGGCAGCCATCTAACCGTAGTGGATGCGCGGATCGACATAGGCGTAGAGGAGGTCGACGGCCAGGTTGACCAGGGTGAACAGCGCCGCAAAGACCAGCACGACCCCCTGGACCACGGCGTAGTCGCGGGCGGTGATGGCGCCGACCAGCAGCCGGCCCATGCCGGGCCAGGCGAAGACCGTTTCGGTGAGAATGGCGCCGCCCAGCAACGCGCCGAACTGCAGCCCGATGACGGTGATGACCGGGATCAGGGCGTTCTTCAGCGCGTGGCGCACGATCACGACGCGCTGGCGCAGGCCCTTGGCGTGGGCGGTGCGCACGTAGTCCTGGTTGAGCGCCTCCAGCAGACTGCTGCGCGTCATGCGGGCGATGATGGCCACGGAGAAGGCGGCCAGCGCGACCGTGGGGAGGACCAGGTGCGCGATGGTGCCGTAGCCGCCGGCCGGCAGCCACTTCAGGTACACCGAGAAGAGCAACATGAGCATCAGGCCCAGCCAGAAGACCGGCAGGGAGACCCCGAACAACGCCACGGTCATGACCAGATAGTCGAGGGCGGAGTACTGCCGGGTGGCCGAGATCACCCCCGCCGTCATGCCGGCCAGCGCAGCCACCGTGATGCTGGCGACCGCCAGCTGCACGGTGGCCGGCAGGCGGTGGGCGATTTCGCCGAGGACAGGCTCGCGGGTCACGGCGGAGCGGCCCAGGTCGCCGCGGACCAGCCGGCCGAAGAACCGCGCGTACTGGACGTACAGCGGCCTGTCCAGTCCCAGTTCGACGCGGAGCCGCTGGACCTCGTCCTCGGAGGCCTGCAGCCCCAGGATGAGGCGAGCCGGATCGCCCGGGATGAGCCGGATGAGGGCGAACACGATGATCGTCACGCCGACGAGCGTCGGCACGGCGAGGGCGAGGCGGCGCAAGAGATAGGTACCCAGCGAGGAGGACCTCAGAAGGCTGCAGGCCAGGCCCCGGGGCGGGCGGCCACACGCGGCCGCCCGCCCCGGGCGGCGCTCACTTCCAGGTCACGCAATGGTGTCCGACCGCAGGCGCCTCCGGCTCGCACAGCGCCGTCCACTTCTCGATGGGGTGGATGCGCACGCCCTCGAGGTTCCTGGTGGTGACGACGTACCACTTCTGGCTCCACAGCCAGATCCAGGGCGCGTCATTCCAGATGATCTGCTGGGCCTCCTTCAGCAGGGCCCTGCGCTTCTCCACATTGGGCTCCTGCCGCTCCTGGTCCAGCAGTTGGTCCACCCTGGGGTTGTGGTAGTAGGCCGGCCCCAGACCCCTGGGGGGATGGCTGGAGGAGTGGAACTGGCCGTAGAGGACACCGTCGCAGTCCAGCACCGGCCAGGCCCATCCCAGGACGATCATCTGGACCCTGGTGCGCTCCAGCGGGGTCTGGATCATCGCCACGTACGACGGCCAGTCCATGGTCCCGACGTTGGCCCGGATGTTGACGTTGCGCAGCTGCGCCGCGACGGCCTGGGCGAACTGGAAGTCCTGGATGT
>JAVKID010000054.1:0-21039 GCA_031459655.1 Candidatus Fervidifonticultor octavus | reverse complement strand
TTCCCGTCTCCCCATACAGGGGTCGTGTCCAACGGGAAGGATACGTCACATGACCCTCCTTCGCTGTAAACACTAACCCGAAATAGTTCAGTTCTAGTAAGGCAGCAGCGAGTTGTCCACCAGTTTCCGCGGGTCCAGCGGTCTGGCCTGCCAGCCTACCTTCAGGTGGAGTTCCTGGACCCTCCGCAGCGCTTCCATGGTGATCCGGGCCGTCGGCTCGCGGTAGTAGTCCTGCATGTCCAGGTAGATGGCGGCCGGCGTCAGAACGAAGCGCCGGTCGATCAGCGCCTGGCGCGCCTCTCGGGGATTGGACAGGTACCACCGGGTTGACGCCACGAAGTCGCGCAGAAACGCCCGGACCGCAGCCTCGTTCCGCTGGACGAACTCGGGGCGGAAGAACAGCAGGATCAACTCCTCGTCAAACGGCACGCCGGTCTTGGATGTGAAGACCTCCACCACGCCTCCCCGGCTCCGCTCCACCGTGTAGAAGGGGTTGGGGAAGGTGCCGACGTCGATGCGCCTGGCGCGCAGGGCTTCGCCCATGGCCGGGAACGGAACGACCACATACTGGACGTCCCGGTTGGGGTCCAGCCCGCCCGAAGCCACCGCGGTGCGCGCCCACAGGTCGGTCGCACTCTTGAAGTCCACGATGCCGATCGTCTTGCCCCGCAGGTCCCGCGGGGACCGGATGCCCGAGTCCGCCAGCGCCAGGTAGGTCGTGTTGTGCCAGTTGCCGCCCGGCACCTCGCGTGAGACGCTGGCCACCAGTTTGAGCGGCAGGCCCTGCTCCGCGGCGAACAGCGAGGTGGGGCCCGAAATGGTCCCGCCGTCGAGCTGGCCGGCCTCGTAGGCGGTCAGGCGGTCGGCGCTGGCCCGGAAGGCGACCAGCTTCAGCGTGTAGGCCCTGCCCTGGTTGGGCGCGACCTCCGGCCGGGCGGCCATGAGCCAGAGCTGTTCTTCGGCGGCGAAGCCGTGGCCCAGTCGGATCTCCACCGGCGCGCCGGGCGCAGATCCGGCTGCCGATCCAAACAGGAGGACCAGCAGCGGACCGACGGTCAGCACTCTTCGAACCATGATCGTCACACCCCCTTGAGATCGCGCGCGTCCGGCGCAGCCAGCGGCCGGAGGACCGCACGCACCGGCGAGGCATCGAGCCCCACCAGTCTGAGTGGAAGCGCCATCAGGTCGTACTCGCCCGGCGGCACCGCCGCCAGGTGAAGCGACTCCAGGATCGCCACGCCGCCGCGGGCCAGGGTCCGGTGCGCCGCCAGCGTCCTGCTGTCGTGGGGGTCCACCGACGGCGCGTCGGTGCCGACCAGGAGCACGCCGCAGTCGGCCAGCCGTCGCGCCGCCCGCTCGGTGAGATAGGCGAACCCTGTGTCCCACTGCGACTCGGGCAGCCCGCTGGCCCCGGTCTTGAAGAGGACCCGCCGGATGCGCGCCAGGTCGAGCCCGTCCAGGATGTCCACGTCGATAGATCCGCCGGCGGCCTCCACGACGGTCGCCGGACCCACATAGGGCTCGAGGGGCACGTCGGCGATGGCCGCCCCCTGCTCGTCGAAGTGGTACGGCGCGTCGGCATGGGTGCCGGTGTGCACGCTCATGGTCACCGCGGCCACGTTGCAGGCATCGCCGGCGGCCAGCCGCATCGTCCAGCGCACCTGGAATGTCTGGTCGCCCGGCCACACGGCGATCGCCGGCGAGATCGGGCGCGAGATGTCGTAGAGCGTGCTGGCCGCTGCGCGCGCGCTCACACGCCCACCCGCAGGGTCGCAAACTGCACGATCCGCCGGCACCCTTCCTCCAGCAGGCGCGGCTCGGCGGCAAAGGAAATGCGTACGAGCCCGGCACCGCTCCGCCCGAACGCCTCGCCCGGTACCGTCGCGACGTGGTGTTCCTCGAGGAGCCGGCCAGCCAGCGCGACCGAGTCCGCCCCCAGCCGCGAGAGGTCCACCAGCGCGTAGAACGCCCCGCGGGGGACCGCGGCCAGGAGCCCTTCCGGCCCGAGGATCGCGACGACCGTGTCACGGCGGCGGCGATAGAACTCGCGCATGCGCTCCACATCGGTGCGGGGTCCGGCCAGGGCCGCCTCCGCCGCCTTCTGCGCCACCGACGACGGACAGGAGACGAACGGCTCCGCCAGCCTGGTCATCACCTCGGCGACCGCCGTCGCCGCCCGAGCGTACCCCAGGCGCCACCCCGTCATGGCGTAGGTCTTGGAGAACCCGAACACGCTGATCACCCGGCCGTCGGAGTCGAACAGGGCGGGCGAGACGTGTTCGCCCTCGAAGACAAACTCTTCATAGACTTCGTCGGCAATGAGGTAAAGGTCGTACTCAACCGCCACGTCAGAGAGCGCCTGCACCGTCTCGCGCGGGAAGACCGCGCCGGTCGGGTTGCTGGGCGAATTGACGATCATCGCCTTGGTCCGCGGGGTCACCAGGCGACGCAGGGCCGCGAGGTCAGGCAGGTAGCCCGTCAGGCGCGGCAGGGGGTAGGGGATAATGCGCGCCCCGATCACCTGCAGGACCGAGGTGTAGTTGGGCCACCCCGGGTCCGGCACCAGGACCTCGTCGTCCGGATCGACGGTCGCGAGCATGGCGGCGGCGAGGGCGAAGACCGAGCCGGGTGCGACGACCACCTGGTCGGCATGGGTCGGCAGCCCGTTCTGCACGGATAACTTGCGGGCCAGCGCCTCGCGCAAAGAGGGCAGGCCCGCCGACGGCGTGTACTTGGTGAAGCCTGCGCGGGCCGCCTCCGCCGCGGCCTGAATAATGTGGTCAGGCGTGTTCGAGTCGGGCTCGCCCACTTCCAGGTGGACAACGTCCGGGATCTGGCGCGCCCGCTCCATCATCTGACGGATGCCGGACGGCTGTATGCCCTGCGCGCGGCGCGAGAGCGGCTTCACGCAGGTCCTCCGCGGCCCAGGAAGGTGCGTGCCTGCCAGAGGAGCGGGAAGAAGCGCTTGTGCAGGGTGGTCTTGAGGTAGTCCACGCCCGAGGCCAGGGCGTAGCCGGCACCGGCCACCTGGGCCACCTGCTTCTGGCCCGTCCCCGGTTTCGCCCCGATCATCCGCTCCACCATCAGCACGTGCCGGGTGCGCCACTGGGCAAACAGGAGATCGTACTCCAGCAGGCCGTCCACAAGGGTGTCCATGGCGGGATGACGGTCGCTCACGTGAATGGCGATGAGAGCCCGGATGATCTCCTCATCGCTCTGCGCCGGATAGCCCTTCCGCTTGACCAGGCCCACGAAGGCATCCCACAGGGTCGGCTCCTGCAGCGCGGCCCGCAACACCGCCTGATCCTCGGGGTCGTCCTCAAAGACCTGGAGGTAGCGCTGGTCCCTAAGACCCGAGATGAACTCGATCTCGCGAAACCGCCGGCTCTGGAACCCGCTGGCCTCCCTGAGTTCACTGCGGATCTCCAGGAAGTCGGCCGGCCGCATCGTCTCCAGAAGGGGAAAAGCGGCGATCAGGATCCTGAGGATCTCATGGGTCCGGCGCAGCAGCCGGTTGGCGCCCCGGAGATCGCCCAGCTGCATGGCCGAGCGGATCGCCCGTAGTTCGTGCAGCAGCAGCTTGAACCAGAGTTCGAAGACCTGGTGGACCACGATGAACTGCAGCTCATCGTGGGATCCGGTGCGCCCTCGCTGGAGCTCCATGAGGTCATCGAGGTGGAGATACCTTGCGTAGGTCAGTTCGTGGCCGGACACCGTCTGGCCGACCCCTTCCGGAGGCGTTGGATGCATGACTCGACGCTCCCCTCGCGTGCGATGTCAGTCCGGGTCGCTGCCCGGCTGGCCCGGAGCCTCGGAAAGCCCGGGACGGTATTCGCCCGCCAGGAACTGTCCGATCCCCCGCTCGATCCACTGGCCGTCCTGCAATAGGGTGAGTTCCCGCACCTTCGCGTTGGCGAAGGCCAGCGCGGCGTCGCGCTCCATCCTGCGAGAATGCCGGAACAACTCCTTGGTCAGTCGTAGCGCGTGACGGTCCTTGCCCACCAGCGCCCGGGCGACCCTCAGGGTCTCCTCCCGGAGCCGGTCGCGTGGGACGGCTCTGTTGACCAGCTTGATCTCCGCCGCGCGGCGGCCGTCGAAGGGTTCGCCCAGGAGCATGTACCAGAGGGCGTCGCGCTCGTGGAGCACCTCCCCCATCGCCCAGGCCACAGGGCCGGCGGGGATGCCGCCGAAGTTGATCTCGGACAGCCCGAACGTGGCCTCCTCGGCGGCGAGCGCCAGGTCGCAAGAAACCACGATCGGTAGCGCACCGCCGAAGCAGTAGCCGTTCACCATGGCGATAGTCGGCGCGGGAAACAGGCGCAGTTTCCGGTCGCGCCACTCCTGCGAGACGACCCGGATGCGGTCCACCTCGTGTGGCCGGTCCTTCAGGTCGTAAAAGTACTCCTTGAGATCCATGCCGGAGGAGAACGCCTCACCGGCACCGGTGATGATCAGCACGCGGAGGTCCTCCTGATCCGCCAGGCGCGTCAATGCATCGTGCATCTCGTGGTGCAGCGTAGGGTTCATGGCGTTGCGCTTGGCCGGCCGGTTCAGCGTCACGGTCACGATCCCGCCGTCCTGCTGAACCAGGATGGTCTCGTAGGTCATGGCGTGGGCCTCCTTACCAGATCGTCCGAGCCTCCACGTCTCCTCACCGCATCCACCGGACCACCCGCCGCTCGATCGCGTGGACGGTCCCCATCAAGACGGACGCCAGCGCCACGACCAGCAGGATTGCCGAGCGGCGGTCTCGGATGCCATTACCGTGCTGATTAGCAAGCCGATCAACAGAACAGCACAGGCTCTCCACGTGGATCTAGACATGGATCCAGACCTCCTCCGCCTCTCTGCAATCCCCTCCAGATACCATTCCGGTACTCATGCTCACCGCCACGCCAGCGGCAACACCAGGAACCGGCCTGTTTCCGCCAGTGGCCCCAGAGTGCCTCTCAATCGCCAGACCCAGACCGTGCGCCCCCCGCGGGGCCTGAAGAAAAGGGCAACCCCCTGGACGTCCCATCCGAGCCGGAGGGCAACTCTCATGGCAGACCTGTTGTCCAGCCGGACGTGTGTGAAGGCTGTGCGATACCCTCGCTCCCACAACCAGGAGAGCACGTGGCTCAGAACCGCGGTGCAAATACCATTGCCACGCCAGGCCTCCGCAGTAAGAGCGGGACCCACATAGGCTTCACCGCTGTTCAGCGGAAGGGACCGGAGCCCCAGCGGCAGGCGGTGACCGTCGAACCTGACCCAGCAGCAGGCAACCGCCTCGGCCCCGACGGTGGCGATGCAACACCTGTGCCCCTGCCGGAATCGCTGGAGGAACTCCGCCCGACGTCGGCGTCGTCGGCCCAAAAGACCACAACCTCCACAGCAGGGCGTAGAACCGCGACGGGCCGACCCAAGTCCCTCTGCAGGAATGAAACCAGGGAGATCTCTCCCGCCGGAGAGATGGCCTTCGCCAGGGCGCGCCACAAGAGCCCCAACACTCCCTGGGAGCAGACAATTCCAGCCACCCGCGCGTACCGGCCCGTCGTGGACAATCCCGCAACCCCTCTACGGAAGCACGAACGCAGCCCGCAGCAGCGGACCGAACTCCTCGCCCAGGTGCCCGGTGAAGTTCGTGATGGTCACCCGGGCCGTGTTCTCGTACTTGAACGCATCGGCGGGGGGTGTGAACCTTACGTCGTACTGGTAGCACTTCGACTCGCCAGGGTTGAGTTGGACCGCCGGGATGATGGTGAACGTCGCACCCGGGACATCGCGAAACTCGCCGCCTTCCGGGGCGTACTGGACCTGGTCGACAATCTTCAGGCTTTGTGTCGCCGCCTTGCCGTCGTTGGTCACGCAGATCGCGCCCTGCACCCCGAAGATGGTGCGGTCGGGTTTCACCACCTTGAAGCCGGTGGCCTTCTTGGATGCGAAGATCGAGGTTGTGACGGATTGGGCCTCGGCGGACGGGGTCACCGTGAACCGCGCCACCCCCACCAGGAGCGCCACCGTGACGACCGCCAGCGCAACAAGCGCCGCTATTTTCATCCCCTATCATCTCCTCTCGCCGGGATTCCAGGCAGCCACGGGAACCGGCGCTCGTGGCGGGCTCCGTGCTGCGAGGACTCTCACTGCGGCCCCAACCTGTAGAGGCGGTGGTCGCCTGCGTGGAACACCAGCCGCCAGGGACCGCAGGCCTCCAGGCTTTGGCCCCTGAGCGCGACATCCGTGATGCGCTCCCGCGCCGCAAGGTCCCGCAGGATCCGACACCGCTCTCCACCGGTTGCCTTGTAGAAAGCATCCGCCAGTCGGAATCTCCGGTACCATTCCAGGACGGCCCAGTCGTCGTAGGGGATGAAATCCCAGTCAATGAAGGCCGGCGCCCCGGTAGCAAGGCGAAAGTTGTCCCAGTACGGAGGGATCAGGTAGAGCGCGCCCGGTGACTTCGTCTCGCGCACGTGCTCGAACAGCGCAGCCCGATGGTCTGGGTGACCGGGCGTGAACCGGCGCCACGTCTCCCGGACGCCGACCGCGGTCAGTGCCACCAGCAGCAACACACCGCATCCCGCCGCCAGGCGCACGGTCCCAGGGAATCGTCGCGTCAGCCAATCCACCCCCCACGATGCGAGCCCCGCCGCCGTGAGTGCGGTGGCCAGCGGCATCAGCACCACCGAGAGCCGCCAGGGGAAGAGCAGGGCCAGCCTGTCGCTCCCGGACAGCACCTGGAGCACCGTTAGGCCCGCGGCGCCGGCCGAAAGCGCCAGCAGGATGATGAACAGAGCGCTGCGCCGGACGAGGCCCAGCGCCACCATCACCACCGCCAGTTTCACGTAGACCATGGGACCCCACCAACGCGCCGGATAGGCATGGTGCGGGAACCGGTAGTGGACCAGAATTGCCTGCGCCTGGGCTACCAGGTCCGCAGAAGTCGGACGAAAAGCGACGGCCACGTAGGTCAATACCGGCAGAAGCAGCAGCAGGGCCCACAGGCTCAGCCGCACCAGCGCGTGGAACCGCCGCCCACGGCGCCACAGGACGGCAAGATACGAAAGGATCAGCACCGCTGCCGTCAGGATATAGGTCGGGTGAATCGTCGCGGCGAGGGCCGCCCATACGAGCGCAGGCAGTGGCTTGCCCCGCAGGAACGCCAGGACCGATACGAGCAGGAAGGCCCCAAAGGTGCTGGGCTGGAGCATGCGGCCCAGCAGTTCCTGCAGCGCAACGCCAGAGGTCAGCTGCGCCCCGACGCTGAATCCCACCGCGGCGGTCGAGAGCTCGCCGACCCAGGGGGAGTGAAGCGCCGCGAGCAGGGCAAAGAACACCACGGTCTTGGGCCAGGCACGCAAGCCGACCCATACCGAGGTGACAATCCCCCACATCGCATAGGCGTACACGGCGAGGAGGACAAAGAAATAGCCGTAGAACATCCGCACATCCAGGTACCGGTAGGTCAAGGTCACCAGGGCGCTGAAGACCGGCCAGACGTCGGTGGTGCCCGCCAGCCAGTCCAACCGCAGCAGGCCCATGCCAGCGCGCACCAGCCCGTGAAAGAAGTACTGGTTTTGCGTGTCGTGGTAGAGCGGGAACTGGGGGTAGGCGACTCCGAACAGAATCGCCAGTAGCAGGACGCTCCACCGTCCGGGGCAGTACCCCGGGGCGACCAACAAGGAATCGTGGTGTGGCGTCAGAATGTTGTGTCCCATGCTGGCCAGGAGGCTCCAAATGACCGAATTGGCACTGGCGCTGGCCGCCGTTGCCCTCAACGCCGGGGCGCAACTCCTGCTGAGAAGCGCCATGCACGGGGTCGAGGGCGGTGTGACCTCGGCGCGGCAGTTTGCATCCCTGCTGCCCGGGTTGATGACCAGTCCGGCGATTCTCGGCGGGCTCGCCTGCTACATCCTCAGCCTGGGCGTCTGGCTGGTGGTACTCTCCCGGCTGCCCGTCAGCGTCGCCTATCCGCTGCAGAGCCTGGGGTACGTCATGGTGGTGTTGTCCGCCACCGTGCTGCTCAACGAACCGCTCACGGCCAACAAACTGCTGGCCGTCGCCCTGATTGTGCTCGGGGTCTTGTTCCTGGCCCGCGGCCACGCGTAGACCCTTGGACTACGGGCACGTCCTCCTGACCGGCTCCGAAGGGTTCGTGGGCAAAGCAGTCGCCCGCCGCCTTGACGGCATCATCCGCTGCGACACGAAGCTGGGTCTGCCCATCGACCGGGTGATCCGTTCGCCCGACTTCGCCCGGGTCCGGACGGTGATCCACTGTGCCGCAGTCCAGCTCTTCACCCCAGGCCGCAACCTGTACGACTACGAGACGTTCCACCGGGGGAACGTGGTGGTCCTCCAAGACCTCCTCCGCGCCTGCGTCACCGTCGGGGTTCGCAAGTTCATCCATATCTCCACGGACATGGTCTACGGCATTCCGGACCGCTGCCCGATCCCGGAGTCCGCAGACCTCCGACCCGTGGGGCACTACGGCCGCTCCAAGCGCCAGGCCGAGACGCTGGTTCGCGCGGCCGCCGAGCGCATTCCGGTCGTCACGATCCTCCGGCCCAGGGTCATCGGCGGCCCGGGCCGCCTGGGCCTCTTTGCCACTCTGGCCAGACTCGCCCACGCGCGGGTCCCCATCGTCCTCATTGGTTCGGGAGGCAACCTGTACCAGATGCTCCACGTAGAAGACTTCGCCGACCTCGTGGTCGAGGCGCTGCACCGGGATGTCCCGGGCACCTTCAACGCCGGTTCGCTCCAGGTCTCCACGCTCCGCGAGAAGATCGTCGTGGCAGCCCAGTGCCTCGGGACCACCCCGGCCTTCGTCCCGGTGCCCGAACGGCTGGCGGTCGCAGCGTGCGCGGCCCTCTACCGACTGCATCTGGGACCCCTGCACCCCGAACAGTACCTGACGTTGGGCAGGAACTTCGTACTCTCGCTGGAGCGCACCCTGGACCACTTCGCCTGGCGTCCCCGCTTCTCCGACAACCAGATCATCGCCGACTCGTTCCGGACGCTCGCCCGGTCGGCGGCCTGAGCCCGTGCACCCTCACCGGGACAGGAGCAGCACGTGGAAGTCGGTCGCGCCGACCCGCCGCCATCCCATCGCTGCCAGTTCCCCCGGACCAACCGACGAGGGCAGCACCCGGGGGGAAGCCACCAGGATCTCGGCGCCCGCGTCCGCCAGCAGACGGCCGATCCGCGCACGGGTCTGCCCGCTTGCGGCCCAGTAGTCTGCGACGGCGTCTACGGGGATCTCGGCGACGATCCTGGCCCGCAGAAGCCGCGCCCAATACGCGTTGAATCCGGACCCGAGCACGGCCACGCGCGCTCCAGGCCCGATGCCCATCTCGTGCAGTCCCGAGGCCACCTGCCAGTGAACATCCGTTGAGGCGGGCGTGCCCCGGACAGCCTCGGCGGCGACGGCGAGGCCCCTCTTCGCGATCCCCGGAGCGGCCAGTCCGGCATGGAAAACCAGCACCGCCACCGCGAGGCCCGTCCCGACGCTCCGCGCCCACCTGGAGTTGGAGGGGTTCAAAGCGGCCATCACCCCCAGCCAGAGCAGCGGCACGAACCCGCCCACATAGCGGGGGATCAACTGGACAGGAGCGAACAGACCGAACCCGATCACGGCCGGGATCAGGAGGTACCGTTGAGCCCCAAGGTCCCGCCAGGTCAGCCAACCTCTCGCTCCCGCATAGAGTCCTGCGACGACGGCGAGGATCACGCTGGGCAGCCAGTGATCAAGCGCGTCCTGGAGCGACTCGATCCGGGCGCTGCGCTGCAGAACCCGCACGTGCCCGACCGGGTCGAACCGGGGCTGGATCCCGGCGTACCAGTATGACGGGTCGTACCACGGCGGGTACGTCCCGCCGACCGGCTCGCCGAACTCGTAGACGGCCGGCTTGACCCACAGTCTCCTGGTCGTATGTCTGGGCGTGCCGCTCCCGGGGGGATCGCCCTGCCAGTGCTGGCGGGGGTAGCCGTTGACCCAGAACGCGTAGTTGATCCTCGGGAAGTCCCCCAGCGGCATCCGCCCTTTCATGAGGAACAGGGGGACGGCGTAGACCCCCGCCACAACGACAAACGCGGCAAGCGCCCCTGCAGGACCTGACAGCCTGCGCCACCCCGCAGCCTGCCGCCACCCAGCCGCAGCGGCCAGACCCAAGATGACCACCGCCAGCACGGCCATCGGCGTCCTCGCCAGGTAGGCCAACCCCAGGACCACGCCCAGGCCGAGGTAGACGCCGGCGCCGGCGCGTCCCACGGCGATCCTGAGCAACAGCCCGACGGCCAGGTAGATCAGCGCCGCCACCGTGAGATGCGGCGTAACGAGGTTCACCCCGATGAGGTCGAGCGCCGACCAGACGAACACCGCGTAGCCGGCCGCCAGCAGAGCTCGGTCGGAGACCGACGCCGGCACGTGCGCAGCGGATTGCACCGTTCTCCGGTAGCACAGCAGCGAGCGCATCAAGAACCCGAAGGCCGCCACGGACACCAGATACATGACGAAGTTCACGGCCTGCACGGCTGGGAACTCCGATGCCGGGCCGGCCCCGAACGCCATTCGGCCCGCCGCCAGCAGCCAGGCGTACAGCGGGCTCCAGACAGTGCTGATGGCATTGGGCCAGTCGCGTCGCAGGTACGCGTCGGCCATGTCCAGGTAAGAAATGCCGTCGGCGTTCATCGCGTGCCGGCCGACCCACGCGTAAAGGGCACCTGCCACCACCGCCAAGGGGACCGCAACGGCTTCCCCTGAAACCGCCCGCCCAGGCGGCCTAGCGTGCAATCCTACGGGGGCGGCATCCGGAGCGGTCATACCTTCTGAATCACCAGGTGAGCGAGATCAGGCCAGATGGCAGTGATGGGTATCCTGGTCCATCTGGAGAATCCCCAGTACGCCATCAGATCCAACGCGCGCCGCGTCCGGCTCTCTCGGTGACGGACGTAACTCAGGTACCGATCCTGGGGAGGAGTGCAGTTCAAGATTCTGTGGGCCTTCCCCCGCAGGTACCGGCGGATTTCGAAAAACGTCGCCCCCCACGCGCCACGTTCCTCCAGCCCCAACGGGCCGTCCGAGTGGGTGTGCGGATTGTCCGCGTGCAGCCCCGCTCCGAGCGCTCTCTCGTACGCCCACCGAGAGCCCGGCCGGGTCCAGGGAATCCACCACAACCCCGTCGTATGGTGGTCGATCGGCCACAACCGGTTCGGGGTCTCATTGATGTACAGATGGCCGCCCGGGGTCAAGAGATCAAAAGCAGTGCACAGCAATCGCTGCCGCCGGCCTCGCTGGGACAGCGGCACGTGTTCGACGACCGCGTTGAGCAGCACGAAGTCCACGGGGCCCACTTCGTGGGCCACATCCTCCAGGTGCGCGCAAATCGTCCGGACGCGGTCGGTAAGCCCATGCTCTTCCATCCTGCGTCGGCAGATTCGAACGCTCCGTTCGTCAACATCAAGCGCGATCACCGCGCCAGCCCGCATGGCCAGAACGGCCGTCGTGGCGCCGGTCCCGCATCCGACGTCCAGCACCCGTCTGGATGAAAGGTCCCCGCAGCGGTGGACAATCTCCGGATACAGATACCGATCGAACCGGCTGAGGCGGCTGTCGGGCCCGCCGAGATGGGCGGCGATGTACCGGGGGTAGGCCGGCAGGGATTCCTTTCCCCGGTGCAGTTCCACGATCATCTCTCGGAATTCCCGGGAGTACTCGAAGGTCAGCACACCGATCCCGAACCCTCGAACCAGCACAGCAACCCCACGGCATCCCCCACCCCGGTCAGGTGGATGCTCTCCGCGCCGGCGGCCCCGGCCGACAGGCGAAGACTTTGGACATGTCCCCCCACAGCCGGCAGGCCCTGGCGGATCAGACGTTTGGCCGTGGCGATGGCGTCGGTGGCAGCCGGACGCCCATCCGCCTCCGGAACCCTCCTGGCCAGCAGCGACAGCGAGCGTCGGTGCACCATTGGGTAGAAGTCGAAGGCGTGCACCCAGACACCCGGGGGCAGGAGCAGCAACGCGACGCCCTGCTCGCGCAGGAGTCCGAACCCCCAGGCCCACGCCGCGGCGTCGGCCGTGGTGTCAATGAGGACGTCGCACACCCCGGCATCCGCCGAACCGGGTATGGCGGGTCGCGGCGAGGCGGAGCCGGTCGGCACCGCCTCGGGCCACCCGCCCGAGTAGAGGCGTGCCACCTCCGTGGCCAGTCCCGCGGCCAGGCCGCCGCCGGAGATTACCACCCGGTCGCCCATCTTGATGCCCGCCTCCCCCACTGCCCTCAGGACTGCCGCCGCCTGGGGCAGAAGCGCCAGGTGCTCCGGTGGCATCTCCTCGGCGACACTCCACAGGCTCTCGCGCCTGACCGTGACGACCTCGCCGAGCGGTCCTGCGCCGACCACCAGCGCGCCGGGGGGTGGGCCATCGGGGGCCGCGGATTCCACCACGCGCCCCAGGAACGAAGCCACCGGGACGCCGGGGACACGCGTGATCCGCAGCGGCTCCAGATCCACCACCGCGCACACGCACCGCACGAGGACCTGGTCGGCTCCCACCGTTCGCAGTGGTTCTTCCGTGACAATGAGGGCGCCGCCCCGGTCCCGTGCGCCGGTGTACCTCAAGAGCCGATGGTGCGCTCCGGCTGCCATAGCACCCTCTCGACCCGGCCGGTTTGCGCCGACCGGTACGCAGCCTCCACCACCGCCTGGGCCGCCAGCCCGTCGTCAGCCGTGATGTCCTGGGGCTCACCGCGCAGCACGCGGTCGGCGAAGCGCCGGAAGTACTCCACATCCCGCTGGGCCAGGCCGGAAGCGCCGGAGAACCGGTGCCACTGCCCCGGCCGCTTCCCATCCACCAGGCGCAGCGAGTAGAACTGGTAGGGTGGGGTGAGCGAGAGGTGCCCGTCCCGCCCCCACAACCGGAACTCGACAATGTCGGCCCCGCGGGCGCACGAACTGGCATTCACCGTCGCCAGCGCCCCGTTGGCATAGCGGAGCCACAGCGCGGTGACATCTTCGACCTCGCCTGGACCCTCCATGGTCGCCTGAGCCGACGACACCTCGACAAGATCCAGCCCGGGAAGATAGCGCAGCAAATCGATGAAGTGGATCACCAGGTTGATCAGGATCCCGCCGCCGCTCGTCTCACGCCGCATCCGCCAGTCGGAACCGGCGCCGCCCACGCGCCCCTCCCAGTAGTCGGCGAACCGTTCCTTCTGATAGATCAGCGAGGCACCGTAGAGTTCGCCCAGCACGCCCGCCTCAATCAGGCTCCTGGCCTTCGCCACGTGGGGTAGGTAGCGGTACGACAGATTGACAGAGAAGCAGACACCGGCCTCCCGGGCTGCGACGGCTACGGCGGCCGCGTCCTCCAGCGATGTCGCCAGGGGCTTCTCGACCACGACATGCTTGCCGGCCTTCACGGCGGCCTGGGCCTGCGGAGCGTGGAGGTGGTGCGGGGTCGAGATCACCACGGCCTCCACGTCGTCGTGGGCCAGCACTTCCTCCAGACTGGTCGTCCAGGGAACGCCAAGGCCTCGACCGACCTCGCGTGCCCGCTGCGGGCTCGCGTCCATGACCATGACCAGACGGCTGTTGCCCGTCTGCGCCACGGCCCTGCAGCACCCGGCGCCTCGCTCGCCGCAACCGATCACGGCCATCCGCAACGGTCCCGAGACGGGACGGACGGAGGGCCTCGGGGGGACCTCGACCGTCCTCATGGAGCGGCCCCTTCTGCCCAGCGCGTCCTGTTCACCGACAGCGGCGCCAGGACCAGCCGGCCACGCCGGAAGGGTCCCAGGTCGGGTGGCGTGCACACGTGCGCGCGGCGCATGCCCTCGGACGCACCGAGCCGGCTCCAGTCCAGGACCGCGCCCACCGTCGCATCGGTTCTCCCGGCCAGCCGGCGGTAGAACCACTCGGCCTCGAGAGGGTGGACACGCTCGGTGATGAGCGCCGCGAGATCGAGGCGGCGGTCTTGCAGCATGGCGAAGAAGGCATCGGCCAGCGACCGCCGCTCGGCCAGGGAGAGGCTGTGAATGTGCGCGCCGATGATTGTCACCTGCTTGTCCGCCATCAGGCCGAAGTCCACCCGCTCGGTCACCCCGCGGGTGCTGCCGGTCAGGACGATGCGTCCGCCTCGACCCGTGCACCGCAGGGCCGCCGGGATACCGTTGGGAGCCCCCGTGGCGTCGAAGGCCACCGAGGCGTCCACAGTGTCGAGAGCCTCGGCGCCGTCGCGCTCGATCACGATCACCCGCTCGACCACGGCGCGCACCTTGTCCGAGATGCGCCGCGGCGTGCGGGACACCGCCGTGACAGCGGAGGCGACGCTGGCGCAGCACTGCAGCAGGAGTTGCCCGATCAGCCCCAGCCCCAGGATCACCACGGGTTCCCCGGGCCGAATTCGCGCCTTGGCCGCAGCCTGAAGCGCGATGATGCCCAACTGCACGAACGCCGCCTCCTCGAGCGAGACCTGAGGCGGAACCGGGAACACCTGGGAATCCGCCGCGAGCGCCAGACTGGCGTGAGGCGCCGCCAGGGCCACCCGGTCGCCTGGGCGGTGCCGGCTGCCGCGACCCGCAGCGACGACGTCGCCAGCCAACGAGTAGCCTGGAAAGTACGGATACGCAGGTACCGCGTTGGGCAATCGGAGAAAGAAGGCGCGCTCGGTCCCCGGGCTGACGACGCTCGCAGCAACGCGGACCAGCACCTCCCCCCGCCCGGGCAGTGGGACGTCCTGCTCAATAGCCCAAAGCCGGCCCGCCGCGGGACAGACGATCGCCATCCCTCTGACCAACCCGCGTCGCCGCTGGAACGCCTTGATCCGAGCCACAGCCCAGCGGCGGAGGAACGGCAGCACGGCCGCCGGCTCGGCCTCAGGGACCAGCCGTCGCGCCGTCCAACCCAGCAGCCGGCGCACGTGCCGGGCTCCGCTTCTGCCGATCTCTGTCAGCATCGACCCCAGTCACCCCCGCCAGCTACCGGGCCACGCCCCGGGCGCTGCCGCCAGCGGCCGTCCGCTCCTGGAGCAGCGACAGCGCCTGAGTGTGAAACGGCAGCAGTTTGCCCGACGGCGTCTCAACCGGGCGGCGCCGGACGACCCGGATCGTCTGGTCCTGAAACCACGTGGCCGGCGCACCGCTGAAGGGGACTTTCAACAATTCACTGGTAAAGCGCTCCAGCACCTTCTGCTCGTCGAGCGGCCCCACCTCAGGGCTCACCACGAGAAACAGCCGCGTCACGCGCTGGTCGTCCTCAGTCTCCAGCAACTGGTAGTCAACGCTGGTCCCGCCAAATTCCCTGGGGAGAACTTCTTCGATGATGCGGACGCAGTCCGTGGCCAGAACCTTCGCTCCTTCCCCGGTGAGCTTCGTGAAGGACCGAACGTAGGCGAGGTGCCGGTGCAACCCCAGGTCGTCTAGCGGACAGCCGCAGCGTCTGACGGTCAATTCCCCGAAGTCGTCGCTCTCGACGTTCAGCATCACCTTGGGCGCAAAGTTCAACAGAGAGGTGAACATGTAGGTGTCGAGGGACCCGACGCCCTCCATGGACCGGCGGTGGGGGATGAGGGCAAAACTGTCGGCCATGAAGTGCATATCGTCGGGCGCCGACGGAGTGCCGCACCCCGTGCCTGCGGCACCGCCCTCAGTGAAGATATATCTCACGTGGACCGATGCGCCGGTCCGCCGGATCTCCTCGGCCTTCCCAGACGTCAGGGGCTCGGAGCCCACCAGGATCTTGATGTCCTCCAGGGACTCCCCCAACTGGGAGGCCAGACCCGCCACCCGGACCGCCGCGCTGGACGTCGTGATCAACGCGCACCCGCCGTAGCGCCGCCTGGCGTCCAGCAGGGCCTTGAGGACAGGCGACGCATCCGACAACGGCGTGAACTCCGGCATCGGCATGCGCAGTCCGTGGCGCCTGGCGATCACCCGCGCCAGCGGCAGGATCGCGCGCTGCTGGCGGCTGACGGACGGACGCCTGGGATCGTACATGGCGAACCACCGGATCGGCGGCCGACCGATGTGGGTCAATCCCATCCAGAGGAAGAACCCTGACCCCGACGGAAAGCCCGGGAGCCAGGTCATCAGCGGTCCCCGCCGCGCGCCCGCCGACTCCAGCATGAGGTTGAAACAGTGGACCCGGTTCTCCGCGACGGTGTCCAGGGCCACGTGGATGGGCGCGCCGGCGCTCCGCGAGCCGCCGGTGAGGACCTTCAATTCGGCCCCCCGAAAGGGATTGTCGAAGTCGCGCTGCGTGAAGTGGAACGTGTGCCCGGCCCGGACGACCGGCTTCCTGCCCTTGAACTCCTCGAAGGACACGTAGACACCGGCGTCCCGCAGCGACGCCAGTGTGCCCTCGAGGCCCCTCTGGCGGACCATCGTCTGCAGGTCGCCGAACTCGCATCCAGCCAGGCGCAGCAGCGGCAGGTAGGGGCTCCGAGGATAGCCGTAGATGTACCGCGAGACATGATCAAGGAACCGCTCCTCCCGCGTCTGCAGGCGCTGCCGGATGACGGCTTTGGTCTGATCCAGCGTGAGATGCTGGCCGAGGAAACGGTCCAGATTGGCGATCAGTCTGGGAAGAGCCAGCAGGTCAGGAATGACGATCACCCTCCCCGAAGGTCAAGCCAGGCAGCGACGGGTACCGCCGGGGCGTTCACCGGCACGTCCAGGCCCTGTCCAGAATCTCGTAGGCGACGAAGTCCGGCGACCGCGCCACCAACCGCACGGGCAGCGGCGTCCTCTCACCGGCTACGAGCTCCCCGATCAACGGCCCGTGGAGGCGTCGCATGACCTCCGGATCGAAGCGCCCGCGCTCCTCGCGCACCACGAAGTAGGCGGGCCGCCTGCGCAACCGCTCCAACAGGCTGCCGACTGCCCGGCAGTCAAACCGCGAGACCCCGTAGGGGTTCCCTGAGAACTGCACCACCGGCCGGTCGAGATAGAAGTTGTAGTCGTAGGACAGGTTGCCGACGACCAAAGCCCCTTCTGGGGTGTGCGTCTGCACCCACCGGACCCAGGGTGGCGCCGGCCCCGGCGACAGACGGGGACCCCCGGCCGCGAGGCTGCGGGGAAAGACGACGACGCACAGGGTGGCAACGCAGAGCCACCCAACAATCCCTCCCCACCGCGGGCCCACCTTCGGCCACACCCGATCGACCAGCGCTGCCCCCGCCGCGACCATCCCGACCATCACCAGGGGATACGCCGGCATCATCAACCTGGAATCGAGGGGATAGAACCCGATGACCGTGCGCGCCGCGATCATGGACACCCAATACCCGATCCCTAGGGTGAGCACGAAGCCAGCCTCGCCGGTGCGAAGAAGGACCCGGATGCTCAACGCGGTGGTGCGAGGGGACAGGGACCGCTGGAGCGTAACCGCCAGTACGACCAGAGCCGCGCCGAGGAACGCGGTGGTGAGAGCCATCTCCCGCGGCCCAGCGAATTCGGGGACGATCAAGAGGCGCCCGGCCAACTCAAGAACGTCGTGGGCGACAGTCCGGGCCGCCGTCGTCAGGTGATAGGAAAGCCCAAGGTCATCGGGTTGGCGCCCGGCGCCGATGAGCGTCCCGGTCGTCGCCAGGTTCCGCGCAAGCCAGCCGGCGATCGGAAGCGCCCCCGCTGCAGTCCACAGACCGACCCGCAGAAACCTCTCCCGGAGCGGCAGGCTGCGCGCGAACACGAACAGCGCCGCACCGCCCAGAGGGACCAACGGGATGCCGGCATACCGCGTCAGAGACGCCGCTCCCATGGCCAGGCCGCCGACCAGCGCCCACCGAGATCCTGCCGTGCCCCCGAGACGCATCGAACGCACCGTGGCCGCGGCGGACCCGAGCAGCAGCAGCACGAACAGGCTTTCCGAACCCGCTGTCGCGGCCTGCCGGAGGACCGCCGGCCAGACCGACACCAACAGCGCCGATGCGGTCCCCACCCTCGGACCGAAGAGTACCGACCCCAACCACCACACGAGCACGACGGACAACCCGAAGGCCAGCACTGAGCTCACCCTGGCCGCGACCGCCACGTCGAGGCCGATCCAGGCCAGCCCGGCAGCGGTCACCGGGTAGAACGGCCCCCACACCGACAGAGGCGACGGCAGCCGCGGCACAGACGTGGTGAAGAGGATATCGGTACTCATCCCTTGCCCAGCCAGAAGGTGACGGGCTGCCTCCACGTACACCATGGCGGTGGGGTTGAACCCTCGGGCCGACGCGGTTTCCACCAGCGCCACAGCCACAGCCAAACCGCACAGCAGAACGGGCCGGAGCCAGGCAGGGCCGGGCAGCCCGAGTGGCCAATCTCCCTGACCGGTGGTGAAGTCTCTCATCGGCCTTGGCCTGGCCGCGGCGCTGGCTGCCGTCTTCGCCCCTCCCTCGCCGGCGCCGGGTGCACCCGCCCCGCGGCGCGTCGCCTTCATCGTCGACAGCTGGTATCCGTGGTCGCACGCAGACGTCATCGGCACGCGGTTCCTCCAGGGCTACAGAGTCGGCGACAGGTCGTATGCCTCACCGGTCACCATCGCCAGCGTCTACGCCGACGCTCCGGCTGCCCGCGACCAGACACGGGCGCTGGCATCGCGCTACGGCTTCCGCGCGGCGTCGTCCATTGCCGACGCCCTCCTGGACGATGCCCAACGGCCCGCGCCCCGCCTGACCGCCGACGGCGTCCTGATCGCCACCCGGGAAGACCTGCCCGAGTCCGGACAGCGCCAGAGCCCGATGCGCCGGGTGCAGGTCGTGCGGGAGGTACTGGCTATCCTGGACCGGACAGGCGTGCGGGTCCCGGTCTTCCTCGACAAGATGCTGGCCGCGGACTGGGCCGACAGCCAGGCCATCGTTGTCGAGGCCGCGCGGCGGAACGTCCCCCTGATGGCGGGATCGGTGCTGCCGTTTGCTCCCCTCGACCGGCCGCTTCGCGCTGGCCGCCCGGAGGTCGGCGTCGTGGTCGCCTCCACGCCCTACTGGGCGTTCGCCTTCCATGCCGCCGAACTGCTCCAGGGATTCCTGGAACAGCGGGCCGCCCGCGAGACCGGGATCCACGAGATCAGAAACGTGGGCGCAGGATACGCCTCGCTGCCCGACCGCGACCGCTGGGGGGGAGCCGTCTTCGACGCCCTGCTGGCCTCGGCCCGCACCCGCCGCCGGCCTGGTCGTCCGCCAGCCGATGCGCTGCTGATCCGGTATGCGGACGGCACCCGCGCGGTGCTGGCGCTGGTCCCGGAAGCGTTCGACGATAGCGAGTTCCTCCTGGGGGCCCAGTACGCCGATGGGACCATCGCCACCGGCGGCCTGGTGCTCGGTGGCCAGCCCTACGATCACTTCGGCTATCTCGTCCATGCCCTCGTCGAGTTCTTCACGACGGGCCGCCCGCCCGTGCCGGTGGAGCGGACACTGCTGACGACGGGCATCGTCCTCTTCGGGCGCCAGTCCGCGCAGAATGGGGCCGCCGTCTTCCCTCCGCTGGCCATCCCGTACATCCCGCCACGACGATCCCATCCCTGAGGGGCCTACGCCAGGTAGATCGCCGCCGCCGCCGCGAGCCCCCACGCCGCTACCGCAATCAGCAACGGCACATCAGACAGCAGCAACTCATCCGGACTCCCGCCTGCGTTTCGGTGGTAGACCAGATACAGGTACCGGAAGACCCCGTAGATCACCAGCGGGCTGGTCAGCATCAGCGGGTACGGTCTGGCCGAGTCCATGGCGTACAGGAGATAGGCCATGATGATCGCGGCGCTGAGCACGGCGATCAACTGGTCGAGCAACTGGGCAGGGTACTCGCCGAGGACCCCGCGGTGGCGGACCGGGTCGTCCATCGAGACGAGTTCGTGTCGCCGCTTGCCCACCGCCAGCAGGAGCGAGAGCAGGGGGACGCAGGCGATGAACCACAGCGACATCTGGACGCCGATGGCCTCGGCTCCGCCCACTGCACGGAGCACGAAGCCGGCGGCGACCGCCAGGATGTCCAGCAGCACCGCGTGCTTCAGCCGCAGGCTGTAGAGCGTGCTGACGAAGAGGTAGAGGGCCACGATCAGACCCAGCGCCGGGTTTACCAGCAGTCCCAGACCCGTGCCCATCAGACCCAGCAAGACGGCCGCAGCAATCGCCTGCCCCGGGCTGATGATACCGGCGGCGACCGGCCGGTGGCGCTTTCGGGGGTGGAGGCGGTCTTCCGGCGCGTCCAGCGCATCGTTCAGAGAGTAAACAGCCGACGACGCCAGACAGAACGCGGCAAACGCCCACAACGCCAGTTGGACCGAAGCCGCCTCGACCAGGCGACCCGAGAACAGCAGCGCGCCAAACACCAGCCCGTTCTTCGTCCACTGTTTGGGCCGGCCCAGCCGCACCAGAGCCCACAGGCGGACGCGTAGCACGGGGAGAGGTTCCACGTCGATCTGCCCGATGCGTTTCGGTCCCACCCCGACCCTCATCAACCACATCTCCTCTCACCCAGATGTGCGTGCTGACCCGATTTCAACGCCGCCTGGACCTCCCTGGGATGGTTCGAGGCCGCTTGCATGGCATATTTAGTTGAAGTGGTAGGAAGTTTGCTGAAAGTCTTCCTCGGCGAACCGATGCGCCAGCTAGGCTCTTCGATGGTCTAAGAGTGACAACGCCGAGGGTATGTGATACAGTGAACCACAAATCTGGAACCCTCCGACAAGAGGCAAACTCGAAGCGATTCGAGGGCGCAAAGCCACGGGTCTTGGGCAGGCGGCTCAAGACAGCCGGGTTGCCGAAGAGGGGCGATTCTCTTTTCTTCCGCGCACGTCCTCGTCCCTCGGGGGGCTCTGCACTGAGGAGGCGCACGATGCGTTCACGCGCTGCCTGCGTCCTTGTGGCCACACTGCTGCTCGTCTCTGGCTCACTCTCATCCAGTCACCTGGCCGTGGGCCAGACCGTGTATAAGCCGGGACCCACGCCCGCCCCGACACCCGCGCCGACCCCCCCACCCAAACCGACACCCACACCCGCCCCAACCCCGGCGCCCACTCCAGCCCCGACACCCGCGCCCACCCCGGCCCCGACGCCCGCGCCCACCCCGGCCCCGACACCCGCGCC